>CAUBGU010000017.1 GCA_958435545.1 uncultured Collinsella sp.
CGAGCACCTGGGCCACGAAGAACGGGTCCATGACCACGCCGCTGTTGGCGATGGCCGCCGCTATCACGCAGTTTTGCATGACGGTGGTCTGCGGACCTGGCGTGTGGTCCATGCCGACAGGCTGGCCGGCGCCTGCCCAGGCGGTCTCCCACTCGGTCATGAGCGAGGGGTCGGCCATGATGGAGGCCGCGGTGGTCAGGTCCTGACCGAGCTTTTGGCCGTAACCAAAGGCGTTGGCAAACTGGACGAGCGAGCTGGCGCCGATCTCGTTGGCCACCTGGCCAAAGACGACGTTGGACGAAACGGCAAAGGCCTGTTGCAGGCTGATGGTACCGTAGCTCTCGTTGGCGTAATTGGTGACCGGCGCGTTGCCGATATCCATGGAGCCGGGCGCCTGGTACGTGCTGGTAAGGCTGGCGGTGCCGGTTTCGAGCGCCGCGGAGAGTGTGACGACCTTAAAGGTCGAGCCCGGGGTATAGAGAGCGTCCATGGCGCGGTCGTACATGGAGCCGTCCTCGCCACCGCCCGACTGCATCAGGGCATCGATGTTGGTGTTGTCATAGGTGGGCGAGCTTGCGCATGCGAGGACCGCGCCGGTGCGCGGATCCATAACCACCACGGCACCCTTAAAGCCCTTGAGTGCCTGCTCGGCAGCCGTCTGGATGCGCGAGTCGATGGTGAGCTTGGCGGTGTTGCCCGGTTGGTTTTGGCCCGCGAGCGACGCGAGGGCGTTGTCCCAGCTGGAGTAATCCTTGGAGCCGGTGAGCGTTTCGTTCATGACGCTCTCGACACCAGCGGTGCCGTACTGCTGGCTTACATAGCCCACCACGTGAGCGGCCATGTTTCCGTTGGGGTAGGAGCGGGCGTAGGTGCCGTCTTCCTGTTGCAGCGACTCGGCCAGCGTCACGCCGTCGGACGTGATGATGGAGCCGCGCTGGATGTACTTGGAGCGGGCGATGGTGTGGTTGTTGGTCGGCATGTCCTGATAGTCCTTGGCCTTGATGACCTGGACATAGGTGAGGTTGCCGATAAGGATGGCGAATAGTGCCGTAAAGGCGAGCACGGCGCGGGTCAGTCGATTGGCGAGCGCCACGCGGCCGAGCACACCGGATTCGGGCGTGTCGAGCAGGCGACGGCGCATGCGCGAGCCGGCGGAGTGGCTGCCGCGGTTGTGCGAAGACGAGGTGGCGAAGCGCGTGCCAGCCGGGGAGACCGCCGAGGCGACCTGGTCGTCGGTGATGGCGGCCATGGTGCCGGTGCCGGTGAGCTCGGCCTCGCGACCGGTTGCCTCGTCACCGGCGCGCAGCAGCAGCGCGACGATGATAAAGCTTGCCAGCAGCGAGGAGCCGCCCTGGCTCATAAAGGGCAGGGTGACGCCGGTCAGCGGGATCAGGCGGGTAACGCCGCCAACGATCAAGAACGCCTGGAAGCTGATGGCGGCCGTAAGACCAGTGGCGCTAAAGGCGGCAAGGTCGGACTTGGCACGGGCTGCCGTGGTCAGGCCACGTACGGCAAAGAGCATAAACAGGATAAGAACGGCGCCACCGCCCAAAAGGCCCATCTCCTCGCCGATAGCCGAGAAGATAAAGTCGGACTCGACGACGGGGATGTTGTTGGCCATGCCGTTGCCAATGCCGACGCCAACAAGGCCGCCGTCGGCCAGCGAGAAGAGGGACTGGACAATCTGGTAGCCCTGGCCCTGTGCATCCTTAAAGGGATCGGCCCAGATCTGGAAACGAACCTGGACGTGCGACAGGAACTTGTAAGCACCCACGGCCCCCACGGCCAAGAGCACAAGGCCGATGATGACATACGAGAAGCGACCCGTGGCAACGTAGAGCATCAGCAAGAAGATGGTGTAGAACAGCAAGGCCGAGCCCAGGTCACGTTCGAAGACAACGACGAGCAGGCATACGCCCCAGACTGCGAACAGCGGCAGCAGCAGGCGCAGACGCGGAATCTTAAGACCCAAGATCTTGCGGTTGGAGATAGAGAGCAGTTCGCGGTTCTCGGCCAGGTAACCGGCTAGGAACAGCACGATAAAGACCTTGGCGAACTCGCCGGGCTGAATGGTAAAGCCGGCGATGCGAATCCACAGTTTAGAGCCCGAGATCGTGGTGCCGATAAAGATGGGCAGCATCAGCAAGATGATGCCGATGATGCCAAAGGTGTACTTGTAGCGCATGACTACGTCGAGGTTTTTGACCAGCGCAAGCGTACCTACCATCAACGCCACCGAGATAAACAGGATGACGAGCTGCGAGATGGCGAGCGTGGGCGCCAAGCGCGTCACAAACGTGATGCCAATGCCCGAAAGAACAAAGACGATGGGCAGGATGGCCGGGTCGGCGCCGGGTGCCAGAATGCGCACGGCGATATGCGCCGCGGCGAAGGCGGCAAAGAGACCGATCGGAACGGCAAGTGTCTCAAACGAGATGGCGGCGCCTGCGGTGAGCACGTACATCGCATACAGCAGGATGACGGGGAACGCCGAGGCGATGAGCAAGAGCAGCTCGGTGTTGCGGCGACTCATAAGCGGCACTCCCTTTCTAATTCTTATCGGAGGCTTCGGCCTCGGCGGACTGTTCGGCGGTATTCTCGGAATCCGATTCGGAGGTCGAACCCTGGTCGGTGTTATTGCGGATCGTTTGCGCGTCGATCACCTGACGGGTCTGCTCCTCGTCGATCTGATGGCGGTACTTGGAGATGGTGTCCTGTGCGTCGTCGATGCTCGTCTGCTGAATACCTGCCTTAAGGCGATTTTGTGTGTCTTCGGGCAGGTCGGACAGTTTGATGGTGGTCGTGCTGTCGAGCCAGTGCAGCTTAAGGCCGAGCGGCTTGCCGGGAATGCCCCGGTAGACCGCGACGGTGTCCTTGTAGGTGCCCAGGTAGTACGAGCCGGTGATGCCTGCGTAGGCCCAGATGGCTGCCGCCAGCACAAAAGCGATGCCCAGTACGGTGGCAATGGTGATGTTGCGGCGGCGGACGCGCTTTGCCTCGCGCATGACGCCATCGTCGACCAGGTCAACGACAAGCACGGTGACGTTGTCATGCCCGCCGGCGACCAGTGCCGCGTCAACAAGGTTGTCGACGCAAATCTGCGCGGTCGAGGACTGTGTGGCGATGTTTTCGATATCGCTATCGGGAATCATGCTCGAAAGACCGTCCGAGCACAGGATCAGGCGGTCGCCTTCCTCGATATGCAGGGTAAAGTGGTCGGCATACATGGCGGGATCCGAGCCCAGCGCGCGGGTGATGACTGAGCGGTTGGGGTGGACGCGAGCCTCGTCTGCCGTAATTTCGCCGGCGTCCACGAGCTCCTCCACATAGGAGTGGTCGCGGGTCACGCGGATGAGCGTGCCCTCGTGGAGCAGATAGGCGCGCGAGTCGCCCACGTGGGCGATGGCGAGCATGTCGTTTTCGATATAGGCGCAGGTTGCCGTGCAGCCCATGCCGGGCTTGCCAAGCCCGTTGAGCGCAGCCTCGATGACCGCGGCGTTTGCAGCTTCGACGGCGGCCGCCAGTCGTGCGGCGTCGGCTGCCTGCGGCGCTGTCTTGGCAATGGTCTCGACGGCGATGGAGGAGGCTACCTCACCGGCGGCGTGGCCGCCCATGCCGTCGCATACGCAAAAGAGCGGCGATTGCACCAGATAGGAGTCTTCGTTATGCGGGCGCACACAGCCAACATCGGAGCGGGCGCCCCACATGAGCTGCGTGGTCGTGCCGGCGTCGTAGGTCGAGTCAGTCTCGATGCGCTCGTCGGTCAGCGGCTCAAAACTCATGGTCGAGCCGGGGTCCTTAAGCTTGGCCTCCACGGCGGCAACGTCAATCTCGGCCGTATCGCCGGGCGAGACGGTGTCGGCATCGTTGCTCGGGTCGTTGACGTTGGGCGTGGCGGGCTCTTCGGTTGTACGGTCGACAGGCTCGTCGTCTTGCGGGGCGACGGCTGCAGACTCGGGCGTCGCGAAGTGCGCGGGCGCGGGCGTGCCGTGGGATTGGGAGACATCCTCCGTCGTTGCTGCGGGTACGTCTTCGGTTACAGACTGCATGGCTTCGGGCGCCGATGCGTCCGCGGGGGAGGGCGCCGCCGCGGGTTCCGGTGCAGATGCGGACTCGGGCGCTGCGGCGGGTGCCGGCGCTACGGGAAACACCGGTGCCGCGGGCTCGGGAGCCGCAAATACCGCGGAGCTCTCGGTAATCGCCGTGGCGACGGGTTCGGCAAAGTGAGCCGGCGCGGGCATGTCTTGCGGGACCGCGGGCTGCTCGGCAGCGGCGTGCACGCCGATGGGGGCGGTGCCGCCGTCAGCGTTGTCCTCGGCATCCTCGTCGTCGGTCAGCGTCGGATATTCTTGCGTTACATGCGAAAGAGGCAGGGAGAACACAGTGTCCTCGGGCTCCACGGGCGCAGGGCCCGTCGGGGCGGCATGAGCCGGCGCGGCCGCGGGGGCGGCCGACGTCTCTGGCATGGTTGCGGACTTGTTCTCCTCGTCGATCATCGACGGTTCACCTTCATGACCACGTCGCCAATCTGGACTTCGTCGCCCTCGCGCAGCGTTGCGGGCTCCACCAGCTGGCGGCCGTTGACGAGCGTGCCGTTAAGCGAGTTGAGGTCCTCGATAATAAGTGCCGGGCCCTGCAGCGAAAAACGCGCATGCGAGGCCGAGACAAACGGTTCGTTAATGCAGATGTCCGACGACGGCGAACGGCCGACGATGACGGGGCCGAGCATATCCACGTGGATGCCGCGGATGCCGCGCGGGCCCTTGTCCACATCGATCGTCCAGATGGCCGAGTCGCGGCGTTGACCGCGGACGAGCCCCACGCCGGTCTTCATGACGGCAAACAGGAAGATATAGAGCAGGACGACCAGGACGATGCGGCCTGCAAACAGGACGATATCGATGTTCATAAGCGACTATCCCCTAAATTCGAACGTGCTCAGGCCAAACGTCAGCAGGTCGCCGTTGCGCAGCGGGCAGCGCGTGATGCGGCGGTTGTTGACGAGCGTGCCATTGGTGGAGTTGAGGTCCTCGATCGACCAGTCCGAGCCGGTAAAGGTGAGCTGGGCATGACGGCGCGACACGTTGGGGTCGCGCAGGGCGATGTCGGAAACCGAGCGCTCGCGACCGATGGTCACCTGTGCGGAGGTGATGGCGTGGCTCTCGCCGCTCACGACGTCGACGAGCTGGGCGAGCGGACGCTGCGGGGCGCGAGAGCTTGCCATGTTGGAGGCGATGCTGGCTGCGGCGCCAAGGCCAGCGGCGGCGCCGGTCGCGGCGGCTCCGCCCATGCCGGCAAGCGCGTCGCGCGAGACGGTTTGGGGCACGGGAATGGGTGCGGCGGCAGGGTCGGGCATATTGGGCGCAAAGGGGTCGGCCACGGCAAGCGGGTCGGGAGTGGCAGCACGAGGTGCCGGCTGCTGCTGCGGCATAGCAGCGGGGTGTTGCTGCGGAGCGGCAAACTGCTGCTGGCCGGCGCGCGGGGCGCTGGCGGCACGGCTCGCGGCCGAGTTGTTCTGGCCCAGGCCGTTTTGGTAGGCGCGCTCTTCCTCGTACAGGCGACCGAGCGTGGGGGCATCGACGTTCTCGGCAAAGACCGAGAACTTGCCGCCGCGCAGCTGCGGGTCGATCATAAAGCGAACGAGGGGCTCGCCGACAAAGACGTAGCGGCGCTTTTCGGCCTGCGCTTTCACAAACTCGCGGACCTCGCGCGAAAGCTCGGGATAGAACGGGGCGAGCATGGGATCGTCGTCGGCGGCAATCAGGATGGTATAGAGCGCCGGCGCGGTGTTGACGCCGTTGATCACCAGAGTCTGATCCTCCATGTCGCGAGCGGCCTGCTTGGCAAGCTTCTTAAAGGAGAACGGGGCACGGGTGGCACCGAAGATGCCGGCCACGTGGTCCTCGAAGATGTTCAGGAAGTTCACGAAAGATCACTCTCCGTATAGGTTCTTTGGTATCCGAGCAAATAAAGGCATATCCCGACGATTATAGAGGATAGGATTCCCGTAACCGCCGCCTTGGCGACGACCGGGCCCGCAAGGCTGGCAATTTCCATATGGTGTGCAAGACAAAACGATACGGCCGAGCCGATGCCGGCGACGGCAATTGCGACGATGGCGGCAAGGTTCGATCCCTGCTCGGCGCGCTTGGCATGAGCATTGAGCAGCAGCGATGTTGCCGCGGCTGTTGCTGCAACCAGCACGATTGCAGCGAGAAGGAGCGCGTCTCCCAGCGCTGCGGCGACATTGCTAAGCCCCAGTACGCCTCCCGCAGAGAGAGCCGCTGCAGCAAGGCGGGCAAAGAGTGCGCCCATGCCCGTGGCTGCCGCGGCGCTTGCCGGGCCGAGCCAAAACGCCGCGATGCTCGCGGCGGCTCCGGCGGCAAGGAGGGCGTCGCCGGTGAGGCAGCCCAGCGCAAGCGCGCAGGTGAGCGTCGTGCTCGCAGCTGCCTCGGTGCGGCCCCAGGCGATCCACCAACCGGACATGGTGGCGGCAAAGAGCACCGCGACGGGCAGCATCGACAGGATGCCCTGCGCCTGCATGGTGGCGTTGGCCATGAGCACCAAAAAGCCCACGGTCGAGATGGCCGAGCCGATCTGCGGGGCCAGGCCGGCTGCCGCACCGATCGCGATGGCCGCCACGACCAGCCCGGGAAGCGCCGCGACGCCGGCTGTCTGCATAAGCAAAAAGCTAAAGGCTCCGCATGAGAGCGCTGAGATGCCGCGCATGGTGTAGTTGCGCGCGTGGCTCCAGCGCGAGCCCGCCCAACCAAGCGCGGGGTCGATCTCGACGGTGTCATCTTCGTAGGGTAGCGACTCCATATCGTCTGCCGCGCACTCGTCATCTGAAAGTTCGCCCACCATCTGCTCCAAGCTGCGACGGCCTTCGCGCACGCTTCCTAAGCCGGCAAGGAGTCGGTCGCAGAATGCCTCAATGCTATCGGGGCGGTCTTGCGGCATGGGGGAGAGAGCGCTCATGAGCGCCGCCTCGGCCCCCGGGGGAAAGTGAGGGATCAGTTCGCTGGGATAGGTGGCGCCGCCGATGATGCGGTCGAGCGAGTCGGCAGGCGTGGCCGCCATAAAGGGGGCACTGCCGCACAGGCCCTCGTAGATCACGCAGGCAAGGGCAAAGACATCGGCACGTTCGTCGACCGTGCCGGTCTCGATATCGAGCTGCTCGGGCGGCATGTAGCCGATGGTGCCGCCGCGCGATCCGCCAAAGCCGCCGGCGGACGACAGCCGCGCCATGCCAAAGTCGGTGAGCTTTACATTGCCCGAATGGTCGATAAGCACATTGGCGGGCTTTATGTCCAGATGAAGCACGCCGTTTGCATGGGCAAAGGTGAGTGCCTGACCCAGCGCGTCGGCAATGGCCGCGGCCTCGTCAAAGGTGAGCGAGTGGCCGTCCACGCGATGCAAAAACTCGGCCAACGACATACCGTCGACATACTCCATAACCAGGTAGGCATAGGCGGTGTCGTGCGTAAAGTCGATAACCTGCACGATATTGGGATGTTGAAGCATGGCGGCGGTATGCGCCTCGCGCAGCACGTCCATGATGTCGCTGGCGGGCATGCCGGCGCCGTTGATAAGGGGGATGCGCTTAATGGCCACGCGACGGCGCAGATGCGTGTCGCGGCAAATCTCGATGGAGCCAAAACCGCCGGTCGCAAGCGTCTCGAGCGGCTGGTACCGCTTGAGCAGCTCGCGAGAGCTAGTGCCCTCCAAGGGAACGTCCGGCGAGAACCGGGCGGTATGTTGCGAGAAAAGCGGCATGGCCAACCCTCGTGCGTTTAAAGTTCGTTTGCGAGCGGCGGGCGCGGGGCCGAGCCGTTCGCGGTGGCATAGATGCTGCTAGTGTAGCACGCTCAGGCGGATGGCGAGGATGGCGGGATGCGAGGCTGCCTGTCTGGCTTGGCCTTCGTCTCGACCCATCCGGAAAGCGCGCCCCAGTTTGCGGCCAAATACTGGGACACGCTTTCCGAATGGGGTGTGCTGCGGAAACTGCGTCCCAGAATATTGACTCAGAACGGGATACAGTTTCCAGATCGACGCTCAAAAGGAAACCGCATCCCGCTTTGATGCGGGGACTGCGGACAAAAGCTGAACCGTGATCTGGCTCGGATTGGAGTTCGCCTGAATCGTTGATGCTGGCTGGTGTGGGCGTGGAGATAAACGAGCAGCCCGAGCGATATAATGACACGCTATGGAGGTCATATGCTCTTTTCCCGCTGTTCTGCCACATCTGCTTTCGCCATTGCGCTCGTCGTAATGGCGGTTACCCCTTATCACCGGTTTTCATCTTCAATCGGCTTGGCATCAGGTGCAATGACCTGGCTCGTTATCCTTGGCGCATGCCTCGCGGCGTTTGGTCATGGTGTTGCGCTCCGCAAGGGGAGAGAAATAAGACGGCCGGGTCGCCTTGGCGTCTTCGGTGTTTTCCTTGCTGCTATTGCGGTGGTTCCCGAATGGGTCGACTTGGCCTTCTATGCTCGCGGAGATTCTATTCCAATCGTGTTTGCACCAATCTGGTTGTTGCATCGTGTTTCGTGTGCCTTGTGCTTCACTGGGTCGTTGCTCCTCTCATATGTAATTTGGGATACGGCGGGCTCTCCTTTGATACGGGGGGCGGCGCGGGACGGCGAAAGGGGGACCCGCCGATCGCAGAGCACGCTTTTTGCAGAAACAATAGTTGTCCTGTCTTGCCTGCTGTTTTGCTGTCGAATTTCATGGAGAGTCGTTCCCGAGCCATGGGGGATGCCCTCTGTAACGGCCGCATCAATTGGCCTCGTGCTTTTAATTCCGCTGGTCTATCTCGTATTGGCTGCGGTCCCGCTGCTTTGCTGTCCCCGCGCCTTTGGTCGGGGGCAGGGCGACGTGTTTGCCCGTTCTGTGCTTGTAGCAGTTCCCATTGGCCTTGTTCCGGCTGTCGAGGTGGCATACTTTGCAAGCGATGCCGCAGTCATTGCATCACTGTCGATGGGGTCCGCTATTGCTGTTGCCGCCTTCGTATGCACATTGCTAAGGGAGAAACGGGACAACAATTCGGATACCCCTCGCACGTCCGACCCATTCGATGCGGGGGTGTTTTCCCCTGCCCTGTCGCCTCGAGAAGAGCAGTTTGTTCGACTGCTGCTCAAAGGGAAAACGCCGGCGGAAATTGCCAGGGAGACGGGTACGAAGCCATCGACGGTGCGAACAACGCTTCACCGAGCATACGGGAAGGCATCGGTTGCGGGCTCACGCGAGCTCGTGGCATTGTTTGCGGGTGAGGGTGATGCTACAGGGCCTGGTCTGCTGCAGCGGCATGCTGGTGATATGTTGACATCAGTTCGGACGCGCCGGCTGTTTCGATACCTGCTCACAACATTTTTTATCCTCCTTGCGGCGGGCCCCTTGGTAATGGCGGATAGCGATTGGGGATCCGGTGTTTCGCGGGCAGTCGCCTTTTCTCTCGCAAGCTATGCATTGGGTCTCGGACTGCTTCTGTCGCTGCACTACGCGGGTGAAAAACTGAATCGTGAAGTTGCGCTGACTAGAACGGATGGGGCGATTGGGCTCGGAAGCCCGTGCGTATGGGCGGTGCTGTCTGCCGTGGAATGGTCTTTTGTCTATATCGCGGCATGGAGGTGTATATGCGATCCGTTGATGGCTGCGCCGGTCCTGCTGTGCGGCGTGGCATCTACGGTCTCGCTCGCTGTTGGGCTGCGTCCGTTTAAGGTGCATGCCCGTGTCCGGGCTATCGTGCCGTTGGTGTCAATAGGTGCGGCTACTTTAATCCATGCGGCCACTAGGGGGCGAATCCATGGGTTCGCGGTGCTGACGGGGATGTTGCTCACATACATAGTGCTGCGTAGCTGTCCGCAGCGCAAAATGCTTGGGATATGGATGCTTTGCTTTGGGGCGGCGGCTCCTGTCTGGGTTGTCTTGCTCAACATGGTGCAGGATCTGACGGTTTTCGAGCCTCTGTTCCTTGCGTCGTTGCTGGGGCAAAGTTCGGCCGTCAATGTCGTCGTGGCAACGGTGATTGTTTGCTGGTCTGTGCCCATGCTCGTTACGCACATCGTGCTCGTACGCTCGGTTGAGGACGAGAAGGCCGTCTTGAAGTACCGTGCGAACGGGTCCACCGAAGCAGCTCACGTGCGCCGGCTGGCTCTGCTTACGTCGCGCGCCCTGTCCGATGTTCAGGCCCGAATATTGTTGATGACGGCAGAGGGCACAACGACAAAGACCATTGCGCAGGATGTCGGTTACGCTGCATCTACGGTGCAAGCGCTGCGATCCGCGTCCTATCGCCAGTTGAAGATCAAGAACAAAGCAGAGCTTATTTCATTGTTATCGCAGGTAGATAACGTGTAAACGCCTGGATTATCAACTCAATAGCGAGTGTTTACAGACATCTTTCTCCATTCATGCAAAGGTTGCTGTGCGTCGACGCATTGTTAGCCGCTTTTGATTGGAGAAGGCCATGATTAAGCCAAGGAGCGCTATTACTCGAATCGGAGTCGGGTTGGCGATTGCTGCGGGTCTGTCCCTAGGGGTTCCCGCTGCATCGTTCGCGCAAGAGGAGTTTGACACCTCTCAGGTTTCTAGCATTACTCAAAACGCCGATACGGGAATTACGACCTGTACGAACAATGCCGATAGGGCATTTAGTTTTCAATGTGCCGGGACGAGTGCAACTGGTTACCGTCAAAAGGATGATTCCTCATCGCTCTATCTGGATATCCAAGGTTATACGGGAAATCCGCTTCGGTTATATACAGACGGTGCGTATAACACAAGCGGTAGCGGCAGCATGAATTGTACTCAGGGAACGTATCGTTCGAATCACAAGGGACAGTGGGAAATGTATAACCTCGTCCGTGAGAACGGGCGATCTGCGGCGCGACTGACTGCATGGGCGGAGTCTGGCTACGGCACTGTTATTGGTGTATGGAGCCCCGACTGCGTCGGGCATTTCCGCAAGCTTCCCGCATAGTTGTTTGAATTGGCTCCCTTCCGGCTTTCTGGGTCGGAAGGGGGAGGAGGACGTATGAACCAAAGGCTCGTAAGATATGAGCTGTCGAAAACGATAAGACGCCCAGCTTTTATCTTTGCTCTCTTGATTGCAGTCGCAGTTGCAATAGCTGCTGCGCTGGAGCCGTGGGCAAATTTGGAAAAAGAACGTCACAACCTTCTTTCTTTTGGTTACGGCGTTGGCATGCAAGCCAAAAACTATCTCGGTCAAACACGTGAAAGCAGCTTCGGTAACTGGATTGTTGTGAGCGCGAACGCGCCACTGTCTGCGTCGGTGTTTTTCTATGCACTGCCCCTGCTTGCAATGTTGGCCGGATCTTGGTCGTGCCTCTTTGAGCGTTTGAGTGGTTATGACATGCAGATATGCACGCGCGTTTCCAGAAAGGCATACGTGAACGTAAAGGTGCTGTCTGCTTTCCTCTCCGCGTTTACAGTGACTGCCATTCCTCTGCTCGTCAATTTCCTGATTGTCTCGATGCTTTTTCCTGCGTATCTTCCTCGGGTCGATGAGTCGACCTACGTAGGGCTTTACCTACATAGCTATTTCTCCGGTCTATTTTATTCACATCCTTTGTTATATGTGCTTGCATACACGCTGTTCGATGCGGTCACGCTCGGGACTTTATCCATGGCTGTAACTGGCTTCTCAATTTTGTTTCGTAGCAGAATCAAAGCGATAATTGTCCCGTATCTGCTAATGGTTGCGTGGCATTTTGCAAATGGCTGGATCTTCGGCGTAATGGCTTGTGTGGGGTTTAACTGCAATATCTTCAACAGCATCAGGTCGGAATCGCTGAATAACTGGCCAGACATTCGAGCCGGTTTTGCGGAAATCATATTATTGACCCTTGCTTCGTTGGCTTTTTCTGGGGCGTGGAAAAGGCGGGAGATGGTCTGATGCTGTTTAGGCTGGTCGCCGCGGACCTGAGGACCGTTTTGAAGAAGAACATCATTACCTTTATTGCGATTGCGGCAGTGACCGTTGCGAACCTGGTGTACGCCTACGGTTTGTCTTCTGTGTATGGGGTCAGGACGGATGCCTTGGGGTTTGCGGACAATCTTGCGCTCGTGTTTGCCGGATCTGCTCCGTTTGAGCCTAGGCCCGGGGTCATGTTTGTGCCTCCGCTAGGATGGCTATTTCTCATTCTGCTTATTCTCTATACAACACTCGATTATCCCGCCGAATCGTTGCACGGGTTTGGTTTGCAAACGCTTGTCCGATGCCGGGCGAGAACCCTTTGGTGGGTCTCGCGTTTTATCTCAGTGGCGGCGATAACAGCATTTTCGCTGCTCGTGGTGGTTTGCTCTGTTGTGATTTGGAGCTTGATGGTGAGTGCCTCGTTCAGCGCGGTCATCCATGGCGAGTCGCTTCAGCTGGCTAATTTGGCGCCGTGGTTTCTCAAGGCGAGCGAAGCAGGTGCACTGCCGTTTTTCGCAGGTCTCTTTCTTGCTTTTGAGGCGCTTGCGTTTGTGCAGGCAACGGTTGGGTTTGTGCTTGGGCCGTCAGTTTCATTTGCGGTTGTAATGAGCTACCTGATCTGTTCGGCATATGCGCGGCATTGGGCGCTACTGGGAAATGCCTTGATGCTGTTGCGCTGGGGTGGAATCGTCAAAGAAGGAATTGCGACGGGCTCGAGTGGCTTGTTTTCAATTGTGATTATGTCGTTATGCCTATCGTTGGGTGGACTGTGGTTTCGAAGGGCCGACCTTATCGAAAAGAGGGACAAGATATGAGTGTGATCGTTAGGGACGTATCGAAGCGCATGGGCAAAAACGATGTCCTGCGCAACGTGTCTATCGAGGTTGACCCTGGGACTGTGGTCGGGCTTCAGGGGATAAACGGTTCGGGTAAGACCATGCTCATGCGAGCGGTCTGCGGATTGATTAGACCCACCGAGGGCGAGATTATTATCGATGGCCAAAGACTTGGGGCGGATATCTCGTTTCCGCCGAGTCTGGGGATGTTGATAGAGGCGCCTTCCTTTTTAGGATATCTGTCTGGTTACGACAATCTGGAGCTCATAGCTCAAATCAATGGCGTTGCCACCCCCGAGGACATTCGCTCTGCCCTGCGGCTCGTGGGGCTCGATGCAGACGAAAAAAAGAAGTTTCGAGCATACTCGCTTGGGATGAAGCAGCGTCTGGGAATAGCTGCGGCAATTATGGAAAAGCCGAAGCTGCTTGTTCTCGATGAGCCAACGAATGCCCTCGACGAAGCGGGCGTGGAAATGCTCAAGCGCGTTGTGGCGATGGCGGCATCAACGGGTCGCGAGGTTCTTCTGTCTAGCCATGACGGAGAGGTGCTCGAGGAGCTAGCCGATCGTGTTTACTGCATGCGCGACGGTGCCGTTGTGAAAGTTCGGGAAAGGTCGTGAGCGCGATGAAGAAGGCCCTGTTGACGAGAAGGTCGATGCTCGCGCTTTTTGGCTGTGCTGTTACCGGCCTTGCGGGCATGAGGGTGAGCGTCGTTAACGGGAACCGGACAGTCATTCCTGAAAAATATTACGCGGAGGGCGAATGGCTCTCGATGGATGGGGCGTTTCTGGGGTCGAAGGATGTGGCGACTGACGGGTATTCGTTTTGCATAGACGGGGCAGAGCTGCTCACGCCGCGCGAGTATCTCAAGCGTGCGCATGATGATTATTCAAAATATGGCATCGTAGATACGAAAACGAAATTGAAGGACGCCGACATCACGTGTGTTATCGCCGTAAAGATGCGTGTCAGGAATAAGGACAATGTCGAAGGCGGAATTAAAGCGTATGTTTGGCATTTGGTGCCGGAGTCTGCGCCAAACTATGACTTTGTGGTCAATACCGATCTGATAACGCAGGCAATGCCGGTGCTGGGCGGTTCTGCTGCGTTTGCTGTACAGGTTGGGGCGGAGAACGAGTTACTCGTCCCATTCATGATGCAAAACACCAACGACTATTTCGAAGGTTACGAGACCGTCCGTTTTGAGAAAGCGTTTCCCGGGACCTATACGATGAAGATGACCGATCTGCCGGAGCGAAGGCTCTTCAGGTTTGAAGTTAAATAGCTCGAAGGCCCTGTTGGGGGAGCCTCATCCTACGCTGAAGCGGGATGAGATTCCCTTCGCAGTGGCGCTCGGCCCTAGCGCTTCTTCTTGCTCTTCTTCTGCTTGCGCCGCTTGCCCTTGTTGTCCTGGGGCTTGTCGGCCTTGTCGCCCTGCTTAGCTTCGGCTGCGGCCTTCTCGGCCTTCATTTTCTTCTTCTTGGTCTCGATGCGGAGCTTTTTGTTGATGCGCGCCTTAAGGAAGGGACCAAACCGCTCGGCATCGCCGCGGACAAAGGTGTCCTTAGGAATCGTCACGCCCTGGTCGGCGAACATGGCTACAAAGATGTGCTCGCCGTCGAGCACGTGGTCGAGCTTTTCAAACGGGAAGAACTGCGACTTGCCGCTCTTGCCCCAAACCATCAGGCCGTCCTCGTTGGCGGCGACGCGGCGATAGCGGCCACCCATGGACTCGTCGGCCTCGACGGCGTCGATAAAGTCGCGGGCGAGGGTGTGGTGCAGGTTTTTGCTCCACCAGGCCAAAAAAGCGCCGAACACGATCAGCACGACGCCGAACTTGATCCAGCTGCCGCCGGCCACCAACATGCCGATGCCGATGAGCGCGGCAATCGCGGCGGCGACGTACAGGGAGCCACGGCGCCTGGGCGAGGCGACCAGGCGCGCAAAGTCGGTGACCAGGTCGTTTTCGTACTGGTACTCGTTGAGGTACAGAATGCCGTCATCGGCCGCGGCCTGCTTCTCGAGCGCGACCTCGACCTGGTCGGCTGCTTCGGAGGGAACGAGGTTGCTCTCTGCGTCTGCCATGCTCTTTGGACTCCTATCGCGGCGGGCTCGCCGTACGGGTTATTATGAATGCAGTATGCCGTGCGACCGCATGGCCGTCGCGGCAACAAGACTCAGTATACCCGGGGGAGCACCCATGGAATCGTTGTACCGAAAGTATCGCCCGCTCACCTTCGACTCCGTGGTGGGCCAGCAGCATATCGTCTCGACGCTCGAGCACGCCATCACCGAGGGGCGCCTGTCCCACGCCTACCTGTTCTGCGGACCGCGCGGCACGGGCAAGACCACCATGGCGCGCATTCTGGCCAAGGCGCTACTGTGTCGCAACGCCGAGGCGGCGCGCGCCGAGGGTGCAAGCGGCTGCATGCCCGACGGCACCTGTGAGGAGTGCGAGCTCATCGCCGAGGGCAACCACCCCGATGTCTACGAGCTCGATGCCGCAAGCCGCACGGGCGTGGACAATGTGCGCGAGGAGATCATCAACTCCGTCAACTTTGCCCCGGTGCGCGGCAAGTACAAGATCTATATCATCGACGAGGTTCACATGCTCACGACGGCGGCGTTCAACGCGCTGCTCAAGACGCTCGAGGAGCCGCCGGCGCACGTGATCTTTGTGCTGTGCACCACCGACCCGCAAAAGATTTTGGAGACCATCCTCTCGCGCTGCCAGCGCTTCGATTTTCATCGCATCGGCAACGAGGATATTGAGCATCGCCTGTCCTACGTGTGCGAGCAGGAGGGCTTCGATTACGACGACGAGGCGCTGGCTATCGTGGCGCGTCATGCCAAGGGCGGCATGCGCGACGCGCTCTCCACGCTGGAGCAGCTGAGCGTCTTCGGCAACGGTACCGTGCACGCGGACGATGCCCGCTCGCTTTTGGGCGAAGTTTCGGACCAGATTCTGGGCGAGTTTGCGCGCGCCATCGCCGAGCGTGATATTGCTGAGCTCTATGGGCTCATTCGCGCACAGGTCGAGGAGGGCAATGACCTGCTTGAGCTGACGCGCGACCTGGTGGCGCATGTGCGTGACGTGTATGTGGCCTGCGTTGCCGGTGCCCGTGCCGAGCTGTTTGAGGGCGGGGCCGAGCAGGCCGAGGCGCTTGCTGCCGAGGCTGCTGCCTTTGGCGAGCATCCGGCCGACCGTCTGGCCCGCGTGTTGACGGTGCTCGACGATGCCGCGCTGGAGATGAGGGGCGCGAGTGACGTGCGCCTGGTGCTCGAGATCGCCTGCACGTGCCTGGCACGTCCCGAGGCCGATCTGACCATTGAGGCCCTGGCCGAGCGCGTGGCGCGCTTGGAGGTCATGGTCGCCAACGCCGCGGTGCCGGCGAGCGTGGCTGCTGCAGGTGCCGCGCCTGCGGTTGTCGCGGCTGCACCTGCGGCGATGCAACAGCCGACACTGATCTCGGGTGCCCGAGCTGCCGCTCCTGTGGCATCTGCCGTGCCCGCCGCTGCGTCTGCGCGCCAGGGCGGCATGCCCTGGGACCGAGGCACTGCCGCTCCGGCGACCCAGCCTGCGCCCGCGCCGACCCCCAAGCCTGCCGCGCTGACATCTCAGCCTGCATCGGCTCCGATGTCTCAGCCCGTTGCGGCTCCCGCGCCTGCCGCCGCTCCGGCACCTAAGCCCCAGCTCAACAACGCCGCCCAGGTTGCTGCCGCCGGCGCCGCCGAGACCCCCGCGGTTGAGGATGCCGGCGAGCTCCAGCGCAAATGGGCCGAGGTCGTCGAGCGCGTCAAGGCCCAACAACCTTCTTATGCGGCTCTCCTGTTGAACGCTCGCGCTACGGCAGACGATGGTTCTAAGCTCACGGTCTCGTTCCCTACGGCATTTGCTATCAAGATGCTCGGGCGTGCTGATACACAGGCGGTGTTTTTGCCGACAGTCAGTGCGGTTTTCGGTCGTCGCACCGTCGACTATGTCTTGGATGGAGGTGGCACGCCGGCTCCTCAACATGAGGAGCATTCTCCATCTGCACGGGCTGCGGCATCTGCGGACCCGCAACCCGTGTCCTCGGCGGCCCCTGCATCCTCGAACGCCAGCGCGATGCAGCCAAAAGCGGCACCGGTAGCGGCACCGACCCCGTCGGCGCCTGAACCCGCTGCGCCCAAACCGGCTGCTCCGGTCCCCGCGCCCAAGCCCGCTGCCGCGCCTGCGCCCGAGTCATCCGACCTGGCCAAGGCCCCCTGGCTGCGCTCCGACAACCCCGCCGGCGCCCCCGCTACGGGTAAGCTCCCGACCGAACCCGCGCCCCGAGCGCCCGAGCGCTCGTCCGCTTCCAAGACTCAGCCGTCTGCGCAGGCTGCGTCGTGGGAATCCGAGCAGGTGCCCTACGACGACGCCATGGTCGGCGGCTTCGCCGGCGATACGAGCGGGGAGGATCTTCCTCCGTTCGACGTGCCTGCCGCGGTGCCTGCGCCCAGCCCTGCCGCTTCAGCCGCGGCTCCCGCAGCTGCGACGTCCGCTCCCACAAGCGATGACGCCCCCGCTGCCCCTTGGGAGTCCAACCCCGGCGCCGGCAGTCCCTTCGGCCACCAGGGCGCAGCCCCGAGCATCCCGCAGACCGAGGATGAGGCCAAGGCCCTCATCCGCAACGTCTTTGGACAGGCCACCATCTTCAAACCGGTGGAGTAACTGTGCGGGCGGGTACGCTGCTCAAGAAGAGATCTCTTTGTCCGGGCGCATCTGTATTTCGGACATGTGTAGTGTGGTGCCGCGTATATCGCATTCGAGCAGACAGGCGCGTGACGGTCGGCCTAGGATGCTGAGGTCGATACGATATGTCGCATGGCTGTCCGTGTATTCGACTTGCTCGGCGTTGACGGTTGCTCCGATTGTAAATAAAGAGCCCAGTTCGGCATCGACAATCTTGGAGTCCTTTATCTTGACCTTGAACTCTTGGTAGAGGGACGGGCTGTTGTAGTAAATGGTTCGAGTTCCGTCGGTGCACTCATCGGTCGCTTCCCATTTGACGACGGGCTGGTCCGAGCTGGCTATCAGTAGTTCTGCTCCAAAGGCTATAGCATGGGTGATGATAACCAGCAATGCCCAGCCGACAAAGAGATAGAGAACCACATATGCAACGGGGTGTTTTGAGCGGATGTTTTGGAGCACGTCGGGGGCATTCATGGGGCACCTCCAAATTGCTATCTATTGCAATCAAATTATACCCCGCCGTCATGAGCGCCGCCTCGAGCAGTGGCTCGGCATTTAGCCATTTAGTGGTACGCATTAAATGTCGGATTCCGGCTCTACAAGATTTAGCTTTCAATATTATGCAGATGCGAATTATTCAACTTTGCATAATCTATGGGTGCGGCTTGCACTCCAGGACATGTATATCGACTGAGGTAACACGTCCGCCCCGCTCTCTCGCAGCGCGCCGTGGTACGATTTTTGAGTTTGAAAGTCCCGCCGTGCTCCGGCTGCCCTTGCAGCTTGTCGCGCGGCCGCACGTAAAGGAGCCATCATGGCCGGTATGAACATGCAGCAGATGATGAAGCAGGCTCGCAAGATGCAGGAGCAGCTTGCCGCCGCGCAGGAGAACCTCAAGTCCCAGACCGTCGACGCCTCTGCCGGCGGCGGCATGGTCAAGGTGACCGTTAACGGCGAGATGGAGCTCGTCAACCTCACCATCGATCCCGATGCCCTCGATCCCGAGGACGTCGATATGCTGCAGGATATGATCATGGCTGCCGTCAACGAGGCCGTCCGCGGCGTCAACGAGCTCGCCAACAAGCAGATGGGCGCCATCACCGGCGGCCTCAACATCCCGGGCATGCCGTTCTAAGACACGCATATATATGAGTGCCAACCATAGCCTGCAAAAACTGCTCGATGAGTTGGGCCGCCTGCCGGGCATTGGCCCCAAGTCGGCCCAGCGCATCGCCTACTACCTGCTCGAGGCCGATGCCGAGGAGGCCCGCCGCCTGGCCGAGGCCATTCTGGAGGTTAAGCAGGAAGTGCATTTTTGCAGCCGCTGCTTTAATTACGCCACCGCTGACGAGTGCTCCATTTGCCAAGACTCGATGCGCGACACCACCCGCATCTGCGTGGTGGGTGAGCCGCGCGATGTCCAGGCGATTGAGCGCACGGGCAGCTACCACGGCCTCTACCACGTGCTGGGCGGCGTGATCAGCCCCATGGACAAGATCGGTCCCGAGCAGCTGCACATCCGCGAGTTGCTGGCGCGCTTGGGCCACGAGGATATCCACGAGGTCATTATCGCCACCAACCCCAATATCGAGGGCGAGACCACGGCGAGCTACCTTGCTCGCACCATCAAGCCACTGGGCGTCGAGGTGTCGCGTCTGGCGAGCGGCCTGCCCGTGGGTGGCGACCTGGAGTATGCCGACGAGCTCACGCTCGGCCGCGCTATCGAGGCCCGTCGCGCGATCTAGGATCTAGATATCGGTCCACCGACCTCGCGTTTCCCTGCGCGTTGCACGCGGTTGCCATAATTGGCCCCATGTTTGTGCATTTGTTGTGCAACAAATGCACTTTCCATCCGCTTATCGCATGGATGCCCCTGTTCGCGTCCCGTATTTGCGCGTTCGTTGCGCAACCTTTTGTGTTCGCTGATACACTCAACTATGGGTTTGAATGAATGCGCCGCTTTCGAGCGGCGTGTTTTTGTTGGAGGAGATCGCATGCGGCCCGGGGGCACTCAGACAAAGCATGGCGCCGCGGTGCGTATGCGGCGCCGGTTGGGCCTGGCGCCTCGGGCGTGTGTGCTGCTGTCCTGTTCGCTGGCGCTGGTCGTTGCCGGCGTTTCTGCCTACGGTTTGGCTGTGCCACCTATGGTGCAAGCGCGTACCGCGCGCGAGTTGCGCGTGGGGCACAAGGCCAAAAGCGATTTGGGCACCACAACCGGATACGCCTGGGCGAGCGTAGTCACGCACGTCGTGTTTGGTGTCGACGACGCGGGCAGCGCCGAGGCGTCGGACAACGAAATCGCGCTTGCCAACGGCAAGACCATCGTGCTCACCAACACCAAGATCATCCATCACCTTTCCGATAACAGCGTTTCGACCGTCGTAAACAAGGCCGAGCAGCAAAAGGGTCAGGATACGCAGCAGTCGGGGAAACCTGGCGGCTCCGGTTCGTCTGGCTCCAGCTCCGATTCGTCGAACTCGAGCGGTGGCTCCGGTTCGGGCTCCGCCTCCGGCGGGTCTGGGGGCGACAGCTCGACGGGCGGCAACACCGGTGGCAATACAAGCTCCAGCGGCCTTTCGACCGCCGAGGAGGAAAGCATACACAGCTGGCTCGTGACCAAGTGCAATATGCTCGACGGCTATGTCTCTCGGGCAAATAGCGCGGTCTCGACCTATAACGCAACAGGCGATACCGGGCCGTGCGATAGCCTGGCCAACGATATGTTTGTCATCCGTGCCGAGTTTGGCCGGCAAACGTTTTCTCCCCACTCAAAGTGGTATCGGCAGTACGCCAACCTATGGGGCTGCTACACCAACCTGTGCCAATGGGTGGGGCATTACGGCGATGATGACATTGCGCTTAACAACTTCAACAATAGCCTGGCGGCGATCGCCCTATGACGAACGATCTCGCTTCTGCGGCAGCCCAGTCGCTCAACCGTGATCCCATGGTGGGCCTGCGCCTGGCGCGCGTCGACGGGTTTGAGCCGGCCGTCGCCCTGGGCACGGACGAGCTTCCCGCCTACCTTCGCCGTTTTACGATGCTGTTTGCCGATGACGCCACCATGCGCCGTGGTGGTATCGGCCGTGTGACGCGTGCCGTCAACGCGCAGGGCGAGGCCGTGGCGCTCAAGCAGCTCATCTTGCCAACGCGCGACGAATTTGATGACGATGTCGCCCACGAGGCGCTGGTCACCAAGTTCAAGGCGGCGTTTCGCGAGGAATATGAATGCCATCGTGCCCTTTCGGGCCTTAAGGGCTTTCCCCGCTTGTACGGGTGGGGCGAGGTCGACGGCGTGCCCGCGATTGTCATGGAGTGGGTCGAGGGCGAGACGCTCGCTCGCCTGCGCCCGCGCTTTGCCGTGGACGATGCCGGGTGTCTGTCGCCGCTCGTGGCGGCGCGCCTGGGTCGCGACCTGTTCGATCTGCTCTTCCGCATGAGCTTGGTGGGGGAGGGGTTCGTCCATCGCGACATCTCGCCGGCCAATATTATGGTGCGCACGGCGCGCCTACCGCTCGACCGACAGCTTGCCGAAGGCACGTTCGATTTGTGCCTCATCGATTTTGGCTCGTCGCTGGCGCTCGAGCCTGCCTCTGCGGTGGCGGGAACCGGCGGCAGGGAGTCCTTTACAGAGCGCTACGCCACGTTGCGTCGCGCGACGGTTGCCTACGCTCCGCCCGAGATGCTCACCGACGATATTGCCGACCTGCGCGTTTTGCGCATGTCGCCGGCAATCGACGTGTATGCCGCGGCGAGCACGGTCTATGAGCTCATCGCCGGTGTCGCGCCGTACGAAGTAGCGCCGGGCACGTCGGGTACTTCGGGCTCGCGCAAAAAGACGCGCGATATCGCCAGCCCTTATCGTCTCAAGATGGATACGCTGCCCGATTATCCCGTCGGCGCCCACGCGCCCGGCTGCGACTTGACGCAACTGCTGCGACGCGAGCCCGATGTGGCACTTGCCGCGGCCGAACAGGCTCAGCAGCTGGGGCTCGATCCAAATTCCGAGGATCTGCGCGATGCGCTGGCGTTTGTCGACGCTCAGCTGTTCGATGTGGTGATGGCCTGCCTGTCCTGCCATCAGGAAGATCGTCCCGAGCCGGCTGCGGTGGAGGCGGCGCTCTCGGCATTTTGCGACCACTATGCGCAAAATGTCGCCCGCTCGCTTCGCGCCGAGCCGCTCATGCCCTGTCCCATGGACGCGTCCGGTCGCGCGGTCCGTCGCGCTGCGATGATTGGCGCTGCGGCTGTCTGCGGCCTCGTATGGGCCGTTGTGGTGGTGTCGGCGGCGCTGCTGGCGTCGGGTGCTCGTATGACGGTTGCCGTGGGGCACATTTCGTGGTCCGGCACACTGCCGGGCATCGTCGCCGTGCTGGCGTTGGCGCTGCCGAGCGTGGCGGGCATTGCCGTCGGAGCTTTGGCGCGCAATCGCCGCGCGGGGTTCCTGCAGGGCGTGTTGGCCCTTTCCGCCTGTGAGGTTCCGGCTCTGGCCGCACTCGCATGCGCCGTGTTTTCCCAGCGCGCCGTGGCGAGCGGTTTCGTTGCCGCCTTAATTGCAACCTATGCGCTCACGTGGTTTTTGCTGGCGATGGGGTTTGCCTTTGAGCTTCCCGTCGTGTCAGCACGACGTGCGAAAATTGCCATGGCGACGCCGCTTGCCGGCGGAGCCGCGGCTGTTCGCGCCTTTGGCGGGCCGGCCGAAGTATCCGACACTATCTCTGCGACCAAGGAGGGCTAAGCCATGGCTTCTCAAGCTGAGCTCACCCCGTGCGGGGCAATGTTTGACATCTTTAAGCGCGCAGCGCACCTGAGCCATATCGAACTGTGCGGCCTGGTGCTCTCGAGCCGCCCGCTGGCCGATGGCCGCAGCCCCCAGAGCCGCGCCGCCGATTGCTCCTGGGTCTCGCGTTTTATCGTGCGCGCTCCGGTCGGCACACTGCAGGAGCGCTATTTTGCCGATTACGGCACCTCGGCCGCGCGCATCATGTCGCATCTGGCCCTGCGCCGCCGCAATCCCATGAATGCCACGGCGGTGATCAACATGGTGTGCGGGCCCGCTGGCGAGCCCATGGTGCGGGCGCTCGAGGAATGCCATCAGGATACGAGCCTCTACCGCAATGCGGTCGAGCGCCTGTCGCAGGCGGCGGAGCTTATGCCCGCCGAACGTGCCGAGGCCGTGCTGGTGCTGTTTGTCGCCGTCGGTTGCTCGGCAGATGTTCGATCCTCGGTGACCTATGCCATCGACTACGCTCATGCGACCTGTGGCGGCGCCACATCGACGCCGCGCTCGCTGAGCACCTCGACGGTCACGGGCGAGCACGAGGCGGCGCCGACGCATCCGCTGGGACTGCTGCGCGTGCAAAACGGTTACGTGGTAAGTGCCCCGCGCTGGATTCAGCCGAGCGAGCAGGGCGTGGAGATCGGTGCGCTGGCGACGGGGGAGGGCGATATCACCGATGTGGGCGATGACGTTTCGGCTCGCCATGCCCACGTGTGGTGCGATGACCAAAATACCTGGTACGTCGAGGATCTGTCGTCCACCAACGGAACCGTGGTGGTAAACGGCGCGACGAACGTCTGCACCCAGGTCGAGCCTGGCCGCTCCGCTCAGCTCAACCCCGGTGACGAGCTCAAGCTCGGCGAATCCACCACCTACGCCATTCTCCTCGGCGCCCTCTAGCTCATCTCCTAAATAAGTTGCGGTGAAATAGAGACTGTTTAAGGCCGCGACCGGCAAATACAGTCCCCATTTCACCGCAACTGCCGTGTGGTCGGCGATAGAGAAACGAGAGTGGATTTCCGGACGCACGAGAGAGGATTTTCGGACGCACAACCCATGAGAGTGGATAATCTCCCACTTTTGGTCAAGATACAGGCAAAAAGTGGGAGATTATCCACTCTCGATGCAGGCTGCGACTTTTCCGTCCGAGGGGCCATCTCGCCCCTTGGCAGTCACCCGAGGTAAACCTTTACCTCCCACCTATATTTGTCGAAATTACACTTGACGGCGGGGTACAATAAACCCGCATGCGGATTTCCGTTGCG
>CAUBGU010000018.1 GCA_958435545.1 uncultured Collinsella sp.
GCACGCTCTGCGGCTGCACGCTCTGCGGCTGCACGCTCTGCGGCTGCACGCTCTGATATGAGGTAGCCGCTGCCGTATATCGCCTTGTTCTGCACGCGCTGCGCGTCGAGCGCCCTCGTGAAGCTGCACTCCTGCGGCCCCACGCGGAAGTCGATGCCGTACTTGGAGTAGAGCTCCAGCATGGGCGCGGTCAGCACCTCGTCCGGGTACTCGTACTTCGGCAGCGCCCTGGCCTTCTCGCGGCGCAGGCGCTCTATCGCGGCGTCCAGCTCGGAGCGCAGGTCGGGCGCGCTGCGAGCCTGGGCGGGGTCGAGGTTGGTCACGAACGACGTGTTGACGCTCGCGCCGTTGGCGTACGTCACGCCGACGCCCGTCACGACCTTGCAGCAGTTGCGGATGCCCATGCACGTCAGGGTGGGGGCGAACAGGAAGAAGCCCACGCCGCGCTCCTGGTAGTGCTTGACGATCTTGCTCAGGATGGAGAACGGCGGGTTGTCCACCACCGTGCAGCCCTGCGGGTACTCCTTGCGCTCGTAGTTGCCGCCCGGATAGAACGGGCGCGCCACCTTCGCTAGGTCGAACCCGTACTCCCGGTGCGCCCACCGCAGCACGCAGTCGTACACCTCGGGCGGGGTGTAGCAGTCGTCCGTCGTCCTCTTCGGCTCGAACTTGGCCGTGAAGTCCTCGTATGTCTCGCCTCCCGCCATGCGTCTCCTATCTCTCGGCCCATATGGTCGCAAGCGTGTCGCCGGGCACGGAAAAGGCCGCCACGAAGGACGGCCCTCTGCCTGTTTCCGTATTCGGTTGCCCCTATCCGCACGCCGCCACGGCCATGGCCATGAGCCCGAGCGCCAGCGCCCTTATGGCGTAGATGGCCGCCGCGTCTATGGCGATTGCCGCCGCTATGAACAGCAGGCACCCCCAGTTGCATCCCGGGCGGTTCATCGCTCCTCCCACTCGACGGTGCCGTCGTCGTACTCGGCCTTGAGCCATTCCAGGTAGTCGGCCTCCTCGCAGAAGCTGGCCAGCAGCCGCTTGCTGGTAGTGCAGCTGCTCATGCGGCTCGTCTCATACACGGCGATGAAGAAGGGCCACGAGTGGAACTCCGTCTCCGTGTGGATGGCCCGCTCGGGCGTGCCGAAAAGGTGCTCCCAGTTCGTCATCGCGTCCCCTCCTTCGCGCCCGGCCCGACCTTGCGGTAGGTGAAGTCCTCGAACAGGTGACCGCACCAGCGGCAGCGGTCGCCGCCCTTGGGCAGGTGGTGCCAGATCTCGCGCATGCCGCACTTCGGGCAGCGCACCTCGATACTGGGTCGGCGCTTCGGCTTCTCGGTCTGCTGCTCCATGGCTACTCCACCGCCATCCGCATGGCCGGCTTCATGGCCTCGCGCAGGCTCTTGGCCAGCTCCTCGGCCGTTACCTCCACGTTCACGTCGGGCATCGCGAAACCGTGCGCCTCTTCGGCCTTGAGGCAAGGCATGGCGGCGTCCTGGGCCGCGCCCTTGAGCGTCGGTGACGCTGTCACCCTCAGCTCGCAGCGCCCCAGCCACAACTCGCACTCGTCCAGCTTCGTGAGCGCCAGGGCGCGCTCGCGGCTCGCCTCGTAGGCCGTCTCGATGCCCTTGCGCAGGTTCTGCACGGCCGTCTCTTCGGTTCCGGCGTCCAGCTTTTCGCGCAGTCGGGCGTCCTCGAACCTCAGGTTGCGAGCCTCGCGACGCGGCACTGCTACCGTATGGCTTTGCTGCCCGCCCCAGCAGTCCTCGCACAGCGGCGCGTCTACGCCCATGTTGTCCTGCCCCAGGGCGTCGATATCGCGCCCGCAGGTATCGCAGATGATTCCCATGGCTACTCCCTTCCTTCCGGCTTCACCGCGCCTGCGAGGAACCACGCCCGCAGGCTCTCGGCGCACTCCGGGCACAAGGCCCTTGCCTTGCCGTCGATTCGCGCGCTGTTCCTCAGCACCATCTTGGCGTAACCCGCCAGGGTCGCCGGCACCTCCTTGCCGCAGCGTTCGCATGCGCACATGTACAGCCTCATGCCTGCTCGCCTCCCTTCGGCAGAGCGTCGGCAATTCGGTCCCAGTCGGTGGCCGACTTCTCGCTGGGGTACTCGTAGGCCCCCACGCACGGCACCGGCAGCACCGCCATGCCGTCGTGCTCGCCTGCGTACTCGTCTGCGTCCGATCTGCTCTCGAACGCCAGCACCACGTCGCTCTCCGTGGCCACCGCGTAGATCTTCTTCATCGTTTCGTCTCCTATTCGAACTCGAAGCACTCGCATGCCTCGCTTGTCTCGTCTACCGCCTCCACGTCGGGGCCGCCGCCCGTCATGGCGTCGCGGGCGCACACGGCCTCGCCGCCAGCGCCCTGCACGCGGCCGCAGAAGCGGCACTCCCGGCACGTGCGGCCCTCCCACGGGTCGGGCCGGTTCCACGGTGCCCTGGGGTCGGACTCGAAGCACCCGGGCGGGAGGTTCCACCCGCTTGAAGGCTCGTACCCGCTCACATGCACCGCCTGCCCCTCGGCAGCCGCCCCCAGCCGTCCATGGCCAGGGCATCCGCGTACTTGGTCGGTTCCGGCAGCAGCAGGTACTCCCAGTGCCCCGAGCCCGGCGGGGCGGGGCGGTTGAACCTCTGCTCGGCCCTGACCCAGCGGAAGTGCAGCCGGTTGGCGTGCGCCAGCCCGTGGCAGCCGCTGCCGTTGCCGCTGCCGCACAGCATCACCGTGGGCTTGGGAACCTCGCGCCCGTCGCGGAATAGCTTGCCCGCCCCGCGCCTCACGATGTGGTGGCGGTTGAGCGGCCACGGCGCGCCGCACACGGCGCACCTGGGCGTCTCGATGCTCGGCCCCTCCATGAGGGGGCGCAGGATCTCGGGCAGCGTGTCAACGTTTGCCATTCGATAGCCTCCTGTCCTTGCCTTGCAGCTCGTACTTGTCGCACATCTCCGACAGGCGGCTCACGATGGCCACCGCCGTCTCCTCATCGCCGTTCTTGGCCAGGCGGCGTATGAGGTCGCTCTTGCCGTACTGCGTGGTCACGACCACGGGCCTCATGTTCTCGTACCTGTCGTTCACGACGCGGAACACCTGCCCCAGCGTCCAGTCGGTGGGGGACTCCTTGCCCAGGTCGTCCAGCACCAGGCACCCCACGCGGGAGAGCCTGGACAGCACGCCGTCCTCGGTGCCGTCGCCGCCGTAGGTGCCCTTGATGGCGGCCAGCACGCCCAGCATGTCGGTCACCCTCACGCTGGTGCCGCCGTCCACCAGGAGCCGCGCCACGGCGCTCGCCAGGTGGGTCTTGCCGGTTCCCACGGGGCCGCAGATGTACGCCCCGCGCCCTTGCTCAACCTTCGCGGCAATGCCCTCGGCCATGGGGGAGGCGGCTGTCATGAAGCGGGGCTTGATTCCGGCCCGCTCGTAGGCCCGGCGGCGTTTGGCTGCGGCCTCCTCGGCCTTGGCCCTGGCCTCAAGGCGCGAACGCTCGTCGCGCTCCGCCACGGCACCCGGGCAGCCGCACGGCTTCCAGCCGCAGAAGGTGCGGCGGCCAGCCAGCACCACGTAGCGGACCTCCAGCTGCGCCCCGCAGTGGGGGCACTCAGTCGTACTCGGCATAGCCGTCGGCCTCCTTCCGGGTCCTCGGGCCGCGGTTCACGTAGTCCTCGAACTTCGGCGAGAACAGCGTGGAGGGCCGCAGGTACTTGGCCATCTTCGGGTCGCCCGCCCACTCGGCTGCCATCGTGTCGATGACGGCCAGGAAGTCGGGGAGGCGGTAGCCCTCGGCCCAGCGGGCGTGTATCAGCCTGCGGGTCTTGGCGCTGCTTGAGCGGTAGCGGGTGCCGGCTGCCTCGTTGAGCGCATGCACGATTTCGTCAAAGGGGATTAAGGGGTTATCTATATACTCAACCTCAACCTCAACCTCTGCATTGCCGCAACTCGATGCGCCTGCATGTGCATCCGCATCTGCTTGCGCATGTGCGACTGCATCTGCATCCGCATATGCTCCCGCATGTGCTTGCGCATCGGCTTGCGCCCGTGCCGCCGCATTGTCCACCGCGTCTTCCTTCCCCGGCCTGTTGCCCCAGCGGGCGTTGGCCGCCTTCCTTGCGCGCTCGCTCTTCTCGTCGCCCATGTCGAGCCTGCCCTTGAGCACCAGGAAGGTAGGCAGCCACGCGGGGCTGCCCTGCGGCTCCTTGCCCGTGAACCGGTACTCGACGATGGCGTAGATGAACGGCGCGCGCTGCTTCTCGGGCATGGCCTGCGCGGCCGCCCAGAAGTCGTCGTGTATAACCATGCCCATAGTGTCGCCGTCGCCTTCCCTAAAACGGGATATCCTCGTCGTACAGATCGGGCATGGCCTGCTGCTGCGGCATGGCCTGCTGCTGCGGCGCGTGCTGCTGTGGCGCGTACGCCTGCTGGGTGGCCGGCTGCGGAGCGTAGGCGGGCTGCTGCGGCGCAGGTGCCGGGGCGGGGCGTCCCTGGCCGTACGCGCGGGCCTGCGGCGCTTGCGGGGCCGCCTGGGGCGCGTACTGCTGCGGCGCGTAGCCCTGCTGCTGTTGCTGGCCGCTCATGAACTCCAGCTCGTCCACCACGACCTCCAGCGCGCTGCGCTTCTGGCCGGTCTGCTGGTCGTTCCAGCTGCGGTAGCGCAGCTTGCCCTCGATGGCCACCTTGCTGCCCTTGGCGAGGTACTGCGCCAGCTTCTCGCCGCGGGTGCCGAACAGCGTGCAGTCCACGAAGTTCGGGTAGTCCTCCCACTGCCCGGTCTGCTGGTTCTTGCGGCGGTCGTTGACGGCCACGCCCATGGACAGCACGGACATGCCGCCAGACGTGGAGCGCAGCACGGGGTCGCGGGTCAGGTTGCCGGATATGCACACGCGGTTGATGCTCATAGATACCCTCCTTGGGTTACGTCCCCGCTGTTCCAGATGCGGGTGATCTGCGCGTCTACCATGCGGATACGCAGCTTGATTACGTTGATGGCCTCCTGCGAGGCCTTGTAGATGGCCTCGGAGCAGTCGCGGCGGCGCTTGGCCTCCGCTATCTGCTCCTGGCCCCGGCACACGTCGCCGATGATGGTGACTGGCGTGCCCTTCTGGCGCTCGTTCAGGATGGCGATGCGCAGGGCCTTGCGGTACTCGGCCTCGTTCTCGGCGTACTGGCAGCCCGACTCCTTGCAGGTCTTCAGCTCGGCCTCCAGCCTGTCGGTCAGCTCGTCCAGCTCCTCGGTGAGCGCCTGCATCTACTCCACCTGCCAGTCGGGGCGCGGGCAGCACGGGCTGTTGGCCACGAACTCCATGTACTGCGGCATGCTGGCGAACTGGTAGCGCGCCCCGCAGCTGCGGCAGTGGGCCGTGAAGGGGCCGTCTGCGGGCGGCTGCTTCTCCTCGGGCGCGGGCTGCTCCTCCATGGCGTCGGGATCGCTCTGCCCGTCGATGGCGAACGCGCCGCACAGCGCGTACTTGCGGGCGTAGCTCGACGCCATGCCGGTCACCTGGGCGTCGTCCGAGCCCTTCTTGTGCTCGTCCTCGCGGGCGTAGGCGCTCACCTGTAGCAGGCCCTCGCCGCCCTCGGCGGGGAACACGCACGCCGTGGACTTCACGTAGTAGCGGTCGCCTATCTGCACCAGCTCGTCGGTCATGAAGAACGCCAGGCCCTCCTTGGCGCACGGCTCCTTCAGCGCGGCCACTATGTCCTCGTAGCTGCGGTAGCTGAACTTGCCGAAAGCGTTGTACTTGGCCTTGGGCACCACCACGGCGCGCTGCACGCGGGCAACGGCCGCCATGAGGTCGATGGACTGCTGTTCCTGGGTCATGCTAGTAGCCTCCGTTCATTCGCTCGTAAACCTGGCCCACCGTGCCGTGCATGATGGTGCCCACGACGCCCTGCGCCTTGAGGGCCGCCGCGACGCCCTGCATCTGCTCGCGCGTGGCGCACGGCACCACGACCGTCCACGGGTCGCCCGCCATGGCCACGGGTGCCGGTGCGGGCGGCGCTGGCGGCACCGGGGCGGGCATGGGCGCGGGCTGCGGCTCGGGCATCTGCTCAAGCGGCTGCGGGAACTCTGCGGACTGGCATTCCGCGAGCTCGGGCACCGCTTCGGGTTCGGGTTCGGGCTCTTCCACGGGTTCCGGCTCCATGGCCGCCTTCAGCTCGGCGATGCGCCGGCGCTCCTCCTCGGCCTTGTGCGCCGCCGTTATGGCCGCGCCCAAGTCCAGGGTGGCGAACAGCTCGCGCTCGGCCTCGTCGTAGAACGGCTCGCCCTGGAACTGCGCCTTGAGGGTTTCCCAGTCCTGGGCCAGGCGCTCTACCTTGGCCTCCAGGGCCTTGAATGCCTTCACCTCGCCGAAGGTCTTGTTGGTCCACTGCTTCTCGTGGAAACGCTCATAGGGCACGACGGGGGCCAGCAGCCCGGCGAACTCCTCGTAGTGCTCCCGCAGCTTGGCGTACGCGCGCAGCTGGCGCTCCTCCTCGGCCTCGTCCAGCTGCGCCTTGATGCCGTCGGCTGCCTGCTTCGCGATGCCCGCCACGGCCTTGCACCTGTCCTCGAACGCGGCCAGGGGCTTCGTGTACTCGCGGCTCACGGCCTTGCGGCGCTCGTCTATCTCCTTGGCGATGCCGTTGAGGTAGGCGCGGTCGCGCTTGGCGGCCTTCACGTTCTCGTCCTTGCCCATGTCGTAGGTCGCGCCCTCGTAGTCGGCCACCAGCCTGCGCACGTGCGCCTCCAGGGCGTCGAAGTTGGCCTCGATCACGGCGGGGGAGTACGCCACGGTCAGCTCTGACGCCTCCTCGGGCTCGATGATCTCGGCCTCAACTGCTTCGCTCATTTACTCCTCGCTTCCCAGGCGCGCCATGCACGCCTCGTAGGTTTCCGTCTCGGCCGCGTTCGGCTCGTAGCCGTCGGCCTTCATGGCCTCGTAGATGATGGTCACGTTCTCGACCGTCGCTCGGTTGAGGTACACGGAGCTGCCGCCTTCCATGAGGCTCCAGGCCGTCCAGCCGCTCATGTTCCACGCTGCCCGCCAGCCCATGGCCACGGCCAGCTCGGTGGGCGTGCGGTCGATGGGTCGGCCCAGCAGCTCCTCGAACGATTCCACGGCCCCGGCCTCCATGGCGAACGCGGTCAGCGCCAGAGCCGTGCGGCGCATCGACTTGAGGTCGCCCGCGTGGGCGGCAAGCCATTCGCGGCGGGCCTTCGCGCCGTCCTCGTAGGCGGCCTGGAAGTCGGCCTTGCGCTGGGCTGCGGCCTGTGCGGCCTCGTCGGCCCCCTCGGCCACCGGCGCCAGCAGGGTCACGCCGAACGGCGTCTCCTCGGCCAGAAGCCCCGCGCCCGCGTTGTCGGCCACGTAGGCGTCCAGCGCCGCCAGGTCGGGGCGGTAGTCGGAAAACGTGCGGCATGCGGCGAAGCCCTCGGGGCATTCGTCGACGAACTCGACGCCCGCGTCGGCAAGCACCGCCACCACCTCGGCGCGGTTGCGCCTCTGCTCGGCCTCGGCCTTCAGGCCCGCGTACACGCGCTGCCATTCGGACTGCTTGCAGTCGCGCAGCTCGGCCACGGCCTCGTCGTCGCCCTCGAACTCGGCGATGGCGGCCAGGCGGTCGAGCGTCATGTCGTAGGCGGCGTCCTGCACCCTGCGGGCGGCGCGGCGCGCCTTGGCCACGGTGCCCGCGTCGGTGCGGGCGGCCACGGCCACCTCCTCGTCGGGAATGTCGAGCGCCAGCATGGTCTGCACGCCGCGCGACTTCTCCTCGGCGGTCAGCCCCAGCTTGGCGTCGGTCTCCACCATGGCCTTGGCGGCCTCCACGCGCGCCAGCTCGGCGTCGTCCAGGTCGTCGTAGACCTCGGCCAGGAACCGCTCGGTGCCGATGGCCCTCATGGCGCGCACGCGGCACTCGCCGTCGATGATCCAGTAGATGCCGCCCTCCTTGTACAGGATGGGCTTCATGACGGGCTGGCCGGGGTTGAGGCGGTTGGCCTTGAACTGCGCGGCCAGGCCCGCGATGTGCTCGGCGCTCTCCCTGGTGGTGAAGTCGCGCGGGTTCATCGGCTCGCCGTCGGCGCGCTCGTAGGGGTACACGTCGCAGATCGCGACCTCCTCTAGCGATTGCATGCGCGGGCCTCCTCGTCTACGACCACGCGGCACTCCATGCCCACCAGGCGGGCGCGGCACGCCACGCGGGCCACCTCGCCCATGAGCGCGATGCGCTTGGTGGGCACGGGGCCGTTCTTGATTTGCGCGGCCATGCAGGCGGCCCCCATGTTGAACGCCTGGCGCATGGCGGCGTCGAAGCCGCCGTCGCCCGGCTCGGGCACGGGGACGGCGCGCTCGATGCGCCTCAGGATGCTGTCCACCGTCTTGTCCGCGACGGTCTTGCTGATGATTTCCGTGAGCATTTGGGTCTCCTAACTGGGAAAACTAAAAGTGATAAAAACTTTTCAGGATTTCGGAACTTTTTTCTCTATGCGCTCCTTGCGCTTCTGCGCCGCCTTGACCCTGCGGTACAGGTAACGGCACAGCCACCGCTCCATGGCCTCGTCGTGCGCCTCTGCTGCCTTGTCGGCGGCGTAGCGGCTCATGCCCGAGGTGTCCGGGGCCTGCGGCATGGGGTCGGCGCGGCTCTCTCGGCCGCACTCGGTGCGCTCGTAGGTGCGGCGCTCCTCTGCGGTCAACCTCGGCAGCAGCTCGGCTATGCGGGCCTCTATGGCCTCAAGCTGCCGCTGGCGTCTGCACGGTTCGCAGATGCCGTCCTTGCCGAGGGTCGCCCTGCGGCACCCGCACGACGGGCACAGCTCCAGGCGGTGGCGGTAGCAGCGCAGGGACACGTGGCCGCCGCTGGCGTTGATCACGCGCCGCGCGTTATCCAGCTGGTTCTTGGACAGCCGCAGCTCGCGGCGAATCTCGCGGGCGGGCACCTTTCCCGCCAGCTCGGCTATGCGGTCGAGGTCGGCCTTGCGCCACGCCCTGTGTGGCCTGCCCTTGTCTCGGCGGGTCACTCGTCGCTCACCTCCACGACTACGCGGGGGCGCGCCCTGTCGGTGAGCACCCTGTCGGGGCACTGCTCCACGTACTTGCGGGAGTCGTCCTTGATTACGCCCGCCGCCACCAGGCCGTCGAGCACGAACTTGCGCGCGAAGCCCACGTTGTCGGCGTCGCGGCGCATGTCGGGCTCGTAGAACGTGGTGCGCACGGTCACCCTGCGCTCGAAGCGCGGCGCGCGCTGCTGCATGGCCGCCGCCCTCACGCGCGCCGTCTCGCGCTTCTTCATGGCCGCCGCCTTGTAGCGGTTGGCGCGCTCGGCGCTGATGTAGTCGTTCAGGCTCGGCATTCGGCCCTCGACCGTGACGGTGCACCTCATTGCGCGCCCCTGTCGTAGATGCCCTGCGCCTCGGTTAGCGTGGAGGCGGCGAAAACGGCTGGGCCCACGATGGCCTCCCACGTGCCCACCAGGTCCACGGAGTCCACCGGCGTGCGGCGGAAGCTCACGGCGGCCAGCATGGAGGGGCGCTGCAGCACCATGTAGCGGGACAGCACGCTCCACAGGTTGTGGTCGCGCTTGAACTCGCTGGCCTCGCTCACGGTCATGCCGTTCTGGCACGCCAGGGTGTACACGTTGTCGCGCTGGATGACGTGGCCCTCCAGCATCAGGCGGTAGCAGATGCGGCGCAGCTTCGCCCATGTGTCGGGGTTCGAGGCAACCCAGCCGTACGCCTTGGCCACGAGGGCCTGGGCCTTGGCGTCTACCTCGGCCATACTGTTGCCTCCAGCGCCCATGTGGCGGCGATGCACGCGCAGACGAACAGGGCGGCGAAAACGGCCTGCAGCCTCTCGCGGCGCTGCTCGGGTGTTACACTGGTCTCGGTTCGGAAGCGAACCGTTGCGGTGCGCGTCTTTCGCTTGCCGGCTGCGACGCGCACCCTCTTTCCCTTGATCTTTTCCATTCCTGGAACTTCCTCTCGTTCTCTGGGTCCTTGTAGAACTCGCGCATCATGGCGGCGCACTCGTCGCACATGGCGCGCTGTATCGGGGTCATTCGCCCGCGACGCCCGGCAGAAGCAGCGGGGCGTCCTCGTAGGCGACCTCACCGGTGTCCCTATCCACGAACATCACCTCCTGGTCGTCGTACACGTGGATGTTGAGCATCTGCCCCGTGAACTCCACCAGCTTGGGGATGGAGTCGCGGAACTTCGGGTCCAGCTCAAACTGCAGCACGCACTTGCCGCTCTTCACGTTGAGGGCGGTGAACCCCCCCCGTACGGTCACCTCGTTCAGCATGGCCTACTCCTTCTCGTCGTACGCGGTGTCGCGCGCGATGGTCTTGAAGTCGGTGCTCCAGCCCTTGCCGTTCACGCTGAACTGCACGGAGTCGTAGACGTTGAACTGCATGCCGCCGAGCTCGAACCACGTCGTGCTCGCCTCCAGAAGCTCGATGCCGCTCGTCTGGAAGCCCCACATGGCCGCGATGCGGCGCTTGAGGCTGTCGTGCGTCTCCTCCATGCAGCCGTTCTCGGCCAGCTCGAAGTTGACGGCCACGCGCTTGCGGTCGTCGATGAGGTGGTCGAGCGTTTTGCCGATGATCTCGGCGACGAACTCGGGCTGGTGGCTCTTGGTGGTCATGGTTTCTCTCCCATCTATAGGTTTAACTATCGTTGCTGCCGAAAAAAATATCAGCCACACGCACGCCGAAAAGTTTTGCCAGTTTTTTGGCGTCCTCGATAGTCACGCTATCGGGGTTGCTTTCCATCTTTGCGTACGTGGGCCGCGAGATGCCGAGAAGGCCAGCCACGGCCTCCTGTGAGTACCGTGCCTTCTTGCGCGCATCAACCAATTCCATCGAATCACCTCCTTGCTTGGTATGCCTAAGACTATAACCAAACATATAGTGACTGTAAAGAAGATTTGTCATATTCTGTAAAAAGATTTTAACGGTCGCAGCGGAAGGAGGACACGTGAGCATAGCCGAGAACATCCGAAGGATTAGGACGCAGCACGACATGACGCAGGAGGAGTTCGGCAAAGTTGCCGCCGTCTCCGCTATGGCCGTATCTCAGTGGGAAAACGGGCGAGCAGTGCCTCGCATGGGCGCAGTTCAGCGTATTGCGGATTATTTCAATATCAGTAAAGGCGAGGTTATTGATGAGGGAACAGATGGCGTTGTTTTGCCCGCCGGTGCCATGCCCGTGGTGGCCAGCAGCGCAACCGTGCCGCTGCTCACGCTCGGGCGCGTGCACGCCGGCGCGCTCGCCGACGAGGAGGAGATAGCGCACCGCGTTGAGGTGCCCGCCTCGGTGTGCGCCGGGCACCCGCGCGCGTTCGCCCTGGAGGTCGAGGGCGACTGCATGAACCGCGTCATACCCGAGGGCAGCCACGTGCTGGTCGACCCCGACCGCCAGCCCGCCAACGGGTCCATCGCCGTGGTGGAGACCGAGGACTACCGCGCGGTCATGCGCCGCTGGTACAAGGGCAGCACCAAGCTGATGCTGTCGGCGGACAGCTTCGAGGACTACGAGGACATGATTTTCGGCATGGACGACGGACCCGTGCGCGTGATCGGCACGGTGGTGTGGTTCCAGGCCGCCGACGAGATGGAGTAGCCGTGGGCGGGCGCGCGGCGATATACGCCCGCTTCTCGAGCCACAACCAGCGCGGCGAGTCCATAGAGATACAGGTGGAGAAGTCCCGCGCCTACTGCGCCGAGAACGACCTGCGCGTGGTGGCCACGTACTGCGACTTCGCGCAGACGGGCACCAACACCGACCGCGCCGAGTTCCAGCGCATGATGGCCGACGCCAAGCGAGGGCTGTTCGATTTCGTGGTCATATATAAAGTTACCCGAATCATGCGCAACCGCGACGAGATGGCCATGGCGCGCATCATGCTGCGCCGCTGCCGCGTCGAGATACTGTACGCGGGCGAGGACATTTCGGACGGCTCGGCGGGCGTGCTGCAGCTGGGCATGCTGGAGGTGCTGGCGGAGTACGAGAGCGCGCTCGACGGCGAGCGCATACGCGACGGCATACAGAAGAACGCCGAGCGGTGCATGGCCAACGGCTGCGTGCGCTACGGCTGGGACATAGTGGACGGGCGCTACGTGGTCAACGAGGAGGAGGCCGCCGCCATCCGCCTGGGCGTGCGCATGGTCTTGTCGGGCAAGTCGGTGGCCGACGTGGTGCGCGCCTGGGAGCCGTACCGCACCAAGCGCGGCGGCAAGTGGCGCTTCCAGACGGTGCGCCGCATACTGATGCGGCGGGAGAACGGCGGGGAGTACCGCTACGCGGGCGTGGTCGTGCCCGGCGGCATGCCCGCCATCGTTCCCATGGATGACGAGGAGAGGGTGATACGGATGCTTGAGGACTCGCACAGGCCCCGCGCCAAGACCGAAGCGTGGGACTTCCCGCTCACGGGCAAGCTCTACGACGGGCGCGACGGCGGGCTGATGACCGGCACCAGCGGCACGGGCAAGTCGGGCAGGCCCTATCACTACTACCGCTGCCGCAGCTGCGGGCGCACCGTGCGCCGCGATGTCGTGGAGAAGCGCGTGGCCGACGCCGTGCGCGAGGCCCTGGGCAGCGCCGACAGCCGCGAGCGCATCGCTCGCATGCTGGCCGACGCCGAGGAGGAGCGCGCCGACGAGAAGCCCTTGAGCGAGACCATAAAGGGCGAGCTGACCAAGATCGAGACGGCGTTCTCCAACATATGGGCGGCCATCGAGTCGGGCATCGCGCCGCCGGGCGGCAAGGAGCGCATAGACGCGCTGAAGCAGCGGCAGGCGCTCCTCAAGGACGAGCTGCGCACGGCCGAGGCCCTTGAGGCCGCCCGCCTTGACTACGACCGCGCGCTGTTCTGGCTTGAGGGCATGGCCGCTGCCGAGGTGGACGACGCGCAGCTTCTGCGCACGTTCGTGGCGCGCGTGGTGCTGGGCGGCCCCGACGATGACGACGGCCTGCGCGTGGCGTTCACGTTTGACGATTCTGCCGGCTTGGGCGATAATCCGTCGCTGCCTGACGCTATAGGTCCAGGTGGCGAGGTGTTCGACCGAATGAACGCCAGCTCCACCATAAGCAACAGGCAGGTAGATACTCATATCTACCTGCCTTTTTATTTCTTGTCCGTACCGCGGAGAATCGAACTCTGTGCAGGGCGCGGGCGTTAGGAAAACGCGTAAGCGTTTTTAGCCCGCGGGCGAGGACGCCGGCAGGCGGCCGAAGCCGGCGCGGATTTGCAAAGCAAATACGCGGATTCTCCGCGCAAAGCCCCAGCCCAAAACAGATGTGCTGCCGACGGCATTTCTGCCAACTATGCCCCCGCACCAACGGATCCCCCCCACCCGCGGAGAATCGAACTCTGTGCAGGGCGCGGGCGTAAAGAAAACGCTTCAGTGACGCAGGGTGGGACGCGTTTTCCCAATGGCGGCCCAGGCGGAAAGTCCATCCCGAAATCGCCCCTCAGAACGGGACGCGCTTTCCGCTCCATCTCCTCAACTCCAAAACCTATGCACCCTCCATTCCAAAACTGGGTAGAAGAAAGCCAAAACGCAATCGCAGGAGGTCAATATGACTGCAGAAGATAAGGCAAAGAACGCCGGCAAGGTCGCGCTCGTCCTGGAGGGCGGCAGCTTCCGCGGGCAATTTACCGCCGGCGTGCTCGACGTCCTCATGGAGGCTGGCGTCGAGATTCCGGCGGTATATGGCGTATCGGCCGGCGCCCTCAACGGCGTGAACTACAAGTCCCACCAGATCGGCCGTGCCAACCGCATCAACCTGGCTTTCTGCAACGACAGCCGCTTCATGGGCGCCGCATCGTTTGCGTCCACGGGCTCCATCGTCGGCTACGACTTTATCTTCAACGATGTCCAGGACCGCCTGGATCCCTTTGACAACGAGACGTTCGACGCGAGCCCCATCGAGATGTACGCCGTCGCGACGGACATGCTCTTTGGAACCGCCACGTACCTGCCGGTCAAAAGCGCCGTACTTGACCTCGACGCCGTGCGCGCCTCGACCTCGCTGCCGCTGGTGACGCCGCCGGTCGAGATTGACGGGCACAAATACGTCGACGGCGGCGTAGCCGATTCGGTCCCCATCGAGCACGTGCTGGAGGAGGCGGGCTTCGATCGCGCGGTTGTTATTGTCACGCAGGACCGTTCATACGAGAAGAAGCCCTACGAGTTTATGCCAGCCGCGCGCGCTCGCTATGCCGACTACCCCTACCTGCTCGAGGCTATCGAGACGCGCCACGACCGCTATAACATCCAGCGCATGCACCTGTGGAAGTATGAGCGCGAGGGCCGTGCGTTGGTCGTCGCTCCGCAAAAGCCGGTCGAGGTCGGTCACGTTGAGCACGATCCGGCAAAGCTCCTCGACCTGTATATTCAGGGTCGCCAGGAGGCAAAGCGCTTGCTGGGAGATATCGAGGCGTTTGTCGAGCGCTAGCGTCGCGACGTCATGACCCATGGACGACATGTGCAGAAACTCTGGTCGGAGCCAAAATACCTGTTGACTCGGGCGGCGAGCGGGGTAATATGGACGGGTTACTTGCAGAGCCCCGTGAATCTCTGTAACAACACGTACTGTACATGGAGGAGTCTAAGTGATTTCGAAATCGACTCACTACGCCAAGCAGGGCGAGGTCCAGCGCAACTGGGTTCTCGTCGACGCCGATGGTGCTGTCCTGGGCCGTCTTGCCACCCAGATCGCAATGATCCTGCGCGGTAAGAACAAGCCCCAGTTCACGCCCAACAGCGACTGCGGCGACTTCGTCGTCGTCATCAACGCCGATAAGGTCCAGCTTACCGGTAACAAGGCCGACACGAAGACCTATTATCGCCACAGCGGCTACAACGGCGGCCTCAAGGCTGAGAGCTTCCGCCAGGCTATGGAGAAGCACCCGGAGAAGGTCATCGAGCGCGCCGTTCGCGGCATGCTGCCCAAGACCACCCTCGGCCGTGCCCAGATGACCAAGCTTAAGGTCTACGCTGGTGCCGAGCATCCGCACGCTGCCCAGAACCCCACGAAGATTGAGCTGGAGGCTTAAAGATGGCTGAGAACACCGTTGTCTACCAGGGTACCGGCCGTCGTAAGAACGCCGTCGCCCGCGTCCGTCTCGTCCCCGGCACCGGCAAGGTGACCATCAACAAGCGTGACGCCGAGCAGTATTTCGGCCGTCATCAGCTCGTTGAGAACGCCCTTGCTCCCTTCAAGGTGACCGACACCGCCGGTCAGTTCGACGTTATCGCTCTGTGCGATGGCGGCGGCATCTCCGGTCAGTCCGGCGCTCTGCGCCTGGGCATCGCTCGCGCTCTTCTGAACGCTGGCGACTACCGTGCTGACCTCAAGAAGGCCGGTTTCCTTACGCGCGATGCTCGCGTGGTCGAGCGCAAGAAGTACGGCCTCAAGAAGGCCCGCCGCGCTCCCCAGTTCTCCAAGCGCTAAGGTTTTATCTCCTTACGAGATACAATGTACAAGCGGGGCCTGCCGATTGCTCGGCGGGTCCCGCTTTTCTTTTTCGACTAGGGTGGGCGACTGCGTTTTGCCCACTTGGGAAGGAGCGATCCTATGCCCCAGAACATCTTCGGTACCGACGGCGTCCGTGGCGTCGCTAACGCCGACCTCTCGTGCGACCTCGCGTTTCGCCTTGGCCGTGCGGCGACCAAGTTCCTTGGCCCGGACATCTGCATCGGCCGCGATACGCGTCTTTCGGGCACCATGCTCGAGAGCGCGCTGACCGCTGGCATTATGGCCGAGGGCGGCCGCCCGCATTGCTGCGGCGTCATTCCTACGCCGGCCGTGGCGCTGCTCACCGTTCAAAACGAGCTCGATGGCGGCATCGTCATCTCCGCTTCGCACAATCCGCCGGAGTTCAACGGCATTAAGTTCTTTAGCCGCAAGGGCATGAAGCTTCCCGATGCTGTCGAGGAAGAGATCAGCGCCTGGGTCATGTCCGAGGAGGCCATGGCTGCCGACACGCTGCCGACCGGCGCCGGTGTGGGCCACATCATCAAGATGAAGGATGCCCGCAAGGCCTATGTCGATCATGCTATCAGCACGCTCGACGGCCTTAAGCTCGACGGACTGGTTGTTGCCGTCGACTGTGGCCACGGCGCTTCGTGCCAGACCACGCCCGCCGCGCTGCAGCGCCTGGGCGCCACGGTCCATGCCATCAACACCGATTACTGCGGCACTGACATTAACGTTGAGTGTGGCTCCACGCACCTTGAGCCCCTGCGCGAGCTCGTGCTGCGCACCCACGCCGATATCGGCCTTGCCCACGACGGCGACGCCGATCGCGTGCTGTTCGTGGACAGCGAGGGCAACGAGATTGATGGCGACTACATCCTGGCTATCTGCGGCTCCGACCTTGCTGCTCGCGGCAAGCTCGCCAACTCCGAGATCGTCTCGACCGTCATGTGCAACCTCGGTTTCTCCATCGCCATGAAGGAGCAGGGCTTCGAGATGGTCCAGACCGCCGTGGGCGACCGCTACGTTCTGGAGCGCATGCTCGCGGACGGCGCCGTCATCGGCGGCGAACAGTCCGGCCACATCATCTTCCTGGAGCACAACACCACCGGTGACGGCCTGGTGACGGCTCTGCAGCTGCTGGCCGTGCTCAAGCGCACCGGTCGCACCCTCACCGATCTTGCCGGTATCATGAAGAAGTATCCGCAGGTACTCGTCAACGTGCATTCCGACAACAAGGCTGGTCTGGACGATTGCCAGCCCATCTGGGATGCCGTCGCTGCTGCCGAGAAGGAGCTTGACGGCCGTGGCCGCATTCTGGTGCGCCCGAGCGGTACCGAGCCGCTGGTCCGCGTGATGGCCGAGGCCGAGACGCATGAGTTGACCCAGCGCGTTGTCGACGACATCGTCGAGGTTGTCAAGCGCGAACTTCCCTAATGGTCAAAAACGGGTGCCAAGTGGTAAACTGTTAAGGTTATTTTGATTGATTGGTATGTCCGAGGGGGAGCATGTTCACTAAAGTCCTAAGGTCTTTGGGTATGCGTGGTCGAGTCCTTACGCTGGATGCTCCCATCTCGGGCGACGTCATTCCGCTTTCCGAGGTAAACGACCAGACGTTTGCCACCGGCCTTTTGGGCCAGGGCGTGGCGATTCAGCCCACCGGAACGCGCGTGATCGCGCCGGCTGATGCCAAGGTCGAGGCTATTTTTCCCACGGGACACGCCGTTGCGCTTAACACGGTCGATGGCTTGGACGTGCTCATCCACGTTGGTTTGGACACTGTTCAGCTCGAGGGCAAGCACTTTACCGTACATGCGCAAGTGGGTGACATCGTCCATAAGGGCGATGTACTCATTGAGTTCGATCGCGAGGCAATTGCTGCCGAGGGCTACGATGTGACGGTTCCCATCTTGGTGTGCAACTCCGTTGAGTTCTCGAGCATCAAGGGCTCCGTTGGCGTGCATGTCGAAGAGATGGACCAGCTCATCGTTGCTCGCGAGCGCTAGCAAGTGCACGTGGCCATTAGCCTACAATTCAAACACGTTTACGGAGGGCGCCCTTGAAAGAGGACGCCCTCCGTGGCAAGATGGGATTTGTCCGAAGCTAAAAGGCTTTGGGTCACCGTGGACGGGCAGGGGCCTCGACGCGGTTAGACACGAGACACATACATTACGCGACCTCGCCCTGGTGGCCGCACACGTTGGTTGCGGCCGACGCGGGCCGCGGGCAAGTGCTTGTAAGGGAGCCTTGCCTCTCTTGTACGAGAAAGGACGCGTAATGAAGATCATTAAAGCTAAAGACTACGAGGATATGAGCCGCAAGGCCGCTAATATCATCTCGGCCCAGGTTATCCTCAAGCCCGACTGTGTGCTGGGTTTTGCCACCGGCTCCACCCCGATCGGTGCCTACAAGCAGCTCGCTGCTTGGTACGAGAAGGGCGACGTCGACTTTGCCGAGGTCAGCACCTACAACCTGGACGAGTATCGCGGCCTTTCGCACGACGATCCCCAGAGCTATCACTACTTCATGCGTGAGAACTTCTTCGATCACATCAACATCGACCTTAACAACACGCATGTGCCCGACGGTTCCAACCCCGACGCCGCCGCTGCCTGCTCTGAGTACGACAAGATCGTCGCCGCCGCCGGTTACCCGGATCTCCAGCTGCTCGGCATTGGCAACAACGGCCACATCGGCTTCAACGAGCCCGATGACCACTTCTCCAAGGGTACGCACTGCGTCGACCTCACCGAGAGCACCATTCAGGCCAACAGCCGCCTGTTCGACAGCATCGACGATGTTCCCCGTCAGGCCTACACCATGGGCACTCAGACCATCATGTATGCCCGCATGATCCTGGTTGTCGCTAACGGCGAGGCCAAGGCTCAGGCCGTGCACGATATGTGCTATGGTCCAGTTACGCCCAAGTGCCCGGCTTCGATCCTGCAGCTGCACACCAACTGCGTTGTCGTTGCCGACGAGGCCGCCCTTTCGCTCTGCGAGTAGCGCGAATCCTGCAGCTCGACATAGCCTTGCCTAAGGCCTCCGCTTTGCGGGGGCCTTTTTGCTATCCCTGTCCGCCCACTTGACCAAAATCTTGCCGCAAGCTTGACGAATGCCGGATGCCCAACAGCTTGATTCATTCCATACCAGATTCTATGCAAAAATACCACTAGAAGGTCGTAGACGGTAGCGGGTGCTAGGCGAGTTGAATGACATAACTGAACCTTGTTCATTTGCGTTACACTGCCGCTTAGATGGGACAAGCTGACAAGCTCATTTACCTGCTTAAAGACCGATTAGTCGGGGGATTAATAACAATCGGTCCTCGCTGTACAAAAACTTGCCGCTTGCGTACCAAAAGACAACCTAAAACACAAGGTCGCTCTATTCATAGCGCGGCTTGTATGGTCTTGCGGCTACAGTGTCCATACGGTCGAGTTGAGGAGCGGGCATGGTAAACGATTTGAGCGGTATAGACGACCTCGAGCTGATGCCGCTGGGCGGAGGCTATATGGTGCGACGCGAACGCTTGATGAATGAGCTTATCGCCAAGGGCCGAAAGGCCGGCATCGTGGTTCTTTATGCGCCCGATGGGTTTGGGAAGACCTCGGTGCTGCTGCAGTACACCCATGAGGTTAAATGCGATCCGACGCGAGGCCCCGTGCGGATTATCGAGGCCGATCGCGCCACTGGGCGCGAGGTGTTTATGCAGCTCGAGGTGGTTACCGAAGAACTCAAAGACAAACCGCACTCCCTTATCGCGATTGATAATGTGCCAAACCTCGATCAGCACGATACCGAAGACCTCATCGACAGGATTCGCGGGCTGCGCGCTATGGGGGTAGGGGTCTTTATCTCCTGCCGTCCTTCAAATCGTCAGCTGATTCATGGGCTGGGCGATTCGGTTAAGATCAATGCGCAGATGCTCAAGGTGCATGCCTATGAGTATTCGGCGTGGGCATCGGCGTTTTCGATCAGCACATCGCTTGACTTTTATCAGCTCACGCAGGGCGTGCCCAAGCTCGTCTCGGCATTGCAGACGGGTCTGTATGGCCAAGGTGACGTAGCCGGTCTGCTCGAAAACGAGATTGTCAACGTATATGGCGCGGCACTTGTCGATCTGGCTTCGCTCGACAATAATGCGCTGTTTTGCGTGGCATGTCTCATGGTTTTGATGGGCGAGGGCAATATCGCAGAACTCGAGGCTTGCGGGGTGAGGCTGTCGATGGTCGACCAGTCCTACTTTGTACGCGACTACCCGATCTTTGGCTTGGACCCCGCCGAGCGGAGTTTTACGTGTCTGGGCACGGAGGATAACGGACGCTTGCGCTTGCGTAAGTTGGTGGCCGAGATTCGCCCCGAACTTGTTCCGAGGGCGGCCCGGATTTTGCTTAAGGCGGGCCGATGCGATGCGGCGATGGGCCTGGCGGATGCCTTTTTGGACCGTGAGGCGGTCCTTGAACTTGCTGGGCAGTATGGGGTCGATCTGGCTCTGACGGGGCACGGGGCCGATATCTGCCGAGCGGCGCTGGGCACGATCGATGCCGACGATCCGGCTCCAGAGCCAACGCCTGCCGAAGCGCTTGGCGTATATCTGGCAGCGGTCAGCGTGTCCAATACAAAGCTCGCTCGCTATATGGCATCGGTCGTCGAACGCGGGGGCGAACGGGCGGCCTGCGAAATAGACCCTGTTTCATGGAGGGTGGCCCAGACACTGACGGTTGTTTGCTATGGGGACAACGGGCTTGGGCTTCCTACGAACCTGGCCGTGCCAGAAATAGAGACGTCCCATACCGCACTCGATATGTTGTCTGCGCATATCGAGGTCAAACGCTGTCTGACCGAGCGGGGAAATGACGGCGGCGTTCTACAACAGCTCAAAACGAGCAAGGCCTACGACTGCGAGCTCGACATCGCGGGGATTGTTATACAGGCCGATAGCATGCTGGTGGAGCTCTTTGACGGGTCGTTTGCGGGAACCGACGAGCGCGACGACGAGATGACGGTGGTGCGGGAGGCGCTCGACGTACGCGGGCTTAAGGCGATGGCTATCTGGGTGCGCATGGTGTTGGCGGCACGGCGGCTCCTTTCCGGCTTGCCGGTAACCGACGACGCGGCGTTCAACGAGCTCGATCGTTTTGCCGTGCGCATGCGCGACAACCAGATTCAGCTGTTTGGGCTGTTGCTAGAAGGCTGGCAGTCGCTGGCAGAGGGACGGCCGGTCAATGCAAAGTTCCGTGCGGTCCAAGTGCTCAAACTTGCCGAGGAGTCGATTGCGTACATGCGCGATAACGCATTGCTGCTGGAGCGCGCGGCATATCTGCGTAACACCTCGATGGTTTCGGTGCGCGAGGAAGCGGAGCTACTCGATATAAGCCAGACGCAGGTTGGTGGAGCGGAGGCCTGGATGGTGGCGCTGCATTTGGCCTGTGCGGGCCGAGACAGCGATCTTGCGGCCTGGATGTCCATGAATCGTGCGGGGATTCTAGAGCCATCGTATCGGCTCTTTGCGCGCCTTGCCATGCATTGTCTGGGCGAGCCGGCGGGCAGGATACGCAAGAAGCTTCCCGTGCGCGAGCTGTCGCGGTACTCGCTGCGCGACGATTTGGAAGGGGAGGGCGAGCGCCTGTTCCAGGCCGGCGAGGTTGAAGCCGTTGATACCATCGACCATATCGAGATTCGCATGTTTGGTGCGTTTCGCGCCGAGCGCGACGGGTTTCCCATCACGGACAAAATGTGGCGCCGCAAGAAGGCGGCGACGCTTGCCGAGCGGCTTGCGCTGGGCATGGATGCGCTCGTCGATCGTGAGACGCTGGCCATGGAGCTGTGGCCCCATGCCGAGTTCAATAGTGCCCGCAACAACCTGTACTCGACGATATCGCGCTTGCGGTCGGCTTTGGGACCGACGCCGGATGGCAAGTCGTGTGTGCTCATCCAAAATGAATGCATCGGACTCAACGGCGACTACGTCAAGACCGATGTACGGCTGTTTGATCAGATAAGCCGCGAGGTTTTGGGAAATCGCACGGGTGCGCGCGGACCCCATTTAGTTGAGCTGTGCCTTAAGATTGAGCAGCTTTATGCCGGACCGCTGTATGTTCCCAATGGCTGTAATCCCACCTACTTTTTGCGCATGCGACGCATTATGCAGTCAAAGTACATCGATTGCATGATTAAGGGAGCAAATGCCGCTCTAGAAGAAAACGATCTGCAGTCGGCGATTTGGCTGGCGGAGTCGGGGCTTCGACAGGAAACGGCGCGTGAGGATATGGTGCGCTGCGCCATGCGCGTCTACAGTGCGGCGGGGCGGCGGCGCGATATCGTCGAGCTGTACAGCGGGCATATGCACCACCTGAGGGAGCAGGTCAATGGCGTGCCCGAGCCCGAGACGCGGCGTCTATACGAGCGCTTGGTGGAGGGGCGGCTCAATCGCGTGCTGGTCGAGCGATAAAAAACGGGCGCCCGAAGTACTTGGGCACCCGTAAGCTTGCTATGTGTTGGATCGCCGGATCATTGGCTCTTAGACGAGCTTGACCTTCTCGATGTCCTTGCGCGAGGACTCGCGATACAGTGAGAACTTGCGGCCGATGACCTGGACGACCTCGGCGTGGCAACGCTCGGCGAGCTCCTCGGCGGCCTCGCGGGCGGAAAGGCTGGAGCCATCGAGCACGGAGCACTTAACGAGCTCGTGCTTCTCCAGGTAGGCGACCGTCTGCTCGACGGTGCCCTCGTTGACATCGGACTTACCGATGATGATGGCGGGGTTGAGGTGATGGGCCATGCTGCGAAGCTGCTTGACCTGTGCTCCTGTCAGTGCCATGGGTTCTCGCTTTCTATGTATGGGGCGCCCCGCGACGGGGCCTTAATTTACGTGAGCTGTCCCACGATAGCGCAGGAACGGTGCGGTGTGGAGCGCGTTTGCCCAGTTCAAAAAGAATGCGGATGCCGAGTGAGTGGGCAGTGCGGGCTGCGAACAGGCTATGAGCTGGGCGCAGAGACCGGCTCCCATGCAATAAACGCCCAACGGACCTTGCGGACGTGGTCGAGCATGTAGCGTCCCTGCGGCACGCCCTTGGAGCCCGGCTCGCCGGCACGGGGATTCTCAATCATGTGTTGAGCGATGTAGTCGCGCAGGCGGTCGATCTTATCCTCGTTGCCATGCTCGAGCATACGGGAAAAATCTGCTACGCCCGCCTCAAGGCTATCGAAGGTGTCGCGACGGGGCGATTCAAAGTACGTAACCTGCGGCAGGGCACCCATCTGAATGAGGATATTAAAAGCATATACAAAGCCATTACTGCAGGTAACCGAGGCGCCGATGGCGTTCATCAGGTGCAGGTCATAGCGCGGGCTGGAGTTGGCGACCATCGTGACAGCGCAACGCCGACGAGCCGTACGATCAAGCTTGGCAAGCGCGCCTTTTAGGTTGGTCGTCGTAACCGACCGACTGGCAAAGGCAACATCTACCGCTTTTGCGATCGGTCCAACCAAATACCAGTCATCATCCCAAGCAAGCTCAAGCGGCGTAATAAGATCTTCGAGCCCGTAATACTCAATGCCGGCATCAAGCGTGCCCAACATGGCAGGAGAGAAGTCGGCAGCAATCACGGAATGCCCAGCCTGAGCAAGCGGAATAGCAATCGACCCAGCCCCACACCCCATATCCAGCACGGACTCGCCGGGCTCAAGCGCCAACAACTTTATAAAATCCCGGGCATAAGGAGCAGTCTCAAGCGGCCGAAAATGCCGAGCCCGCTTATCCCACTCAAAAGAATCATCAGCCCGATGCCGACCAGCTTGCAGGCGCATCCATTCGCCATTCCAATCCGCAGAAAGAAGCTCAGAGCGAGCATCCCCATCAACCACGGGCTAACCTCCTAGCAACAAAAAAGCGACTCCTCCCAAAAGAAGAGCCGCAACCAGCATATATCAGAAA
>CAUBGU010000019.1 GCA_958435545.1 uncultured Collinsella sp.
AGAAGCTCGCCGAGGAGATCAAGGAGATCGAGGGCGTCGACGTTCCGCTCGGCAGCCTGGACATCAGCTTCTACCGCGATGACTATGCGACCAATTTCGCTCCCGCGATCCACGCTACCAACATTCCCTTCAGCGTCGACGGCAAGCGCGTCGTGCTGGTGGACGACATCCTGTATACGGGTCGTACCATCCGCGCCGCTCTCGACGCCGTCATGGACCTGGGCCGTCCGAGCCGCATTGAGCTGGCAGTCCTCGTTGACCGCGGCCACCGCGAGCTCCCCATCTCGCCGGACTTTGTCGGCAAGAACGTTCCCTCGTCGCATGAGGAGAACGTGCACCTATATATGAAGGAAGTTGACGGCCACACCGCCGTCGAGATTAACGACGTCGCGCCGGGTTCCCACGTGGGCTCCGCGCCGCTGGGAGGTGAGTAGTACCGTGGCGTTCAACCATAAGCACCTGATCGACATTACCGAGTACTCCGAAGAGGACATCAAGCTCATCCTCGAGACCGCCAAGGCGTTCTCCGAGGTCAACGAGCGTGCTATCAAGAAGGTCCCCACGCTCAAGGGTAAGACCATCGTCAACATGTTCAACGAGCCCTCGACGCGCACCCGTAGCTCCTTCGAGCTCGCCGAGAAGCGTCTTTCGGCCGACAGCCTCAACTTTGGCGGCTCCTCGACCTCCACGGTCAAGGGCGAGAGCCTCGTCGACACCGTCGAGACCCTCAACGCCTATAAGATCGACTGCATCGTCGTGCGCGATAAGCACGCCGGTGCTCCCTACATCGTCACGCAGAACTCGCCCGCGAGCGTCATCTGCGCCGGCGACGGCAAGCACAACCATCCCACGCAGGCCCTGCTCGACCTGTACACCATCTGGGAGCACAAGGGTGACTTCCACGGTCTGAAGGTCGCCGTCGTCGGCGATATCGCGCACTCCCGCGTCTGCGGCTCGCTGATTCCCGCCCTTAAGATCATGGGCTGCGAGACCTACGCCGTCGCCCCCGGCACGCTGCTGCCGCCGGCGCCCGAGGTCCTGGGCTGCGACCACGTGACGAGCGACCTCGATTCCGTCCTGCCCGAGCTGGACGTCGTTTACATGCTGCGCGTGCAGCAGGAGCGTCTCGAGGGTGCCCCGTTCCCGACCATTCGTGAGTACCACAAGCTCTTCGGTCTGACCAAGGACCGCGAGAAGCTCATGAAGCCCGACGCGATTATCTGCCACCCGGGCCCCATCAACCGCGGCGTCGAGTTCGATTCCTATATGGCCGACCACCCGCAACGCTCCGTCATCCTGGAGCAGGTCTACGCCGGTATCTGCGTGCGTATGGCTATCCTGTATCTGCTGCTTGGAGGTGCCGATAATGGCCTTGCTTCTTAAGAATGCCCACGTCGTCGACCCGTCCGTCGAGCTTGACGGTGTCGTTGACGTCCTGATTGACAGCGACAAGATCGCCGAGGTCGGCGAGAATCTCGCCGTCGAGGGAGCCGAGGTCCGCGACCTTTCCGGCAAGTACCTCGTCCCCGGCCTGGTGGACATGCACGTCCACCTGCGCGAGCCCGGCTACGAGGTCAAAGAGGACATTGAGAGCGGCACCCGCGCAGCTGCCAAGGGCGGCTTTACCGGCGTGTGCGCCATGCCCAACACCGACCCCGTTACCGACAACGGTACCGTCGTTGAGTTTGTCAAGTCCCGCGCTGCCGAGGTCGGCCACTGCCGCGTCTATCCGTCGGGCGCCATGACCCGCGGTCTTAAGGGCGAGGCCATGTCCGAGATGGGCGATATGGTCGCCCACGGCGCCGTCGCCTTCACCGACGACGGTCGCGGCGTGCAGGGCGCAGGCATGCTCCGTCGCTGCATGGACTACGGCAAGATGTTCGGCAAGGTCTTTATGAGCCACTGCCAGGACGAGGACCTGGTCGGCCACGGCCAGATCAATGAGGGCAAGGTCTCGACCCGCCTGGCTCTCGAGGGCTGGCCGGCTGCCGGCGAGGAGCTCCAGATCGCCCGCGACATCGAGATCGCCAAGCTGACCGGTGCCAAGCTGCACATCCAGCACATCTCCACCGCCCATGGCCTGGAGATCGTGCGTGCCGGTAAGGCCGCTGGCGTTCAGGTTACCTGCGAGGCCACCCCGCATCACATGTTCCTGACCGAGAACGACCTGGACGAGACCTACAACACCTCGCTCAAGGTCAATCCGCCGCTGCGTACCGAGGAGGATGCCGAGGCCATCCGTCAGGGCGTCATCGACGGCACCGTCGACGCTATCGTCACCGATCACGCTCCCCACACCCCGTGGGAGAAGGCCCGCGAGTTCGAGCTTGCGCCCTTTGGCATGATCGGCCTCGAGACCTCGCTGTCGCTCGTACTCACCGAGCTGGTCAACACGGGCAAGATGAGCATGGGCCGTATGGTCGAGCTCATGGCCATCAAGCCGCGTGAGATCCTGGGCCTCGACCAGGTTCAGGTCAAGGCGGGCTCCGTTGCCGACCTGACCGTGTTCGACCCCTCTGCCACCTGGACGGTCGGCGAGGACGGTTACGAGTCGCGCGCCGAGAACTCCGGTTTTGCCGGCCGCACGCTTACCGGTCGTGCTACCGATGTGTTTGTCGGCGGTAAGCAGACGCTCGCCGACGGCTGCATCTGCTAGCATAGCCTTATCGCTTTTGTGCGCGGCGCCCTTGCGGTGCCGCGCTTTCTATTCGTTTGGACCATGCAACCGCATGGGGGATTGGAGCGTTTATGCCCACACCTTCCACTGCACGCATGCATGACTTCGAGGTCGTCTCGAACCGGGAGATTGCCGACGGCGTCTTCTCGCTCGTCATCTCGGCCCCCAAGCTTGCAAGTGCGCTCAAGCCCGGTCAGTTTGTGAACATCGCCGTACCCGGTGATGCGTCCTCGCTGCTTCGCGTGCCCCTGAGCTACTACCGCGCCGACGCCGAGGCCGGCACCGTCGAGCTGTGGTACGCCGTCGTGGGCGACGATACCCGTCGTTTGTCCCAGATGGGCCCTGGCTCCTCCTCTAACCTGCTGGGCCCCGGTGGCCGTGGCTGGATGGTACCCGAGGGCACCAGGAAGGCCCTGCTCGTCGCCGGTGGCATCGGCGTTCCGCCTGTGCTGTGTCTTGCCGGTATGCTTGCCGAGCAGAGTGTTGATGTGGACGTGTGCCTGGGCTTTGGCACCGCTTCGAAGGCCGTGGGCATCGACGAGTTCCGCGCGCTGGGCGCCACGGTTAACGTGTGCACCGACGATGGCACGCTGGGCACGCACGGTTTTTGCACCGACCCGGCAGCCGAGCTGCTCGGCGAGGGCGGCTACGACTACGTCGCCAGCTGCGGTCCCGCCGTCATGATGAAGAAAGTCGCCGCCGCTGCCGCCGAGGCCGGTGCGTACTGCGAGGTGTCGCTCGAGCGCATGATGAGCTGTGGCTTTGGCGCCTGCAACACCTGCAATGTCGAGACGGTCGACGGTATGAAGGGTGCTTGCATGTGCGGCCCCGTGTTCGATGCTTCCAAGGTGGTGGTCTTCTAGTGGGTACCGTGAACATGGCCGTCGATTTCGGCGGCGTCAAGATGCAGAACCCCATCAACACCGCAGCCGGTACCTTTGGCTACGGTTGGCAGTTCCAGAACTTCTTTGATGTTTCCCAGCTGGGCGCCATCACCACCAAGGGTTGCGCTGCCGAGCCCTGGCCCGGCAACCCCGCGCCCCGCATGGCCGAGATCCCCGGCGGTATGATCAACTCCGTGGGCCTTCAGAACCCCGGCGTGGCCGCCTTTGCTCGCGAGTCCGGTCCGTGGCTCGAACAGCTGTCCAAGGACGGCTGCCAGGTCATCTGTCAGGTTGCCGGCCACTCCGTTGACGAGTTTGTCCGCGCACTCGAGATGTATGTCGAGCTGTGCCCCTGGGCTGCAGGCTACGAGATCAACGTGAGCTGCCCCAATATCGCCGCCGGTGGTGCCGCCATGGGCTCCACGCCCGAGGGCGCCTCTTCCGTTATGGCTGCCTGCCGCAAGGTGACCGATAAGCCGCTGTTCGTGAAGATGGCGCCGGTCAACGTCGCCGAGATCGCCAAGGCCCTCGAGGCTGCCGGCGCCGACGGCCTTTCGGTCATCAACTCCATTCAGGGCATGGCTATCGACGTCCATACCCGCAAGTCCCGCGTGGCCAAGCCCAAGGGCGGCCTTTCGGGCCCGCTGTGCCACCACATCGCCGTGCGCATGGTCTGGGAGGTTGCCCAGGCCGTCGATATCCCCATCAACGGTGTCGGCGGTGTCATGACCGGCGAGGATGCGGCTGAGTTTATCCTGGCCGGTGCCACCTGCGTGTCGGTCGGCATGGCCAACTTCGTCGATCCGTGCGCTTCGCTCAAGATCGCGCATGAGCTCGAGGCCTGGGCCGAGTCCCAGGGCGTAAAGGACATCAACGAGCTGGTAGGTGCTTTTGAATGCTAGAGACCGATGCCCGCGACCGCGTAATCGTCGCCCTCGACTGCGATCGTGAGCGTGCGCTCGAGCTCGCCCACGAGCTTTCGGGCCATGCCGCCTGGCTCAAGGTTGGCATGACGCTCTATTACGCTGAGGGCCCCGAGATCGTCAAGACCTTTAAGGACCTGGGCTTTAAGGTCTTCCTTGACCTTAAGTTCCATGACATTCCGCATCAGGTTCGCGGTGCCGCCCGCTCGGCCTCGCTTGCCGGTGCCGACCTGCTTTCGGTCCACGGCTTGGGTTCGGGCGCCATGCTCGCTGCCTGCCGCGAGGGTGCCGAGGAGGCGCGCGAGGACCGCGCCAAGCTCGTCGCCATCACCGTGCTCACGAGTATGAATCAGGATGCCTTGAGCGAGATCGGCGTCGAGTCGCCCGTGGCCGAGGAGGCCGCCCGCCTGGCAAAGCTCGCTCAGGCCAACGGCATCGATGGCATTGTGTGCTCGCCGATGGAGGCTCACGACATGCGTGAGCTGCTGGGTCCTGATGCCCTGATCGTGACTCCGGGTGTGCGTCCGGTGGGTGCCGCCTTAGGCGACCAGTCTCGCGTGGCGACGCCTTCCCAGGCTATCGAGCGAGGCGCAAGCCACATTGTGGTGGGCCGTCCCATCACTGGTGCCGACGATCCGGTTGCCGCCTTTGACGCCATCGTCGCCGAGCTGGTCGAAAACGTCGCGTAAAAGATTCCCCTAAGTCACCACTTTTGGGTCTCATTAGCACAAAATAGCCCCTGTGCCTGCGTAAACTTTCCCATCCTTTGTGTGGAATCGCAGGTCAGGGGCTTAACTTTGGGCGCAGTATATTGCACTTTTTGCGGGTATCGTCTAACCTATGGAGCCGCGATTGGGCATTTTGTACGTTCTACGTGCTAAAATGCCAATTATTGAATCAGATATAACCCAACTATTTGGAGGTACGAATGGCACTCCCTCAGCTTACCGATGAGCAGCGCAAGCAGGCTCTTGAGAAGGCTGCTGCCGCACGTCACGCCCGCGCTGAGCTTCGCGAGCAGATCAAGAAGGGCGAGAAGTCCCTCGAGTCCGTGCTCAACTCCGATGACCCCATCGCTTCCCGCATGAAGGTTTCCACCCTCATCGAGTCTCTCCCTGGTTATGGCAAGGCCAAGGCCGCCAAGATCATGGAGGAGCTCGGTATCTCCGCTACCCGTCGCGTCCAGGGCCTCGGCGTCCGTCAGCGCGAGCAGCTCCTCGAGCAGCTGACCAAATAAGTGAGCGCTCAGGATTCCAAGCTCTTTGTGATTTCTGGACCGTCAGGCGCAGGCAAGGGTACGCTCGTCACTCGTGTGCGCGAGCGCCGCTCGAACCTGGGCCTGACGGTTTCGGCTACCACGCGAGCACCACGCAAAGGTGAGGTCGACGGCGTCAACTACTTTTTTCTGACGCGCGAGGAGTTCGACCGCCGCGTGGCAAACGGTGAGTTTGTTGAGTGGGCCGAGGTCCACGGTAACTGCTACGGCACGTTGGTGAGCGAGGTCCAGTCCAAGCTCGCCTCTGGTTCGTCTCTCATCTTGGAGATCGATGTCCAGGGTGCCCTGCAGGTGAAGGAGCGTTTCCCCGAGGCCGTGCTGATCTTTATCAAGCCACCTTCGCTCGAGGTGCTTCGCGAGCGTCTAGTCGGTCGCGGTACCGAGACGCCCGAGACGATTGAGCTGCGTATGGCAAACGCCGCCGATGAGCTTGCCCTTGCCGACCGCTACGACGACGTCGTGGTGAATGACGATCTCGACCGCGCGACCGATGAGCTCGTTCGCGTTCTCGATATGCATGAAAGGATCTGAGGTCCGTGTCCGTTGTAAAGCCTTGCATTGACGATCTTCTGGAGAAGACCGATCACAACCGCTTCCTGCTCGCTTCGCTTGCCTCCAAGCGCGCCTGCGACATCAATAGCATGTTGCGTGGCCAGCACAACCGCGTGCTTGCCGTCCAGGATGTCGATGACATCACCATCGGGCTTTCCGGTGCCGATACCATTTCGATGGCTATGGATGAGATTGTCGACGGCGACATCTCTTACGACGAGGCCCGTTATGAGAAGGCGCTCGGCCACAAGGTTGCTGAAGCCTAAATGGCGGCTCGCGTCTGCCTGGTCCACTATCACGAGGTTGGACTGAAGGGTAAGAACCGCGCACATTTTGAGCATATCCTCATGGATAACATCAAGGCGGCCTTGGCCGCCTTTTCCGTGAATGCCGTGTCTCGAATTTCCGGTTATATCCTCGTGACCTTTAACGAGCATCAGGCCGACGAGGCGGCGCGCGTCATTCGCACCGTTCCCGGCGTTGCTCGTGTGTCTTTGGCGTATCACACCAACCGCGACCCGCAGGAGTACTGCGCCGCCGCCGTGAAGGCGCTGCACGAGTTTGGTTCCTTCGATTCGTTTAAGGTGCACGCCAAGCGCTCCAATACTGACTATGGGCTCACCTCGATTGACATCAATCGTCAGGTGGGCGAGGTGTTGTGCGAGGCGTTTCCTGATAAAAAGGTTCAGATGCACGATCCTGACGCTATGGTGCACGTACTGGTGGTCCAGGGTAGCGTCTACGTGTATGCGCGCTCCGAGCGCGGTGTGGGCGGTCTGCCGGTGGGTTCTGCCGGCAAGGTCGTGACGCTGCTGTCGTCGGGTATCGATTCTCCGGTGGCGACCTGGATGCTCGCGCGTCGCGGCGCGGTGTGCGTGCCGGTACATTTCTCCGGTCGTCCGCAGACGCCCGATACGAGCGAGTATTTGGTGCAGGACATCATCCGTGCGCTTGAGCCGGGTGTCCAGATCGGCCGCCTGTACGTGGTGCCGTTTGGTGACTGCCAGCGTGAGATTTCGGTCACCTGTCCCAGCAACCTGCGCGTGATCATGTATCGCCGCATTATGTATTCGGTTGCCGAGCGCATTGCACACATCGAGGGCGCCAAGGCCATCGTGACGGGCGAATCGCTTGGACAGGTTGCCTCCCAAACGCTTGAGAATATCATGGCCGTCAACGAGGCCGTGAAGATCCCCGTGTTCCGTCCTCTCATCGGTTCGGACAAGCAGGAGATCATTGCGCGTGCCGAGGAGATCGGTACGTTCGATATCTCGACTGAGGCCGCTCCCGACTGCTGCACGCTGTTTATGCCGCGCCGTCCCGAGACGCACGCCAAACTCGATGCCGTGCACGAGGCCTGGGAGTTGTTCGATCATGAGGAGATGATCGAGCGCCTGCTCAAGCAGACCGAGTACATCGACTTCGAGAGCAACACGTATAAGGCCCCTAAGACCTTAAAACGCAAGCATTCCGAGCTCGCTCCACGTGAGATTTACCAAGATCACGAATAATGTTATGCATAGACCGGCGGTGATTTTGCATCGTCGGTCTTTTGCTATCTGGGCATTTTGCGGCTAAGTGTTCATTTGCTGACGCGTGCCTGAATAAATGGACAGATTTGTGCAAGGTTTTGGTCAGCTTTTGGTTTGACCGAGAAAACCGGTTTTGGGGCGTGGCTGTTGCGGAACTCCTTTCCTGACACGATGTTGTTGGGAGGTTTTGCTATGGCGCAGCGCGAACAACACGAACGGGTCAAACGGATGGACCGCTTGGCGGACAAGCTGCTCGGTCATAAGGCGGTGGTCGTGGCGATACTGGTCGTCATTGCGATGGCGAGTGGACTGGCGATGGTGAACCTTGGCGGCGGTGCCGGCGGCGTGTCGTTTGAGCACACTGACGGTTCGGGCTCGTTGGTGGAGCCGGGATCCGGCGATGCCTCGAGCGGAAAGACATCCGAAGGCTCTTCGCCTAAGGTGTCTGCCGCGGCAGAGGTTTATGTCGATGTCGATGGCGCCGTTGTGTCGCCCGGTGTATATCGCCTCAAGGATGGCGCGCGGGTGGCTCAGGCGATTGATGCCGCCGGCGGGCTGGCGCCCGAGGCAGACGTTACGGGGCTCAATCGGGCATCTAAGGTCATTGATGGACAAAAAATCCACGTTCCAACGGTAGGGGAACAGCAGGCGTCCATTTCGGAAGCCGGTGTTGATGGTGGGGCTTCCGCATCATCGGGCGTGAGTGGTGCAACGGGCTTAGTAAACATCAATACGGCAAGCGCGGCAGAGCTACAGACGCTTTCGGGCATCGGCCCCTCCATGGCCCAGTCGATTATCGATGAGCGGACAAAGAACGGTGCTTTTGCCTCGGTTGACGATCTGATGCGTGTGTCGGGAATCGGCGAGAAGAAGTTTGCCAAAATCAAAGATTGCATCTGCGTATGAGTGCGACCGAGCGCGAACATGTGATGCCTCCGCGGCCCCTGATGCCGAGGACGATGGCCCTGTGTGCCGGCATGTGCATGAGCTGCGCCTTGGTGCTCAACGTGGCCGCTGATGCGCTGCTGAGGGAGCAGGCGCCGGCGGTCGGGCTGCTATGGGCCATTCCCGTTGCGGCGGCGGTATTCGTTGTGCTGGCTCAATCTTGTGCGCGGCTTGCCCCTTGGAAGCGGTGGCTGTATGCCGCGTCCGTCGGTCTCGTGGCGGGAGCGGTCGTCTCGGCGTGGTGGGCTGTGGGCACGCTAGGCGCCTCGAAGGCGCTCGACGGTCGAGCGGCAAGCAGCCTCGAGTTTATCGTGCAGGGCGATCCATCCATAAACGACGACGTGTATTCCTATACCTGCGAGGCGCGCGCGGACGGTAAGAACTTGGCAACGGTTCGCCTATCGTGCGACCGCGAGCTCAAGGTCGGGGCGTACGTGCGTGTTATCGGTCGCGTTTCACGTTTTGAGAACGATGCGTATGGACGATCGCGCGTGCTCCGAGGCGAGGTGCGCAAGGTTAAAGTCGTTCGGATTGTGTCGGCCGATGAGGGCTCTCCGGGACCGCTGCTTCGGCTGCGAAATGGGCTGCTTGCGTCCATCGCGCCTGCGACCGACCCGGCGCGTGCACTCATAGCCGGTGTCGTCTGCGGTCGTTCGGCCGAACTGCGCGCCCAGCCGGCGGGCGACTGGTTTTCGGTGACGGGAACGGCGCATCTTATAGCCGTCTCCGGCAGCCATTTGGCTATCGTGGGATTTGTAATCGAGGGTGTATTGCAAAAGACTCGCTGCTCACGTGGTGTTCAGCGGGCGATATTGGCGATGGCGCTTGTGGGCTACACTGCCTTTACGGGCGCGTCTCCCTCGGCCGTGCGCGCGTGCTGCATGGTGTTCGCGACGCTTGTCGTAAACGGCGCGGGGCGTCGCCGGCACGGCGCATCGGCACTCTTCGTAACCATGTCCATCTTTGTGCTGCTGCGGCCGACGGCGCTGTTCGAGATGGGCTTTCAGCTCTCGTGTGCCAGCGTCTTAGCCATTCTGTGCTTTTGCCCCTATGCGACCTACGCTTTGGGTGAGCTGGGTGTGCCATCGGGCGTTGCCAACATACTTTCCGTCACGCTGTGCTCGCAACTGGCGACACTTCCCATTACCATTCCTGCCTTCGGTACGTTCTCGCTCATTGCTCCGCTGGCAAATGCAGTCATCGGTCCGGTGGTGAGCGTACTGCTTGCTGTGTCGATCGTGCTGGTTCCCTTTTCGCTCGTGGAACCGTTGCGGATTTGGGCGCTCGTTGTGCCCATGGTTGCCGCCCGTTGCGCACTGTTCTTCGAGCAGCTGTTTGCCGCCGTGCCTGGTGCATCTGTGAGTGTGCCGCCCGATAGCATGTGGATTTACCTAGTGCCGTGTTTGCTGGCGGTTCTGTTGGTCTGGTGGCCGCGTCCCCGTGCACGTCCTATGGCGGTGGGGCTTTCATGCCTGGTGCTCTTGGCTGCGATTCCGTACGTCTACTGGGATCGATTCGCTCCGCCTTCGGTGACGGTGCTCGATGTGGGCCAGGCGGATGCGATTCTTATCCGCCAGGGCGACGCATTAGCACTCGTCGACTGCGGGCTCGATGAGTGCGTGGTAGCGGCGTTGGTTCGCAATAACGTGCACCATATCGATGCCGTCTTTGTGACGCATTGGGATGAGGATCACTGGGGTGGTCTACCTGCCGTGCTCGAACAGTTTTCGGTCGGAACGATTGCCGTGGCGGCGGATGCGTTGGAGGATGCTCCTGCCGAGGTATTGAATCGACCTGGCGTTGAGTATCGGCAGGTGCGCCGTGGGGATACGGTCGACATCGGCTCATTTTGTGCCCGCGTGATGTGGCCGTTCGAGTCCGTAGATGGCGAGGGAAATGAGGACTCGCTTGTCCTGCTACTCTCTTATGTTCAGGAAGGCAAGAGCCTGCGTATGCTCCTCACTGGTGATGCCGAGCTCGACCAAGAACGGGAATTCGTGCAGGAGGTGGGGGATATCGATGTCCTTAAACTTGGGCATCACGGCTCCAAGGTTTCAGTCGATGGTGAGTTGCTGGATGTCCTGAGACCCGAGCTTTCCCTCGCGAGCGCCGGCAAGGGGAATCGATACGGTCATCCGTCGGATGCCTGCATCGATGCCGTTCAGGAAGCGGGCGGTGCGTTCGCATGCACCATCGAACACGGTGATATCACCATCAGCCCGACCGCAAAGGGCTTTGCGATGCGATGCCAGCGACCGTGACGACGTCGATGGCGTGTGGTGGGCCCCTGGGCTAGAATGGCACGGAACGAATACGAAGGCCTGCGGGAGGGGAGCGTAATGTCCGAAACCGGTCTGCTGCCGGCATATCTGATCGTCGGTACCGACGGCGTCAAGCGCGATCACGCCGTCTCGCGTATGAAGGCGCGTCTGGAAAAGTCGGGAATGGTCGAGTTCAACCTCGACGAGCGCGACATGACCAAGGACCCCGATATCGAGTCCATTATCGGATCGCTTAACACCTTTCCGATGGGCAGCGAGTTTCGCTTGGTAATCCTTGATGGCTGCTCAAAGCTCGCTAAGGCGGTCTCGGAGCCGCTTGTCGACTATCTGGCGAGTCCCAGCCCCACGACGGTCTGCCTCATCATCGCCGACTCGCTTGCCAAGAACACGCGCCTGTATAAGGCGATCGCCAAAATCGACAAGAAGGCCGTGATCGATTGCTCCGGCACCAAGCGCTGGGAGTTACCGCGCCGCGTGCAACAGATGGCGACGCAGCACGGCAAGTCGATCTCGACGGCGGCCGCCGAGGAGCTCGTCTCGCGTTCGGGTGAAAACACTCGCATGCTCGATAACGACTTGGCTAAGCTTGCCCAGATGGTCGAGGCGCCCCAGATTGAGCTTGCCGACGTTGAGCGCTGGATTGTACGTACGGCCGAGGTTCAACCCTGGGACTTTCTCAATGCGGTCTCGGCCCGTGACATGCGCCGTTCGCTCGAGCTCTTCAATCTAATGCCCGCCAAGAGCTACGTGTGGACGTACACATTGCTGTGCGGCCGCATTCGCGAGCTTATCGTTGCCAAGGCGCTCGATGCGCGCGGACAGGGTCGTGAGCTGGCCGCAACGCTCAAACTCCAGTCCTGGCAGGTCAAGAATCACCTGACCTGGGCACGTCGCTTTTCGATGGCAGAGCTCGTCGCAGCGCTCGAGGGTGCCGTTGATGTGGAGCTCGCGCTCAAGGGTTCGGCCGATTCTCAGACCGCGCTTTTGCTCTGGATTACGAACATCTTGAGAAAATCGTGATGATACCTGCCTATTTGACAAATTCGTTCTATCCCTTTGAGGGGGAGCGTGCTATAGTAGGCGCTTGCATGACCTCACCGTGTCTCAGAGGTGTCATACATTTTTTGCAAGGAACTCGAAAGGAACTCCAGAAGTGGCAAACATCAAGTCTCAGAAGAAGCGTATCCGCACCAATGAGGCAGCTCGCATGCGTAACAAGGCTGTCAAGTCCGAGCTCAAGACGCTGACCAAGCACGTCCAGTCCGCCGTCGCCGAGGGCGACGCCGAGAAGGCCCAGGCTGCCCTCAAGACCGTCACCAAGCGTCTCGACATGGCTGCCGCCAAGCATGTTATCCACAAGAACCAGGCTTCCAACCGCAAGTCCGGTCTTGCCAAGCTCGTGAACAGCATCAACGCTTAAGTTGTAAATTTCACACCACACAGATTACGCGCATAAATGGAGCCTGTTTTATGGAACAGGCTCCATTTTTTGTACCGCTCGGGTAAGATAGTCCGCATGAATACTTCAATTGACATTTCCCACATCCGCAACTTCTCAATCGTTGCGCACATCGACCATGGCAAGTCCACGATCAGCGATCGCATCCTCGAGCTCACCCATACCGTCGACGAACGCGACATGGAGTCGCAGCTGCTCGACACCATGGATATCGAGCGCGAGCGCGGCATCACGATCAAGTCCAATGCCGTTCGCGTGTCCTATGACGCCGACGATGGCGAGACGTATCAGTTCAATCTGATCGATACGCCGGGCCACGTGGACTTTACCTATGAGGTCTCGCGCTCGCTGGCAGCCTGTGAGGGCGCGGTGCTCGTTGTCGACGCCACACAGGGCGTCGAGGCACAGACCGTCTCCAACGCGACGCTTGCCATGAACGCCAATCTGGACATTGTGCCGGCCATCAACAAGATCGACCTGCCCTCGGCTCATCCCGACGAGGTTAAGACCGAGATCGAGGATGACCTGGCAATCCCTGCCGACGATGCCGTATGCGTATCGGGCAAGACCGGCGAGGGCATTCACGATCTGCTGGAGTCTATTGTCTTTTTGATCTCGCCGCCCAAGGGCGATGCAAACGCGCCGCTCAAAGCGCTCATCCTGGACTCGTATTTCGATGAGTACCGCGGCGTCGTTGCCACGGTCCGTGTCTTTGACGGCTCCATCAAGAAGGGCGATACCCTGCGCATGATGCAGGCAAAGGGCGACTTTTTGGTCGATGGCGTGGGAGTCAAGCGTCCCGCCGAGACCCCGGTCGATGCGCTGACGGTCGGCGAGGTGGGCTACGTGGTCACGGGTCTGAAGGACCCCGAGGCCGTTCGCGTGGGCGATACCCTTACGTGGGCGTCGAACCCCTGCCCCGAGCCGCTTCCCGGTTACCGCGAGGCCAAGCCCATGGTCTATACGGGCCTGTTCCCGATCGATAACAAGGACTACGAGAACCTGCGTGACGCACTCGATAAGCTCCACGTTAACGACCCCTCGTTGGTGTGGGAGCCCGAGACGTCCGTGGCGCTCGGCTTTGGCTTCCGCGTGGGCTTCCTGGGTCTGCTGCACATGGAAGTCGTCAAGGAACGCCTGGAGCGCGAGTTCAACCTGGACCTCATTGCCACGAGTCCCTCGGTCGACTATCACGTCTACAAGACCGACGGCGAAATGATCGATGTCCGCAGCCCGCAGGACCTTCCCGAGGCCACGCGCATCGAGCGTATCGAGGAACCCTACCTCAAGGCAAAGATCATCTGCCCACCTGAGTACACGGGCGCCGTCATGCAGCTCGCCATCGAGCACCGCGGCGTTACGACCGACATGATCCACCTGACGAGCAAATCGGTCGAGATGCGCTTCGATATGCCGCTTGCCGAGCTCATCTTGGACTTCTTTGACCAGCTCAAGAGCCGCACTAAGGGCTATGCCTCGCTCGACTACGAGTTCAACGAGTATCGTCCTTCCGGGCTCGTGAAGCTCGATATCTTGCTTTCTGGCGACGAGGTGGATGCGCTGTCGTTTATCGTCCACAAGGACAAGGCCTACGGTCTTGCCCGCGGCCTGTGCGACAAGCTCAAGGAGATTATTCCGCGTCAGCTGTTCGAGGTGCCCATCCAGGGCGCTATCGGCAATAAGATTATTGCCCGCTCCACCGTCAAGGCACGTCGCAAGGACGTGCTTGCCAAGTGCTACGGCGGCGATATCTCGCGCAAGCGCAAACTGCTCGAGAAGCAGAAAGAGGGCAAGAAGCGCATGAAGGCCATCGGCTCGGTCGAGGTCCCGCAGGAGGCGTTTATGGCTATCCTCAAGGTGGACGAGTAGATCTATGGCGCTTTCCGAATATAGTCGGCGGCTGCTGGGCGCCTATGCCGAGCAGCCGTTCCTTATGGCTCCCATGGCGGGCGTGACCGACCCTGCCTACCGCGTCATGTGCCGCCGCCGCGGTGCCAACCTTGCCTACAGCGAGATGGTGAGCGTGGCGGGCCTTGCCTATGCCAGCAACAAGACCTGGCGACTGGTGCTTCCTGCCGACGAGGAACAGCAGATTTGCGTGCAGCTCTTTGGCTCCAAGCCCGATCAGTTTGCGAGTGCCGTCGCCGCCGTCGAGGAGCGTGTGGGTGATCGCCTGTCGCTCATCGATATCAATATGGCATGCCCCGCCCGCAAGGTCGTCACCAAGGGCGAGGGCTCGGCGCTTATGCGCACTCCCGATCTGGCCGAGCAGATCGTCGAGGCGGCGGTGGGCGCGGCGCATGTGCCCGTGACCGTAAAAATCCGTAAGGGCTTTTACGCCGAAGACCGCAACGCCGCGACGTTTGCCCAGATGCTTGAGGGAGCAGGGGCCGCCGCGGTGGCGGTACATGGTCGCTGCGCCACGCAGCTCTATACGGGCCAGGCCGATTGGTCGGTCGTCGATGAGGTGGCCGACGCCGTCGAGATTCCCGTTATCGGTTCGGGCGATGTGTTCTCGGCAGAGGACGCTGCTGAGCATCTGCAAAGCTCGGGTGCCAGCGCGGTGTTTATCGCGCGCGGCATCTACGGCAATCCATGGGTGTTCGGCGATGCCCGAGCCCTTGCACTCGATGGCACGCCGGTTCCTTCTCGCTCCTCGGTTGAGCGCCTGGATGCCCTGCGCGAGCACCTGACGCTCACGCACGAGCTGTTGCCGCTCATGTCGCGTGCCCGCACGTACGCAAGCTGGTATCTAAAGGGCATGCCCCATGCTGCCGCCTGGCGCGCTCAGGTGGTGCGTTGCTCCACATACGAGGAGTTCATGGCACTGGTCGATGATATCGAGCACGATGTGGTGGCCTGTGAGGCCGCACTTGCCGCCGGCGAGTCGGTGCCCGCTCATCCGTTGGAGGCCTAACGGTGGTCGTTACCGCGCTGTACGTGCATGTGCCGTTTTGCGCCCAAAAATGCCGGTACTGTGACTTTGACTCACGCAGTTTTGCTCCGTGCAACATGAGCGTTGCGCTCGATACCTATTTTGAGCAGTTGTATGTGCGCCTCGATGCTTTTGGCGACGCAGGCGCGCTTGCACAGATCCGCACCGTCTATGTTGGCGGCGGCACGCCGTCGCTGGCGGGGGAGCGTTTGGTAGAATTTGCCCGGCGTATCTCTGCGTGGTGCAAGCCTGTTGAGTTTACCTGCGAGGCCAATCCCGAATCGCTGACCGCAGAGCTTGCCACTGCGCTTGCCGGGGTGGGTGTCACGCGCGTCTCTCTGGGCGTGCAAACGCTCGATAACGCCGAACTTACCGCCATCGGCCGCATTCACGATGCCGATCGGGCGCTCGCTGCCATCACGACGGTCAAGGACGCTGGGCTTGTCGTGTCGTGCGACCTGATGTGCGGCCTTCCCGGGCAGACCGACCTAAGCTGGCAGCGCACACTCGATGGCGTGTTGGCGGCGGCGCCGCATCATGTGTCGGTGTACCCGCTCACGCTCGAGGAGGGCACGCCGCTCTATCGCATGGCGTGTCGCGACGAGTCGCTCGAGCCCGACGAGGATTTTCAGGCTGCATGCATGGATGCGGCGCGTGAGCGCCTGAGTGCGGCCGGCTATCACCCGTATGAGGTGGCAAGCTACGCGCTCGACGGCCATGAGTGCGCCCACAACATTGCCTATTGGACCGGACAGGGCTATCTGGGTTTGGGCCGCTCTGCCGCCGGTATGCTCGACGCCGAGGATTTCGATCGCTTGGCCGGGCTGTTTCCCGACGTGCTTGCTCGCGGCGATGCGTATCGCGTGCGCTTGGTGCAACGCGACGATGCCGCGACGACGTTTGATGCCGAGTATCTGTCGCAGCGCGAGGCGGCGGCCGAGGATTTGATGCTTGCCTGTCGCATGACGCGTGGCATTGGGCCCGATCTGTTGGTTCGCTCGGCAAGCGTGATCGCTGCAGATGAGTTGGCGGCGGCCTGCGACCGTGCGGTCGAGTTGGGCCTTGCCACCTGGGTGCCCGATCATATTGAAGGACATGCGGGGCGCATCGCCTCGAAAGACGTTATCGCAGGTCGCGCCTGTGCCCGTTTAGCGCCCACCCACTTGGGCTGGCTCGATGGAAATGTTCTGTTCGAGCTGTTTTGGGATCTAGCTTAGGCCGCTCGGGTAGAATTACCAGAATATATACGCTGCTGTGAGCAGGAGGTTGCCGCGCATGGCGACGATGAACGAAAAAGATTACTACGAGATTTTGGGTGTCTCCAAGGACGCCACCTCGCGTGATATTCAAAAGGCCTTCCAGCAAAAGGCTCGCAAGCTCCATCCGGACGTTAACAAAGAGCCGGATGCCGAGGAAAAGTTTAAAGAGGTTTCCGAGGCCTACGCCGTGCTTTCGGATGAGCAAAAACGTGCGCGCTACGACGCCATGCGTTCTGGCAATCCCTTTGCCGGTGCTCCTACGGCTTCGCCCTATGGTGGCGGCTACGCCGGCAGCACGGATTATGGCAATCCTTTTGAGGGCGGCTTCCCCTTTGGTGGCGCTTGGGGACAGCAACGTCGTGGGCAGGCTGCCTACAATCCCGAGAACGGCGCCAACGTGGTCGTCGATATCAAACTCGACGCCAAGGAGGCCAAGGGCGGTGCCCGCAAGACCGTCCGCTACACGCGCTTCGACACCTGTAACAACTGCGGCGGCTCGGGCTCCGTTTCGTCTGAGCATGCCCATACCTGCCCGAGCTGCGGCGGCCGCGGCCACATCGACGTCGACCTGTCCTTCCTGTTTGGTGCGGGCACGTTTCAGTCGGTCTGCCCCGAGTGCGGCGGTTCCGGTAAGGTCGTGGCCGACCCCTGCCCCGATTGCGGTGGCAGCGGTCGTACTCGCGTAACCTCCGAGCAGACAATTGAGTTTCCTGCCGGCACGCACGATGGCGACGAGGTCCGCATTGGCGGCATGGGTCATGCTGGCACCAACGGCGCCGCGGGCGGCGATCTGGTCGGCCGCGCCCATGTTGAGGCCGAGCGCCTGGAAGGCAAAGCCCGTACCGGTTTTTACCTGATGGGCATCGTGGCGCCGTTTTTGGTGCTGTCGGCCATCTCGGGCGTGTTCTCGGCCTTTGCCGTGATGTGCTTTATTCCGTTTACCATGGGCCTGTTCATGGTGCTTTCGGACGGTGTGCTTCATCGCAGCCTGCTGTGGTGGAAGCGTGGTGCGATGCAGTTTGCCAACGGTTTTGCCAACGGCTTCATGTTCGCGCTCGTGTCGGTTTGGTTCGCGAGTTGCTCGCAACGGGCCATGCTTTCGCCGTATCAAATGCAATAACATCAAACCCTCTGTTTGCGGTCGGCCCAGCTTGGGTATAGGACGCACTGTGACAATAATGATAGTCGGAAGGATTCGGTCGTGTCGGAAAATAGGGATTACTACGAGGTACTTGGCGTCGACAAGGATGCCGACGCGCGGACGATTAAGCGCGCGTTTCTAAAGAAGGCCCGTACCGTACATCCGGATGTTTCGGACGACCCCGAGGCCGAGGCCAAGTTCAAGGAGCTCAACGAGGCCTATTCCGTTCTTTCCGATGAGCAGAAGCGTGCTAACTACGACCGTTACGGCACCGCCGACGGCCCTGGTGGTTCGGGTTACGTCGATATCAACGATATCTTTGGCGGCATGGGCATGGACGACTTGTTCTCGTCGTTCTTTGGCGGCGGTGCCGGCGGTGGCGCCCGCAGTCGTTGTGAGCGTCGTCGCGGACGTGACATGGCCATCTCGCTTTCGGTGACGCTCGAGGAGGCGGCGCTCGGCTGCAAAAAGACGATCAGCTATGACCGCCTTGCTCCCTGCGAGGATTGCAACGGTACGGGCAAGGCTGACGGTGCGACCGAAAAACAGTGCAGCCGCTGCCACGGCACGGGCTATGTCACCACGGTCCAGCGCTCTTTTTTGGGCCAGGTCCAGTCCTCTTCGCCTTGCCCCGACTGCCACGGCGAGGGCACGGTCATCGATCATCCCTGTGAGACCTGTGACGGCCAGGGCCGCACGCCTTCGCACGAAAAGATCGACATCGATATTCCCGCCGGCGTTTCGACCGGTCGCCAGCTGCGTGTGAGCGGCTTTGGCGAGGCCGGCCTTCGCGGCGAGCCTTCGGGCGACCTGATTGTCAACGTGCGTGTTGCCGACCATGAGCGCTTTAAGCGCAACGGTGACGACCTGTACCTGGTGAGCGATATCTCGATTGCGCAGGCTGCGCTCGGCTGCGAGATCGAGGTCGAGGGCATTATGCCCGACGAGGTCGTTAAGGTGACTGTTCCCGCCGGCGCCCAGTACGGCGACACCGTGAGCGTCAATAATTACGGCATGCCGCGCATTGGCGGTGGCGGTTCGCGTGGCCGCCTGATCGTGCAGCTGCGCGTGGTCGTTCCCACCAATCTTTCCAATAAGCAACGCGAGCTGCTCCGTGCTTTTGCCGATGAGATGGGCGATGACGTCGCTTCCGGTAAGAAGTCGGTGACCGACCGTATCAAGAGTGCCCTCGACGATATCCTCGATTAAGGAGCCCGCGTGCTCGCACCCCATATTTCCGTCGTTAATCTCGGCTGCCGTGTCAACCGGGTAGAGTCTGACCGTATCACTGCCGATCTTATGCGCCTGGGCTTTGCTATTGTGGAGGCCCAGGATGCCGATCTGATCGTCATTAACACCTGTGCCGTTACGGGCGAGGCCGAGGCCAAGACCCGTAAGGCCGTCCGTCATGCGCTGGCCCATCCAAACGAGCCCTATGTGCTCGTAACCGGCTGCGTCGTCAACCTGCATCCTGAGGAGTTGCTGGAGCTCTCCGATCGCGTGATCGCCGAGCCGTCCAAGATTGACGTCGCCGAGCGTGTCTGCGAGGTGCTGGGTGTCGAATCCGATAGCGTTCCCGCCTGCAGCGATGGCGAGGTAGTCGATGCGCTCGGTCGTTCTCGCCTGGGCGTGAAGATTCAGGACGGCTGCAACCATCGCTGCACCTATTGCATTGTGTGGAAGGCACGCGGCCCCGAGCGCTCCGTGCCCGTTGAGTCCGTGCTCGAGCAAGTTCGCGAGGCCCAGGAGGCCGGCGTGCCCGAGGTGGTGCTGACCGGTGTGAACCTGGGCGCCTACGATGGCAAGAGCGCGACCGACGAGCATGTCGAAATCGATGAGCTGCTCGAGGCCATCATGGAGCGCACGTCTATTCCGCATGTGCGCATTTCCTCGGTCGAGCCCATGGATATCTCTGAGCGCCTGCTTAAGGTTATGGCGCGCTATCCGCAGCGTATCGCCCCGTTTTTGCACCTGCCCGTGCAGTCCGGCTGCACGGCGACCCTGCATCGCATGGGCCGTCCCTATAGCGCCGAGGCCTTTGAGGACACGGTGCGTATGATTCGTGCCATCTTGCCCCAGGCGTCCCTTTCGTGCGATGTCATCGTCGGTTTTCCTGGTGAGACGGACGAGGAGTTCGAGGAATCGCTGGCGCTGTGCCGCCGTGTGGGTTTCTCGCGTATGCACGTGTTCCGCTACAGCAAGCGTCCCGGTACCCTTGCTGCCGACATGCCCGACCAGGTGCCACCCGAGGTTATGGCCGAGCGCAGCCGCCGTATGCGGGCCGCCGCACAGGAGCTCGCTATTGCCGACGCTCGTCGTCGCGTGGGCACGGTCGAGCGTGCCGTGCTCGAGTATGGTGACAACCTGACGCTCGGCTCGTTCCATCATGCCCGTCTTGACGATACCTGTGGACTTACAGCCCCGTGCCTGCTCGATGTTGCTATCATCGGAGTCGATGATTCCGGCTTGGTCCATGCACGCAGGGAGGTTCATGGAAGCCTCGAAGATTAGACTTACCGTTCCCGAGGGGATTGATCCCTCGCGCGTTTTGGGCGCCGGCGACGGCGTCCTTCGTGCGCTGGAGAGCTCAGTTCACGCCCACGTGGTCGCCCGTGGCGACAGCATCTCCGTGAGCGGCGACCCGAACGAGGTCGAACTCGTGGCGCGCTTTTTCGAGCATGCTTTTCGCGAGGCGGCCGCCGGGCGCACGCTGTCTGCCGACGATGTTTCTCGCTGTCTGGCCGTCTTACGCGACGGTGAGCACGAGGCTACGTCGCTTCGCGATGACGTGCTGCTTTCGTATCGCGGCCGCGTCATTCGCCCCAAGACGCTCGGGCAAAAGCGCTATGTGGATGCCATCCGCTCGCATACCATCACGTTTGGCTTGGGTCCTGCCGGTACCGGTAAGACCTATCTGGCTATGGCGCTCGCCGTTGCCGCGCTCAAGCGTCACGAGGTGGGTCGTCTGATCTTGACGCGTCCGGTTGTCGAGGCGGGGGAGAATCTGGGCTTTTTGCCCGGTACCCTTGAGGAAAAGATCGATCCCTACATGCGTCCGCTCTACGACGCCCTTTTTGACATGATGGATCGCGAGCGAACCGATGAGCTTATGGAGCGCGGCGTGATCGAGATCGCCCCGCTTGCCTACATGCGCGGCCGCACGCTGAGCGATGCTTTCGTGGTACTCGACGAGGCGCAAAATACCACGCCCGAGCAGATGAAGATGTTCCTGACGCGCCTTGGGTTCAACTCCAAGTTCGTGATTACCGGCGACCTGAGCCAGCGCGACCTGGTGGGTCGTCGTGGCGGTCTTGCCGACGTTGAGCAGATTTTGGGCCGTGTCGACGATGTCGCATTTTCTCACCTCGAGCGTGCCGACGTGGTGCGCCATGCCCTGGTGGGTCGTATCGTCGAGGCATACGATACTTATGATGATGTGCGCGAGAAACGCGCACGTGACCGGAAGGAGTCCCGTTGAGTGTATTGATCAGCAACGATGCCGAGCTCGATACGCTGCTCGACGCGCAGGAGGTGGAGCACATCTGCGAGGTTGTGCTTGCCGCCGAGAGCGTTGAGCGTGAAGTCGAGATTTCCCTTTCGTATGTCGACGAGGACGAGATGCACGAGCTCAACCACGAGTGGCGCGGCATCGACCGCACCACCGATGTGCTCTCGTTTGAATGCGACTCGGCCTTTGACGATGACATTCCCGCCGATGAGACGCTCGAGCTCGGCGATATCATCTTGGCCCCGGAGGTCATTGCCCGTCAGGCCCCCGGTTTTGGCAATAGCCCCGCTGACGAGTGCCGTCTGATGCTCGTTCACGGCATGCTGCACCTGCTGGGCTATGACCATATTGATGACGACGAGGCCGAGGTCATGGAGGCCCGCGAGGACGCCATCCTGCGCGATCTGGCGCTCGAGCGCGGCGAGGACCCCAAGCTAGTCCACGTCGGCCCCATCACCAACCACGCCCACGACTAGGAGCCGTCTATGATTCCCGGATCGAACAAGGACCATCCGTCCTTCTTAAAGTCGTTTTCCTACGCCATGGAGGGCTTCGTCACCGCCGTCAAGACCGAGCGCAACATTAAGGTCATGCTCGTGGCGGGCGTGTGCACCGTCATTGCCGGCTGTATCGTGGGCCTCGACATTGCCGAGTGGGCCACGATTATCATCTGTTGTGGCCTGGTGATTCACGGCGAGCTGTGCAACACCGCTATGGAGGCTATCGTCGACCTAGCGACCCAGGAGCTCCATCCGCTGGCCAAGCGTGCGAAGGACATCGCCGCCGCCTCTGTATACATTCTTTCCATCACCGCCGCGATTGTGGGCGTGCTGGTATTTGCCCACGCGCTCGACTTTATTTAGAAAGGGATTTTCATGTCCGACAATATGCAGCCTATCGATGAGATCCTGGACGACGAGACTTTGGACGCGGTGGATACCGAGGGGCTCGAGGATGTCGAGGAGTTCGACCCGTTTGAGGGCATGAGCGATGAGGAGCTCGACGCCCTGTGCGACGAAGACGACAACCTCGCGGGCTTTGGCGACGTTGAGCCTGGTTTCCGCAGCGGCTTCGTGGCCCTAGTCGGACGCCCCAACGCAGGCAAGTCCACGCTGCTTAATGCCTGCTATGGCAAAAAGGTCGCCATCACCTCACCGGTGGCCCAGACGACCCGCCGCCGCATGCGCGCCGTCGTCAACCGTCCCGGCTACCAGTTGGTCTTTGTCGATACCCCGGGTATTCATAAGCCCAAGGACGGTCTGGGATCCGAGCTCAACAAGAGCGCGTTGTTCGAGCTGAACGATGTCGATGTCGTCGCGTTTTTGATTGATGCCACCAAGCC
>CAUBGU010000020.1 GCA_958435545.1 uncultured Collinsella sp.
GAGCTTGTGTAGGAGGAAGCATGAGCTATCTCATCATCGAGCTTGAGACGCAGCTGCTTAAGACCGGAAAGACCAGCGCTGATCTGATTCGGGCGACGGGGCATACTCCGGCTAATATTTCAAAGCTTAGAAACGGAAAGATAAAAGCTATTCGCCTAAAGACGCTTCTCGATATCTGTGATGAGCTTGATTGTCAACCGGGAGATATTATTCAGCGCGTGAACGAGAAAGAGCTTGAGGAGCTTATTGTCGAGCGCGCAAAAAATGTTGTGAGGCAGATGCGGGATGGCGGAGGCAATGAGGCGTCGCTTCCGACATCAGTCTTTGCTGTCGATTTGAGTGACGAGTAGCTTAAGGCGAACAACTAAAACGAAGTATCAGCGTGAAGGAACTCGTGTCTAACACGGGTTCTTTCTTTTAGATTATCTTGACAAATATGAGTTATCGAAAAACAATAAAAACCATGGAAAACGATAAAGGAAAGGAGGAACGATATGAGCGGTTTTCTATCAAGCAGAACGGGGGTCCAATGAACGCATCAGCGATAAAGCTATCAAAGGTGTCAAAGCGCTACGGGAAACGGCGCGTTTTGCATGACGTTTCCTTCGAGGTGCATCAGTCTGAGCTCCTTGCCCTTGTTGGTGCAAACGGTGCGGGCAAAAGCACGCTTATTAAAATCGTCTTGGGCCTCTGCGAGCCATCGTCGGGGAGCGTGGAGCTCTTTGGAGGCAAATCAAAAAGAGAGCTTGGCCTGATGCGGACGCGTGTCGGCTATGTGCCAGATTCCAGCGGAGCATACCAATCCCTCAGTGCGGTTGAGAATCTTCGGATCCGATGTGCGGAATGGGGGCTTGATGCGAATCGTGAGATTCCTCGCGTTTTGAGCCTAGTCGGGCTGGACGTCGATGAGAAAAAGAGCGTGAGCAGTTTTTCTCTGGGAATGAAACGGCGACTGGATATAGCTACGGCTTTATTGGGCGACACCGACGTACTAATTTTCGATGAGCCGGCAAATGGATTGGACCCGTTGGGCATCGAGAGTATATGGGCCCTTATCGGTCGATTGAATCGAGAACAGGGTAAGACCATGCTCATCTCTAGTCATGATTTGGATGAGTTGGCATCAGTTGCAACAAGTTGCGTGTTTATTCATGACGGCGAACTGCTGAAAATGGAATCGATGGACGTCATAAGGGATGAGGCGCCATCTCTAAAAGAGTATTACAGGCGCTTGATGAAGGCGGTCTCGCTATGAAGCGGGCGATCCATCCCATAAAGGCAGATATGATGCGTTTGCACAGGATGTTTCCGGCGAAGTTTGGTCTTGCGCTTATTCTGGCGTTCGGCCTTCTCTTCGGTGTCTTTCTAAAAAACGGAACAACGTTGCTCGCCTTTGGCAATAGCGTTTTTGGGAAGGATATTGGTTTCTGCTGGAATGTAATCGATCCTTCTGCACCCGATGAGTCCCTTGTGCGCAGTGCTTTTGCCGGCACGTCTCTGTTCGTTCCGCTCATCGTTTGCCTGGCGATTTTACAGGAGTGCGGCTATGAAGAGGGACACCGAATTTCTTCAGCAAGAGGTCTTACCCGCTTTAATGGGGTCCTAGCACATGTGCTTTCGTTTGCTTTAATAATTGGCGTAGCATATAGCGCGCTTTGCCTTCTTCTTTTTGCAATAGCCATAATACGTGGAGGGCATAACCTCTCGCACGACATGCTGGCTGCATTTTTGCCTGCAATGATAGTCAACGCTGTATTGGTGATATCGGTTGCGCTGGAGACGGTGACCATCTATCGGATTACAGGCAGCGCTGTATTGAGCGGGGCTGCGATAATTATTGGATTTGTCATGAGCTTGACGCTCTACGGAACTTACCTTCAGACGCCCATACCGTCCTTGCGATGGATCTTCTTTCTTCCGGGGCCGTACCTTGGAGTCGGATGTGCCTTTGGGTATAGCGATATGGGGCAGCTGACGCTTCTGGGATATGGCGTGGCAGCCAGCTGTCTATCGGTATTGATTTACGCTCTCGTGAGCTTTCGTGCTGGGGGTGTGCTCAATGGCTCGTCAGACTAGAAGATTCCTTCATTCAGAATTGAAGCATGTGAGCAAATGGACGTACGCCTTAATCCTGGTAATTTATGCGTGCATGGTGGTATTGCAGCTTAATTCTTTCCCGATGTGGTTCTGTAGCCTCCGTGAGAACAGTTTCTTGGGCTTTTTCCCAGACCCGACGCTTCGGCTATCGGCAGAGGATGTCCTTCTATTTGGTAATGCAGAGGTTTTTCGCGGTCTGCTGTTCAACGTAGCCCCGTTGGCTCATGCATTGTTCTTTCCGTTCATCGCGGCTTGCATTGTGCCTCGCTTTGTCAGTTCGGGCTTTATTGAGGAACCCTGGGGATTGTCGGAGGCTCGGGGAGGGAAGCGTGTGTGCGCTATCGTTGCGCGAGTGGCGCTGTCTTCTTTTGCCCTTTTGGGCGCGTTTATCTTGTCGAGTGTCGTTTTGTACTGTCTTAACTGCGTAATCGTTTTGGATGCTCAGCAGTATTTCAACCTGAATATATTTTGCTATCGACTTCTTCTGGCGAGTGTCGTCTGCCTTGCATACGTGGTCTCTTGCGTGATCGCTGTTTCCTATTTTGGGTCCGGCTTCGGTCCGATTGGCATGCTGCTGCTTGTCAACGTCGTAGCGGTCTACATACAGCTCGGGGCCATTCCCATGCTTCCGCTTCCAGCCTCGATGCTCATGTGGATTTGTGGCGTGACCCCGTTGGGGAATAGTCAATGCATTTCGATTCTAATTGACTGCCTAATAAACGTAGCAAGCGTTTTTGCCATTTGCTTTACTGTAGACCGATTGCGGTCGAGATTTCTTTGATTGTTTGTGAGGGATGATCATACCGAGCATACCAAATATAGGGGGGCGGGCACCGTGGCTGGTGTCCGCCCCCTCTGGCTTAGGAGGCTTTAACCTGAGTGATTCGCGAGCTAACGGGCCTGCTTAACCTTTGCCGCTGCCTCGACAAACGACTTCCACAGGTTAAAGTCGGTCTCGAGCGTCTGCCAGGTGTACTCGGGATGCCATTGCACACCCAGGCAGAACGGCTGGCCTTCGACTTCGATGCACTCGGGAACGCCATCGGTTGCCTTGGCGACCAAGCGCGTGCTTTTGCCCAGACGGTCGACGCAGCAGTGGTGTGCGGAGTTGGTCTGGATCAGCCTGTGCCCGCCAAGCGCGCGCTCCAGCAGCGAGCCCGGCACGACCTCGACGGGATGCACGGGGTCGTTGAGCACGTGGGTATGGCGCCACTGCGTGCGGCCCTCGCGAGCGCCCAGGCTCGGCACGTCCATGCACAGGGTGCCGCCGGTGGCGACATTGAGCAACTGCGTGCCGCGGCAGGTGGTAAAGAGCGGCTTTTTGGCGCGGAGCAACTCGCCGACCAGCTTAAACTCAAAGCTATCGCGGATCTCGCAGCAGAGGGTGGGGTCGTAGGGTCGATCATCGCCCCAGCGCTTGGGGTTGACGTCCGGGCCGCCGGGAATGGCGATGCCGTCGGCGATATCGACGTAATGACGGATGACCTCAATGTCCTCGGTGATGGACATCTGCAGCGGCAGGCCGCCGGCGGCAAGGATGGCATCGACAAAGACGCTTGCGATTTCCTCGTTGGGGGAGAGCGTCTCGCTTAAAAACGGCTTTGCCTCTTCCCAACGCGGCGCCACCAGGATGAGCGGACGGTCGGCGGGGGCAACGTCGACGTGCGGGGTGTAGGACGATGAGGTACGGGTTCCGATCATGGGTGTGGCTTTCGAATCCGGGTGGACATGGCACAGGGGTGGCGCGGGACAAACGTTACTGACGAATTCGCCCGCGTGGCAATTGGGTTAGTGGCCCTTGATGGAGTTGAGGAAGTCCTGGGCACGCTTGGTCTGGGGATGGTCGAAGAACTCGTCGGGCGTGCCGGTTTCCACGATCTGGCCGTCGGCCATAAAGACGACGCGATCGGCCACGCGGCGGGCAAAGTTCATCTCGTGCGTAATGACGATCATCGTCATGCCCTGCTGGGCCAGACGGACCATGACTTCGAGCACCTCGTTGATCATTTCGGGGTCAAGGGCGCTCGTGGGCTCGTCAAAGAGCATGGCCTTGGGCTGCATGGCGAGTGAACGGGCGATGGCCACGCGCTGTTGCTGGCCGCCCGAAAGCTGTGCGGGCACCTTGTCGGCCTGCTCGGCCACGCCCACGCGGCTCAGCAGGTCCATGGCGCGCTCACGAGCTTCCTCCTTTGACACGCCCAGCACGTCGACCGGCCCCAGCATGACGTTCTGCAGCACCGTCATATGTGCAAACAGGTTGAACTGCTGAAACACCATGCCCAGCTCGGCGCGCATACGGGCAAGGTCTTTGCCTTCCTGCGGCAGGGGCTGACCTTCGATGAGGATCTCGCCCGAGTCGATGGTCTCCAAGCGGTTGATGGTTCGGCACATGGTCGACTTGCCCGAGCCCGAGGGTCCGATCACAACGACGACCTCGCCGCGGTCGACCGACAGATTGATGTCGTTGAGAACGTGCAGGTCGCCATAGTGCTTATCGACGTGCTTGAGCTCGATAAGCGGCTGGTTGCCAGAAGTAGAAGTGCTCTGTGCCATGGTGCTCGGCTCCTTATGCTTTGAGAACGTGGGTGCTTAGCGGATGATGGTCGCGCCGGTCTTGTGCGAAACGTAGACAGCAGCCTTGTTAATCGCGACGTTGATGAGGATGTAGATGACCGCGATTACCAGGTAGACCGACACGAGGGCGTCGTAGTTGGTAATGAGCACGCGGGCATTTTGCATGAGGTCGGGGTAGCTCACCACGTAGGCGACGGTGGTGTCTTTGACTACGACCACAAGCTGCGAAATCAACGACGGAATGATAAACCGAATAGCCTGCGGCAACACGATTTTAAAGGTGATTTTAGCCTTGGAGAGGCCGAGCGCCTGGGCCGCCTCGACCTGGCCACGCGGCACGGCGTTGACGCCGGCACGGAAGATCTCGGCCAGCACGCCGGCGGCAGCGAGCGCGACGGGAAGCGTGAGCATCCAAAACGACGGCAGCGCAATCTTGTACTGGGGCAGCACCAAAAAGAAGAAGTAAATGAACAGAAGGCTCGGTACGCCGCGGAAGAAATCGGTGAGCACGCGGCAGACCAGCTGCAGCGGCTTAATGTCGCTGGTGCGGCCGAGCATAAGGGCTAAGCCCAGCACCAGCGCGATGGCGCCAGCGGTGAGTGCGACTTTAACGGTGCCCTCAAAGCCGGCAAGCAAGAACTTCCAGGTGGTGAGGTGCGTAAAGAAATACCAATAGTGGACCGAAAGCTGGCCGGTCACATAGAAGCGCTGCAGCACCAGGGCGACGAGCGCGGCCACGGCGACGAGTGAGATGGCGGTGCCGATGCGAATCTTGGCGCGCATCTTGGGGCCGGGAGCCTCGTAGAGCGCATCGCGCATGGTGAGTGCAGGGGAGGAATGCTTGCTCATCGGAGGATCCTCGCCTTCTTATCGATGTAGTTGCCAATGTGGCTCACCACAAAGGCCGTGCCCAGGTAGCCGAGCGCCGAGATAAAGAACGCGGCGACGCCGCCGAGCGAGCGCGTGTTGATGTAGCTCACCACGCCGGTGAGCTCCTGCGGTTTAAGCGGCACCTGGCTGCCGAGTGCGGTGGTGAGCATGACGGCGATAAAGAGGTTAGTCATGGGCAGCACGCTCGAGCGCAGCGCCTGCGGAATCACGATCTTGGCGAGGATGCGGCTAAAGTTCATGCCCAGCGAGCGTGCGGCTTCCACCTGGCCGACGCCGACGGTGTTGATGCCGCTCATAAAGTTTTCGGAGCCAAAGGCCGAGCCCAAAAGGACCGTGGCGACGATAACGCAGGTGCGGTAGGGCAGAACAATCTTGAGCGGCGGCAGCGCATAGACGACGATGATGAGCAGCGCGATGCCGGGGATGTTACGGAAGACCTGGACATACAGGTCGCCAAAGACGCGCAGCGGCTTGAGCGGCGACACGCGCATCACGGTGACGGCGACGGCCAGCACCATGGCGATGGCAAACGACTCAAGCGTCATGCCCCAGGTTGCTAGCAGCGCGTCGATATAGTTCTGGCCATAGAGCGACCAGAGCTCGGAGAGACTCATGCGGACCTCCCGCCGATAAGGAAAGGGGCTTCCGTGTGTACGGAAGCCCCGACAACTCTGTGTGGAAACAGTTTACCGCAATAAAGCGCATCGTGCGTTTCCATATGGTTTCGTTGCGGCCGTTACCAGGCTCGCTGCCTAGGCGCCGATCTCGGGCAGCTCGGGAACATTGGTGTCGCCCGTGCGGTCGCCGATGCAGATCTGCCACAGCTCGGTCCAGGTGCCGTCGTCCTCAATCTTCTTAAGGAAGTCGTTGACAAAGGCGACGCCGTCGGAATCGAGCGGCAGGCCGATGCCATAGGGTTCCTTGCTGCCGAAGGGCTTGCCGGCGATCTTGTACTTACCGGGCTCGCGGACCAGGGCGCTCTGCTGCATGTTGTTATCGATGACGTAGGCGTCAACGCGACCCTGCTGGAGTGCCTGACGGGCCTCCTCGTCGGTCTTGAACTCCTGCTGGCTGGCCTTGGGAGCGAACTCCTCCAGGATGGCGGGGCCGTTGGAGCCGGACTGGACGGCGACGTTCTTGTCGGCCAGGTCGTCGACGCTCTTGATGTCGTCGTTATCGGCGAGCACCAGGATAGCCTGCTGGGTGTAGTAGTAGGGACCGGCAAAGGAGACGAGCTTCTTGCGTTCGTCAGTGATGGTGTAGGTGGCAAAGACAGCGTCGACCTGGCCGTTCTGCAGGACGGACTCGCGCGTGTCCGAGGTCACCTGGGTGATCTCGACCTTGTTCTCGCCCAGAATGTAGTTGGACAGGAGCTGTGCGATACCAGCATCGAAGCCGCGGGTCTGGCCGTCTTTCTCGTTGAGGAGGGAGAAGAGCGTGGAGGTCTGAACGCCGCCGATCTTAAAGACGCCGGCGTCCTTGACGGCCGTGGCCCAGGTGCTGGCGGCGATGGCGTCGTCATCGGCCTGGGGGCCGTTGTCGACGAGCTTGTCGAACGCCTTAGCGTCGAGCGTGGTGGAAGCCTCGGTATCCTCGGAGCTCTTGGAGGAACCGGCGGCGGAACCCTTGTCGGCCTCGGCGCTGGTGTCGGAGCAGCCGGCAAGACCAAGGCCGGCGACGGTTGCGAAGGTGGCGGCAACGAAGCCGCGGCGGTCGAGAACGACCTGCTGGGAGAGGTTCTTGCTCATGGTAGAACACCTTTCTCAATAAAATCCCTAGCGGTTGAGTAGAGTTATACCCCATCGCGCTCAAATGGGTCAACACGAAATAACTCAGAAACATACTTGTCTTATGGGTAATTCTACCTACCAAAAAGGGACAGGTTTATTTTGGCAGGTTTTATCTGGGCAAACGTCGATTATTGCAGCTGAGATAGTGCTTTTCGGACGGCCCGCCTCGCTGTTTTGTCTCAATCAGTAACAGGTAGACGAGGAAATGGGTTCTAACTGTTGCAGATCGAGATTTTCTCTTCAGGGGAATTCGAATGTCTCGATCTGTAACATCTGGACGGACAAAAGGTCTCTATCTGTTACAGATTGAGACAAAGGTCAGGGACTAAGACGTCTTGTCTAGATCTGTAACAGTTAGACGGGAATTCGGGCCCTAGATGTTACAGATTGAGATAATCGCGTCGCGAAAACAAAAACCTCCGCAGGGGGGTGCTTTCCTTGCGGAGGTTTTCTTACTCGTTGAGTAGTCTTGCGGCTTCGGCGGCCATGTTCTCGACCGTCATGCCGTTCTGCGCGAGCAGTTCGTTGGGGTCGTAGCGGTCGGGGAAGCCCTTGGCGATGCCGAAGGTGCGCGTGCGCACGGGCGTGCAGGCCAGGTAGCACGCCACGCGCTCGCCCCAGCCGCCGTCCAAGATGCCGTCCTCGAGGGTGACGACAACGCGATGCTCGGCGACAAGGCTGTCGAGGAACTCGCGATCGAGCTCGGTTGCAAAGCGCGGGTTGACGAGCGTGGCCTCGATACCGTACTCGGCAGCCAAGCGGTTTGTCACGCGCTCGCCCAGCTCAAAGAAATCGCCAAGCGCGAGCACGGCAACGTCGCGGCCCTGACGCACCACGTTGTAGCGAACGGCGCTGTAGTCGGTGTCTTCGGCGGGCGCAAGGTCGGGGCGGCTTACCAGGCCGATGCCCGGTACGCGGATTGCCACGGGATGCTCGCGGTGGTCGAGCGACCAGCTCAGCATGGACAGATATTCCTCCATGCAGGCCGGCGCCAAGTAGTGCATGTTGGGAAGACCGCCCAGCATGGAAATATCAAAGAACGAGAGATGCGTCTCGGACGTGGTGCCAAAGATTGACGCACCAAACACCAAAATGGTTGCCGGGGCGTCGTTGAGGCACAGGTCGTGCCACAGCTCGTCGTAGGCGCGCTGCAAAAACGTGCCGTACACACCAAAGACTGGCTTGGCGCCCGAGCGCGCAAGCGCGGTGGCAAAGGTCACGGCGTGCTCCTCTGCAATGCCCACATCGACGAACTGTTTGCCGGCGGCAGCGCGAAGCTCGGGTGTAAAGCCCATGATGTAGGGCGTGGCGGCCGTGATGCCAACGACCTGTGGATCGCGCTCGATGGCGGCGCTGAGCGCCTCGCCCGTAATGTCGGCGTAGGTGCGCGGCGCAGGCTCGCTCGGATGGCCCGGGCAGAGCTTGCGCCCGGTCGCCATGTCAAACGGACCCACGTGGTGCCAGCGCTCGGGGTCGCTCTGGGCTGGCTCAAAGCCCTTGCCCTTGGCGGTCGAGACGTGCAGCACGATGGGGTGATTGATATCGCGCAGCTCCTGCAGCGCGTCGACGAGGGCCAACACATCGTTACCGGCGTCCAGATAGCGGTAGTCGAGCCCCATCGCGCGGAAAATGTTGCGCTCACAGGCGCCGTTGCTGGCGCGCAGCTCGGCCAGATTGCGATACAGGCCGCCATGGTTCTCGGCAATGGACTGGTCGTTATCGTTGACGATGATGACCAGGTTGCTGTCGAGATCGGCGGCATTGTTGAAGCCCTCAAACGCCAGGCCGCCCGAAAGCGAGCCGTCGCCAATGATGGCGATGACGTTGTACGCATCGCCCGCCAGGTCGCGCGCGTGGGCAAGGCCGCAGCCCAAGCTCACCGAGGTCGAGGTGTGACCCATGGCGAACAGGTCGTGCTCGGACTCGTCGGGATTGGCAAAGCCAGAAGCCTCACCATAACGCTCCGGATCGATATAAGTGTACGCGCGCCCCGTCAGCGCCTTGTGGGCGTAGGTCTGGTGCGAAACGTCAAAGACAATCTTGTCGATGGGGGAGTTAAATACGCGATGAAGCGCAACCGTAAGCTCAACGACGCCCAAGTTGGGGGCAACGTGCCCGCCGACGGCGGCGGAGCTTTCGAGGATTGCCTGACGGATCTCGCCGCAGAGCAGCGGAAGCTCGGCGCGGTCGAGAGCCTTGACGTCCTCGGGCGTTGTCGTTTGCGTAAGCAGCATCGTTGTGGGTTACTCCATGCGAATCGTGCGCCGGCACTCCCTCGGCCGGCACAATTGCACAAGACAGTCTCGCACATTTTGGCGTTTGATATGTGACGGCGGCGCGGTAATTCGCCAACTGGTGGGGCAAAACGTTTTGTCCGATGCCATACTGATGTGTTCCATGATGTTTTTATCGATTGTGCGCAGGCCGTGGCTTGTCGCCGTGAGTCGCTGGAAGGAGGCAGCATGTCCGATGCCGTTCGTGCCGAGAAAATCGCGTGCGAAGTAGACCATGCTGCCCGTCAACTGGCACAGGCGGGCCGTCTGGACCTGACGCGCGAGTTTATCCAGCATGGCGATGTGACGGTGTATACGCATGTGACCTCGGTGGCGCGGGCGAGCCTGTCCTTTGCCGAGCGCCTGGGCCGCGTCGGTGTCTCGGTCGACCGCGCCTCGTTGCTGCGCGGGGCCCTGCTGCACGATTACTTTCTCTATGACTGGCACGATCCCGACCCAAGCCATCGGCTGCATGGCTTTCGCCACCCGTTTTTTGCCCTGGCGCGTGCCGAGGAAGATTTTGAGCTGACGCCGCGAGAGCGGAATATTATCGTGCGGCATATGTTTCCGCTGGTGCCGGTGCCGCCGACGTGTCGCGAGGCGTGGATTGTTTGTCTGGCGGATAAATGGTGTGCTCTGCGTGAGACGGTCGCCGGCCGCCTGCCGCGCAAGGACGAGACGGACGATAGCGTGAGTAAAGCATCGAGTGAAAAGAGGAGAGGGTAGACGGTGGGGATCGCAATCGACATGTCCTTTGACGGCGCGACGCTTGCCGCCTGCCCGCTTTCGGCACTGGTGCTCTCGTTTGCCTTCTACGGTTTTTGCGGCTGGGCATGGGAATCGACAGTCTGCGCCATGCTCAACCACGGACGCTTTGCCAACAGCGGCTTTTTGCTGGGACCGTGTTGCCCTATCTATGGCGCGGGCGGCATTGCCTGCTGGCTGCTGTTGCGCGGGATTCCGGATGCCCCGAGCCAGTTCGTCGCTGCAGCGCTCGTATGCAGCGTGATTGAGTACAGCGTAGGCGTGCTGTTGGAAAAAACAACGGGCGCTCGCTTTTGGGACTATTCGCATCTGCCGTTTAACCTGCACGGACGTATCTGTCTGTACTGGGCCTGCGCGTTTGGCCTGGGTGCGTTGTACATTTGCCGTTTAGTGGAGCCGGCATTGCTGGGGCTGCTTGGCCATCTGCCGGTGCTGATTGTGCGGTTGTCCGCCTTTATCGTCGCGGTCGCGATGATGGTCGACGCGTTGTGCTCATTGGCGAGCTGGCGGCGTCTGTCTGATCAGCTGGAGCGCGTCCGGGCCGACCTTGCCGACCGCATCAACGAGTCGCTTGCCGACGCGTCCGACTCAATGCTCGAGCGCATTCCCGATTCTACGATTGACTCGGTGGCACAGACGCACATCCGTAGCCGTGCCGTTAACGCGTGGCTGGCCGAGCTGGGTGACGCCGCGCTCGATGCCCTGCGCGAGAAGGCTTCGATGCCGACGTTTATCGCGGATGGTGCTCGCGGCCTGGCGCTTGCTGCCCGCCGCGTGGCCGATGCCGCGCCGAGCATGCCGCGTCCGTCGCTCAGTCGTCGCCTCGCAGGCAAGCGCATGAGCCGTCCGGTGCCGAGCGTGTCACTCAGCCGCCGCGACCTACGCTTCTTTAACGCCTTCCCGCGTCTGCGCATCAATCGCTACGAAGGTGTCATTCGAGCAACTAATCTCCGCGACCGCGCCCACGAGCTGTTCCGTCGCTAGTCGGGACGGGTGCACTCACGGCCCCCTTGCTCGCGTATTTCCCGTTCGTTTCGCGCCCGTTGCCGCGCCGTTTCCAAGATTGCGGCACCGTTTCCATTCGACAACGCAGCGTTTAACAACGCCGTATCTGGTCTACACCAGTTGCCCCTCGGCCGCATTATGGGCGCCGACAACGTTCATGCGACCAAGGGGGAGCGAATGTACGATACGGGATCGACAACGTTTATGCTCATCTGCACCATGCTCGTGTTTTTAATGACACCGGGTCTGGCGTTTTTCTATGGCGGCCTGTCCAGGCGCAAAAATGTCATCAACACCATGCTTATGTGCTTTGGTGCCATTGGCTTGGTCGGTGTGCTGTGGATTGTCGCCGGCTGGTCGCTGGCCTACGGTGGCGACGGTTCCAGCCCGTTTATTGGCGGCTTTGACCAGCTGCTGTGCCTGCCGGTGCTCAACCAGGTGCTGCAGGCGGCCGAGGGCAATGCTGCGGACGGTGCCGTCTATCCTCAGATCATCAACATCGCCTTCCAGATGGCGTTTGCCATGATCACGGCCGCTATCGTTACGGGCAGCCTGGCCGGCCGCGTTAAGTTTGGTGCCATGACGGCCTTCCTGGGTATTTGGCTGCTTGTGGTCTATGCGCCGCTCGCCCACATGGTTTGGGGCGGCGATGGCTCCTTTATCGGCGACATCATCGGCGCGCTCGACTTTGCCGGTGGCGACGTGGTGCACATTTCGTCCGGTCTGACGGGTCTGATTCTCTGCCTGATGCTCGGCCGACGCCGAGGCTTTGGCATGGTGAGCTACCGCCCGCATAACGTACCGTTTGTGGCGCTGGGCGCCGGGCTGCTTTGGTTTGGCTGGTTTGGCTTTAACGGCGGCAGCGAGTTTAAGGCCGACGCCGTGGCGGCGCTTGCCATCCTTAACACCGTGACGGCCAGCGCGGCGGGCATGGTCTCGTGGCTTGCCGTCGAGCGTGTGCATACCGGTCGCCCCACGCTGGTGGGTGCCAGCACCGGTCTGGTTGCGGGCCTTGTGGTGGTCACGCCCGGCGCAGGCTTTGTCGAGCCGTGGGCGGCGCTGGTCATGGGCCTGATCGTCTCGCCTGTCTGCTACCTGGCTATCAGCCAGCTTAAGACCAGGTTCGGCTACGACGATGCGCTCGATGCGTTCGGTTGCCACGGCATTGGCGGCATCTTGGGCGGCGTGCTCACGGGCCTGTTCTGCGTGCCGGAGCTTTCGTGGACCGGTAAGGGCGGCCTGTTCTACACGGGCGACGTGTCGCTGCTCGTCTCGCAGATCTTGGGCATTGTGGTGACGGTCGCTATAGTGCTGGTGCTCGGCTTGGTGATCGCCGCGGTGGTCAAGGCGCTGTTCCACGGCAGCCTGCGCGTGGACGAGGCCGACGAGGCACTGGGCTTGGATGCGAGTCAGCACGGCGAGAGCGCGTATCCCTCCTTCTCGGGACTCGATTAGCAGCTTCCCCAAGCACCGCACCTTGCCGTTTTAAGTACGCTTCGCTCCTCTTTCACGGCAATCTGCGGCACTTGGGAAACCTGCTAAGACCAGTCAGTTGAACTTTTTGATCTCTGAGGTTGGTTTGCGGCACTTGGGAAACCTGCGTCTCATGTAAAGGGATACGTTGATTATTGAGAGGAATTCACTATGAAGAAGATTACGGCGATTGTTCGTGCCGAAAAGCTTGAGGTTCTTAAAGATGCGCTGTTTGCTGCTGATGTTCGTGGTATGACCATCAACCAAGTGCAGGGCTGCGGCGCGCAGCATGGCTGGAAGGAATACGTGCGCGGCAACGAGTTGCTTGTCAACACGATCCCTAAGGTGCAGTTCACGCTCATTTGTGCCGATGAACATGTCGACGGAATTGTCGAGATTATCTGCAATGCTGCTCGCACCGGCGCCGTCGGAGACGGCAAGATTTGGGTTGAGCCGGTCGAGGAGGTTATCCGCATCCGTACCGGCGAACACGGCCCCGCCGCGGTGTAGGATCGACCACCTGTCATCCGCAACGTTAAAATGCTGCAATGAGGCACAAGACTTGCGTTGCGGATGGACGGATTATGGGTCGTAATAAATATCCCGAGGAGACGGTCGCGAAGATTCTCGACGCGGCGCTGGAGCTATTCTGCGCACAGGGTTATGAGGGGACGAGCATTCAAGATATCGTCGACCGCCTCGATGGCATGACCAAGGGTGCTATCTATCATCACTTTAAGAGCAAAGAAGAGATTTTCAACGCCGCATTTGATCGGGCAATGGCTCCGATTGTTGAGCGCCGCCGCGCGACACTCGGTGCTGGCAATATGACGGGAGCCCAAAAGCTCAAACGACTTTATGCGCCCGAGTCCGTCGTTCCGCAAATCGATCTATGGGCTCGCATGCATCCTGCGGCAGATCCGGTAAAAAGCTCGCGGCTGCTGGCGATGCAGTACCAAGGTTCGTTTGACGAGTCGGCCGATGGCTATCTCCTGCCAGTGATCGAGGAGGGCATCGCCGACGGCTCCATTGCGTGTGCATGCCCACGCGAAGCGGCGGAGGCGGTATCGTTGTTGGCGAATCTTTGGCTGTTGCCGCTGTTCCGTCCGCTTGAGAACAAGGGTCGAATGCTCGCTCGCGCGCAATGTTTGGCGCAGATGGCGGCCGCGGTGGGGCTCGATTTGGGTAATGAAGTGCTCCAGACAACGGCTCAGATATGGGACGTATGGAACCGTGCTGGGTGGTAATATAGATACTGACGGTATGTAATTGATTTGTAAGGGTAGCCACGGCTGCCCTTTTCAAGTCATTAAATACATACTAATGGTATGTATAGGGGGCAGGCTTATGGCTGGAATGCGGAGGAGTAGCGTCTCGTTGACGCAAAAAACAGTGCAATCTATCAGGCTTTTCGGTCTTCTTGTTGCACAGCTGTGCGCGTATTCGATGTTGTCGGCACTGTGCTTTGCGTGCCCGCTTTACTTGTTCGACTGCAGCGGCTCATCAACGTTATATGGTGCCGTCGCGGCGATAGCGTTCGTGCCGGGCGTGCTTGCGACTCCGGCTGGCGGAATCTTGGCGGATCGCGGAAGTCATCGCGGGGCCCTTGTGGTGCTCGGCATTGTTCTGATGGCTGCATCACTGTTGTTTATCCCCATGAAGCGTTCGCTGCCTCTTGCCGTTGTCGTGGTAGCAATGCTTTGCGTCCAATATGGCATCCAATCGCTGCTGAAACCGATGCTTCAAATTGAGACGGTGCGCATGACGGGCCCAGAAAAGGTTGAGCGTGCCACTGCGTTGGTCTCGCAGATAACCATGGCGAGCAATATCTTGGGGCCTGTAGTCGGGACGGCAGTCTATGGGTGCTTTGGTGTCGATGCTCTATGCGAAACCGCGGCGTTGACGTTTGCGATGTCAGCCCTACTGTTCGGGGGCGCACTCAAGCAAAATGCCTCATCTGGAATGACAGGGGACAGTACGACTTGCTCGACATGCCGAAGCGATTTTCGGGAGTCGATTCGGTACCTGTTTCAAAACGCATCATTGCTCGTTGTGTTTTTGCTTGCGGCTATTTTGAACCTTGCGTTAGTTGGGTTAACGATTGGTGCTCCCGTTATTGTTGCAAAGCATCTCGGAATGCAATCATCCTTTGTTGGGATTATTGAGGTGGCTATGGGCTTAGGCGGTCTTGTCGGCAGTGGTTCGGTCGGTATTTGGCCGCATCGTTTTTCCTTCAAGGGCATATGTCGATATGTTGCGATGATTTGTTTTGGAGTCGTACCGATTATTGTCACGCTACTGAGCGGTCCTGATGAATTAGCGTTTGCCGCGCTTGCGGCCGGCTCGGCATGGGCCATGGCGTGGGCAAGCATTGCATCGGTCGAAATTGTTTCATTTGTTCAGCGGTCAGCGCCAAAGGAACTCTGCGGAAAAGTGCTGGCACTCGTTTATATGATGCTTTCCTGTGCAACGCCTATTGGCCAATTGGTTTACGGGCTCGCATATGATCGATGGACACCGGCGACTGTATTCGCAGGCATGTTTGCGGTGCTGACGTTGACGCCGGCGCTGTTTTATCGGCTGAAAAGTCGCTTATGGCGAATGTCTTAAGGCACTGGGGCACCGTGAATTTGTGGAGGCAGTGGCGCGTCGCGCCGTGACGGCATTGTTTGGGCATGCCTCTCCTTCGTCTACAATATCGTGCAGACGAAGGAGAGACATGCCCATGATCAAGATGTTCGCGAGTGATTTAGACGGAACGCTGCTGAACGCCCTGCATGAGGCGGATGGGACCATCCGCCGTGCCATTCGCGAGCTGACCGAGGCTGGCCTGCATGTGGTTCCCGCGACCGGACGCTCGACGCTGCCGGTCGGCGAGCATGGCTTTACGGGCCTGGCGCTTGACGCCTGCTGCTCTAACGGCTCCATCGTGCGCGACAGTCATGGCGAGGTGCTCAAAACCTGGACCATCGATCCGCAGGTTACCGAGGAGCTGCTCAAGGCATTCCCAGACATTTGCTTTGATTGCTCCACGCCCGATGGCATGTTCTCGAGCGGTTCGTTTGAGATGCATCAGGCGGGTTTTAAAAAGGACAGCCCCATCAAGCGCATCGTGATGCGCGGCATGCGCGCGCGTGGCGGGTATCACGAGGAGCAGTATTTCGATCAGTCGATCGGCGACATCCTGCGCCACGATGTGTGTAAGATCAACTGCCGCGTGACCTCGCCCGAGCTGGAGCGCGACCTTAAGGCATATTTGGCCGAGCGATCGGACCGCGTGGTCAACGCGCCGTTCGATCCAGTGATGTTCGAGATCACGGACGTGGCGTGCAACAAGGGCGAGAGCGTGGCGTGGCTGGCGGGCTATTACGGTATTGCCGAGGACGAGGTCGCGGTCTACGGCGACGGCGGCAACGACATTGCCATGCTCAAGCGTTTCCGCCACAGCTACGTGACCAAAAACGCAAGCGATGCCGCCAAGGCCGCCGCGAGCGCGACCATCGGCAGCTGCATGGTCCACGCCGTCCCCAAACACATGCTCGCCACCATGCACAAGCAAAATCCCCGCACCGTCATCGAATAATGTGACAAAGGGACAGCCCTTTTTCACGAGAACCCTGCACCTTTGGCATGCGAACATATATTCGTATATATAACTAAGTTTTGATAGAATCGGTATCGTTGACGGCAGTTCCATGTGCCGGGCAGCGCCCTCCATCTGATGGGAGGTGATGCCCATGACCGATTTGATTGATTTCGTGAGGCTTCTGACTGCTTTGGTCTCGTTCTTCACGGCACTTGTCGGCCTTTCCGAGGCACTCAAGCAGCGTTCGAAGCGCAACAGAAGGGGTCGCCGCCGCTAAGGCGTTGACCCCCTAATGCAAACAACGGCGCTGCCCAGCTTTCCAGAACTTGGGCTGCCGTCGACACTATTCTACCCACGAATGACATTTTGAACAATCGGCAATGCCGCTTCAAAAGCCAGGCACAACTGGCACAACCTAGGCGGTCGCTGAATGTGACAAAGGGACCGTCCCTTTGTCACAACCCAAATATTGCCTTTACGTGTTGATGCACACGGTGTGCAATAATACTCGCACTGTGCAATAGCGCACAGGCTGAGTAACAAGGAGGACGCTTGTCCCAGCTCGAGAAATGCGATCGCCGGTCCCTTCGCTCGCAGCGTGCCCTTCGCCAGGCGCTTGCCAGCGAGCTTGCCGAAAGCGGCGACCTTTCGCGCATTAACGTCGCGTCGCTCACCGAGCGCGCCGGTCTTACGCGCCGAACGTTCTATTCGCACTACCGCGATATTCCTGACTTTATCAATCAAATCGAGGACGGCTTGCTGGCCGAGATCCGTGAGCGCATTGAGCTCATCACCGCAGCTCAGCTGCCTGATCTCTATCACAACATCGATGAGCTCGAGCCGGCGCCCGGTTCGGTTGAGCTGCTGCGTTATCTTGCGGCCAACCGCGACTTAATTGGTGCGCTGCTGGGCCCGGGCGGCGACCCCGCCTTTATTAAAAAGATCATCGATACCGCACGCGAGGCCGTGGTGCCGCGTGCACAGACGGGCATTTTGGGCTTGGCGCTGGGCACGTTCTTCGACTACTACGTTACCTACGTCGTGAGTGCCGAGGTCGGCCTGATTCAGCGCTGGTTTGAGCGTGGGCTCACCGAATCGCCCGAGGCCATGGCGCGCATTATGACGGTTATCGCCTTTGTGCGTCCCGGCGACCTATATGGCCAACCCATCGATATCAACGTGCCGGAATACGGCTTGAAGCTATTGAACCTGCAGCTCGAGGACGCGGCCGACACCGCCGCAACCGTCGAGTCCAACAACTAAGAGGAGAGACAATGAGCAAACTCGTCGAGGGCATCAAGGACCGTATGGTCGCTGTCGCGCGTGAGGCCGCGCCCACCGTGGTGGACGCCGCGCAGAAGGCTGCGGCCGCGGCTGCCGAGAAAGTTGCCGAGGCAGTTGCCGATGCCAAGAACGCGGCAGGGGAGACGTCCGTCGCTAGCGAGCCCGCCACGTCCGCCGAGCCCGTAGCCGCCGCCCACGCCCCCGAAGGCGCAATCTTCAACCCCGAGAACGCTCGTGGCAACCTGCACCTGGGCATTGACGTGGGCTCCACCACCGTTAAGCTCGCCGTGCTCAACGACGATAACCAGATCGTCTACGCCAAGTACCAGCGCCACCACACCGACGTCCGTGCCTGCGCCCGCGACCTGTTCGAGGGCGCTGCGACCGTGCTGCCGACGGCCCAGATGACCTGCGCCATCACCGGCTCGGGCGGCCTTCTGCTGTCCCAGTGGCTCGACCTGGAGTTTGTCCAGGAGGTCATCGCCAGTAAGCGTGCCGTCGAGACCCTCATCCCGGCCACCGATGTCGCTATCGAGCTGGGCGGCGAGGACGCCAAGATCATCTACTTCGATAACGGCATCGAGCAGCGCATGAACGGCACCTGCGCCGGCGGCACGGGTGCGTTCATCGACCAGATGGCAACCCTGCTGCACACCGACGCCAGCGGCCTCAACGAGCTCGCGGCCAACGCCACCACCATCTATCCCATCGCCAGCCGCTGCGGCGTTTTTGCCAAGACCGACGTGCAGCCGCTGCTCAACGAGGGCGCCCGCCCCGAGGACGTGGCCGCCTCCATCTTCCAGGCTGTCGTGACCCAGACCATCTCGGGCCTGGCGTGCGGCCGTCCCATCCGCGGCAACGTCGCCTTCCTGGGCGGCCCGCTGCAGTATCTCTCCGAGCTGCGCCACCGCTTCTACCTCACGCTCAATCTGGACGAGGAGCACCGTATCGTGCCCCAAAACGCTCACCTGTTTGTGGCGAGCGGCGCCGCCATGGCGCACGAGTCCAACAAGCTCAGCACGTTCCCGCAGCTCATCGGGGCCATCGATGCCCTGGGTGACACGCAGGGTGCCGAGGTTGAGCGTCTGGATCCGCTCTTTGCCACCGACGAGGACTTTGCCGAGTTCAAGGGCCGCCACGACACCGAGGTCGTCCCCAAGGGCAAGCTCGAAGGCTACACCGGCCGCGTGTTCATCGGCATCGACGCCGGTTCCACCACCATGAAGGCCGCGCTCGTGGGCGAGGACGGTCAGCTGCTGCACACCTGGTACGGCAACAACAACGGCGACATCCTGGGCACGGCCAAGGTCATCATGGCCGATTTCTACAACCACATCCCTGCCGGCTGTACCATCGGCCACGTGACCACCACGGGCTACGGTGAGGCGCTTCTCATTGAGGCCCTCAAGGCCGATTCCGGCGAGATCGAGACCGTCGCGCACCTGCGCGGCGCCAAGGCGTTCCTGCCCGGCGTCGAGTTCATTCTGGACATTGGCGGACAGGACATGAAGTGCCTGCGCGTCAAGGACGGCGTCATCGAGCACATCATGCTCAACGAGGCTTGCTCGTCGGGCTGCGGCAGCTTTATCGAGAGCTTCGCCGTGTCTATGAACATGGACGTGCGCGCGTTCGCCGATGCTGCCATCCATGCTAAGGCCCCCGTCGACCTGGGCAGCCGCTGCACGGTCTTTATGAACTCGCGCGTCAAGCAGGCGCAAAAGGAAGGCGCCACGGTGGGCGACATCGCGGCCGGCCTGTCCTATTCCGTCATCAAGAACGCTCTGTTCAAGGTCATTAAGCTGCGCGATCCCAAGGAGATCGGCAGCCAGGTAATCGTTCAGGGCGGCACCTTTATGTCCGATGCCACGCTGCGTGCGTTTGAGCAGCTCACTGGCGTTCACGCCGTGCGTCCCGACATCGCCGGCTGCATGGGCGCCTATGGTGCGGCCCTGCTCGCCCGCGATCGCGCCGGCGCCGACGGCACTTCGACCATCCTTTCGGCCGAGGACATCGCGCACCTCACCGTGACGCAAAAACACGTCCGCTGCGGCCGTTGCTCCAACAACTGCCAGCTTACCGTCAACGACTTTGGCGGCGGCAGGCGCTTCATTACCGGTAACCGCTGCGAGAAGGGCGCCGGCCACAAAAAGCAGAAGACCGAGGCCCCCAACCTCTTCAAAAAGAAAAACGAGCTGCTGTTTAACCGCGAGGTGCTGAGTCCCGACGAGGCCCCGCGCGGCACCGTCGGCATCCCGCGCGCACTCAACATGTACGAGAACTACCCCTTCTGGCACGCGTTCTTTACACGCCTGGGCTTTAGCGTGCAGCTGTCCGACCAGTCGAGCAAGAAGACCTACCAGGCGGGCATCGAGTCCATGCCGTCCGAGAGCGTGTGCTACCCGGCAAAGATGAGCCACGGCCATGTGATGAACCTTATTGACCGTGACGTCGACTTCATTTGGATGCCGTGCGTGCGCTGGGAGCGCAAGGAGGACCCGACCGCCGGTAACTGCTACAACTGCCCCATCGTCATGAGTTACCCCACGGCGCTGGCGCTCAACATCGATGAGATCCGCGAGCAGAACATCGAGTTCCTGTACCCGTTTGTGCCCTATCACGACAAGACCGAGCTCAAGCGCCGCCTGTACCAGGTGCTCGCCGTCGACCGCGTGGCCGATGCGCAAGCCGGTCGCGGTCGCGTGCGCGGTCCAAAGATCACACGCTCCGAGGTCGATGCCGCCGTCAACGCTGCTTTTGAGGCCGATGCGCGCTTCCACGAGGATATCCAGACCATGGGCGAGGAGGCCCTTAAGTGGGTCGAGGACCACGGCGGCCATGGCATCGTACTCGCCGGCCGTCCTTACCATAACGACCCCGAGATCAACCACGCCCTGCCTGAGCTTATCTCGAGCTTTGGCTTTGCGGTCTTTACCGAGGATTCGCTCGCGCACCTGGTGAAGCCCGAGCGTCCGATTCGCGTCGTCGACCAGTGGATGTACCACAGCCGCCTGTACGCCGTCGCCCGTTTTGTGACGATGCGCAACGACCTGGACCTGATTCAGCTCAACTCTTTCGGCTGCGGCCTGGACGCTCTGACCACCGACCAGGTGCAGGAGATTCTGGAGGCCAGCGGCAAGATCTACACCGTGCTCAAGATCGACGAGGTGTCCAACCTGGGTGCCGCGCGCATCCGCATCCGCTCGCTCATGGCAGCGCTCAAGGACCAGGAGGCCGAGCGCTTGGCCGAGGCCACGGCCGCGGGCGAGGCCTACGAGCAGGGCGATGCCGCGCCGGTGGCGCCCTCTACGGATGCCCCCGCGTTCGCGAGCCGCAAGTACACGTTTGAGGCTCAGCGCGAGAGCGCTTCGACCGCGTGGCCCAAGGTGCCCTTTACCGAGCAGATGCGCGAGGAGGGCTACACCATCCTGTGCCCGCAGATGGCGCCGATCCACTTTGACCTGGTCAAAGAGGTGTTCCGTGGTGCTGGCTACAACTTGGAGCTGCTGCCCTCGACCGATCACGACGCTGTCGAGGCTGGCCTGCGCTATGTGAACAATGACATTTGCTACCCGTCGATTCTGGTAACGGGCCAGATTATGGAGGCCATCGAGAGCGGCCGGTACGACCTGTCCAAGACGGCCGTGGTTATCAGCCAGACCGGCGGCGGCTGCCGTGCCACCAACTACATCGCACTCATCCGCAAGGCCCTGCGCGAGAGCGGCCACCCCGAGATCCCGGTGATCTCGCTTTCGACCGTGGCGCTCGGCGAGGATAACCCCGGCTTTAAGATTACGCCGGCGCTGCTTAAGCAGGCAGTCTACGCGGTGCTCTTTGGCGACGTGATGATGCAGATGCTCTATCGTTGCCGCCCGTACGAGGCCACGCCCGGCGCCGCCAACGCGCTCTACGAGGAGTACATGGCGCGCGCCCGCAAGCTGGCGCCCAAGTTCAACAGGCACAACTACACCAAGCTTGCGCGTGAGGCCATCCGCGCGTTCGACACCATGCCGCTCGTGGGCGAGGGCACCAAGCCGCGCGTGGGCGTGGTCGGTGAGATCTTGGTCAAGTTCCACCCCACAGCTAACAACCACGTGGTCGATGTGATCGAGCGCGAGGGCTGCGAGGCCGTGGTGCCGGGCCTGCTCGACTTCTTCCTGTACTCCATGAGCAACGCCGAGCTGCAGAAGGACGAGTTGGGAAGCTCCGCTACCACGCGCGCTGGTATGCAGGCGCTCATCAAGCTCGTGGACTGGATGCGCACGCCGGTGGAGGAGATGCTCGAGAAGTCCCGCCGCTTCGAGGCGCCCGAGCGCATCGGCACCATGGCCGACAAGGCCCGCACGGTGCTTTCGGTGTGCAACAACATGGGCGAGGGCTGG
>CAUBGU010000021.1 GCA_958435545.1 uncultured Collinsella sp.
GTCCACCTTGGAACTGCAACCCAAAACCCAAGATTTCACCCGTTTGAGAAGGATAGCATAGCCACCCCCTTCATCAGGGCTGTTATATGTTTCTTTTTTTATACCATTAGGGCGTTTTTAACAAATCCGCAGGAAATGCGAGCGCGAACAACTACCGTTCACCGATTTGTTTGATTTTTTCCTTGCCTTTGTACGACGTTCACTCTAGCTGTTATGCCAGCTTTAGCAGGATAAAGTGTCCCAAAGACCCTACAGAAACTGCAGGGCGGCCACGGGATCCCCCGTGGCCGCCCTGTGGCGTAGCTAGTTTTTAGCTTTGATTACCGTTTGGCATTAGGCGGCTGCGGAGGCCTTGTCGGTCGTTGTCTTGCCGTTGCTCTGCTGGCCCTCAAAATGCTTGTAGCACCAGCTGGTGACCAGCGGGGTCAAAATAGCCGTAACGATTGCGCAGGCAGCAACCTGTGCCGTGGCCGTCGCGAGCACCGCGCCGCCGTACATGGCCTCGTTGACGCTTGCCATGGCAGCAGGCGTGGCCACATTGGCTCCGGCGCAGCTCGAAATGGCCGCACCTGCGACACCCGTACCGCCCGTGAGCTTATCGACCGCGATAACGGGAATTGCAAAGACCACCGAGCAGATCACGCCGAGCAGAATACCGGGGAGACCGCCATTAATGAGCTGGCCAAAGGTCATGGTCGAGCCCATGGCAAAGAAGACGAGCACGATGATGGCGGAAAGTGCCGGTGCCATCATCTTCTTAAAGCTGGGGAACAGGTTACCTAGAATAATGCCGACGACGATCGGCAGGATGGCGCCCACGAGCGACCAGCCAATCGGAGCCTGACCGGCGGCGCCAAGGACAATCATCGTGACCGGAGGGCCGACAACGAGCGTGGTGATGGCGACGGCGCCACGCTCGGCCTCGTTGCCCATGGTGCCCATCAGACCAGCGTACATAGCATTGTTGGCGCCGGTGCAAGCGGCCAGCATCACCATGGCAGAGATGCCAAACAGGTTGTCGTTGAACACATAAAGGATGAGCAGCGACACGGCAACGACCACGATCTGCTTGACGGCGATGATAATGGCACCGCGGGCAGCGGCGGCAGGAGCACTCTTAAACGAAATCGTCGTACCGACGATGAGCAAAAAGGCGCCCACAAGCGGGCCTGCGCCCTGCTGAGTCATGCCAAGCGTAAAGCTGCCGAGCGTTTTGAACAGGTCGGGGAATAGCGTGTTGAGCAGGCAGCCCAGCAAAAGCGGCACCAAAATATTGGCACCCGGGATGGAGGACATCTTAAAGAACGGCTCCTTTGCCGCCGGCGCCTCCACCGCAGTCGATTCACTCATATATATCTCCTTTGGATGCATGCGAATCGTAGCCGCACGCGCCTATGTCAGAAAGAAGGCGACGGTCCCGAGTCGCAGGAGCCGTCGCCGAATAATCATCGCGGGGTATTACCCGTCCAGGACGATGCCGCCGTCGCAGTCACCGATCTCGCCGTTCACGAAGCTGGCGAAGTCGGAAGCGAAGAACAGCACCATCTGCGCAGGCTCGCTGGCCTGGGCGGCGCGGCCCAGAGGAATACCGTTGATGATGCGCTGAGAGTTCTCGTCAGAGAGAATCGAGGTCATATCGGTCAACGTGAGCGACGGGCACACAGCGTTGCAGCGGACGCCGAACTTGCCGCCTTCCTTGGCGACTGCCTTGGTTAGACCGTTAACACCGGCCTTGGAGCTCGCGTAGGCAGCGGTGCCGAGCAGGCCGCCGCCGATCTTGCCAGCAACAGAGCTTACGTTGACGATAGTGCCAGCATGGGCCGCCTTAAAGTGCGGGTAGACGGCGTTCATCATGGTAAAGGTACCGTTGAGGTTGATGTCGATGGTGCGGCGCCACTCGGTGTCATCGATCTCGTCGAACTTCTTGGTGCTGATGACGCCGGCGCAGTTGATCAGGATGTTGGTTTGCGGCAGGTCCGTAAAAATCTGCTCGACGGTCTCGCGCGCCTTGGGCGCATCGGCGACATCGAGCTGATAGAACTTGTTGCCCTCGCCAAGCTCGGCCACAGCGGCCTCGCCCTTAGCAGCGTTCCTTGCGATGAGCGCGACATGTCCGCCGCCCGCGACGATGCCCTTGGCGATCTCGAGGCCAATGCCCTGAGTGCCGCCCGTGACAATCGCGGTCTTGCCTGTGAAGTCAAATGCCATGACTCCATCCCCCTTTATGTAAGGTGTCTCCTTGCGGGAAGTTGGAGCATCGCACGTGGCGATTATATGGGTCCCAGTCGTCATGGTGGTGACAACCCCTCGCCTAACCGCGTGTATAATAGTTATTTGAAACGCTTCATCAATTGAATGATTTTAAGTCTTAATGAGCTCTTAATATTGCCCACTGTATGAGGCCCGCGTATTGGGGTATCATCTTCCACCGAAAATAGTTTCTAGTGTTAGGGGTTTTCGGTGGAAGATACCGATTTCCGTGAACTTGGGCGTCAGCTCCTTACCGAGTTCGGCAGCATGCATCAGCGCATTTCGCGCTTTGCGGACAAAGCCCTCGGCGGCGAGATGGCCGTCATGCGCGCCCTCATGCTCGCTGGCGGTTCGCTCACGCCGAGCGAACTCGCTGATCGCGCCTGGGTCTCGAGTGCCCGCATCGCCAATATCCTACGCGCTCTCGAAGCCAAGGGCTGGGTCGAGCGCGAGCACTCAAAGACCGACCGTCGTCGCGTACACGTCACGGTGACCGACAAAGGATTCCAGGATCTCGAAATCAAACGTCGGGAATTCGAGGACCGCACCGCGGCCTTCCTCGAGCAGCTTGGCGAAACAGATACCCAAGAGATGGTGCGCCTTCTTAGACGTGCCAACGAAATTATCGACCGCAATCAAGAAAGGAGAGATGCCGAGTGAGGATTCTCAAGCTCTTTAAAAAACATGTCCCGGCACTGTTTGCAGCTATCGTACTTATCGTAATCAGCTGCAACGCCGATCTGGCACTGCCTACCTATATGAGCGACATCGTCGACGTGGGCGTGCAGCAAGGCGGCATCGCCTCGCCCGTGCCCGACACCATTCGCGCCAAATCGCTCGACGACCTCGAACTCTTTATGAGCACCAAGGACGCCAAAGCTGTGGAGGCCGTGTTTGGCAAGGCGGACAATAACGGCATTCGAACGTACAAGGGCACCGAGGAGGAGCGCGCCGACGGCGGCAAGATTGCCGACATCATGAGCCTCCCCGAGACTGTCGTCCTTTCGTTCAACCAGGGCATCGATGCCAACTCCATGGGCGACATGACCGGCGCATCTACCGAGGCAAGCGATGGCGGCGCCGCTCAGGCCATGCCCACGCCCGAGCAGATGGCGGCGATGACGCCCGAGCAACTCGCCGAGATGCAGCAGAAGGCCGCTGCGGCGCAGAACATGCAAAAACAGATTGATGCCGACGGTGGCAAGATCACCATGAAGAGCCTGCGTCTAGGCGTTGAAGGCGGCCTAATCGACCAGGGCAAGCTCGTCGAGGGCGCCAACGATATGGCGGACAAAATGGGCTCCATGTCGGGCTCCATCGTGACCCAACGCGCCGTGAGCTATGTGCAAGACGAGTACAAAGCACAGGGCATCGACCCCGCCGACGTGCAGAACGCCTACCTGAGCCGCATGGCGACCACGATGTTTGGTCTGTGTCTGGTGTCGCTGGTCGCCACCATCCTGACCGGCGCCGTGGCTTCGCGCACCGCCTGCTCCATCGCCCGCGACCTGCGCCGCGAGACCTTCAACAAGGTTATGCACTTCTCGCCGGCCGAGGTGGGCAAGTTTAGCCAGGCCTCGCTCATCACCCGCTGCACCAACGACATTCAGCAGATCCAGATGGCCGCAACCTTGTTTATCCGCATGTGCCTGATGGCCCCCGTCATGGGCATCGTCGCCGTCATGCGCGTCCTGGCCAACCACACCGGCCTGGAGTGGACCATCGCCGTGGCCATCATCGCGGTCTCGGCCGTTGTCGGCGTGCTCATGGGCCTCACCATGCCCAAGTTCAAAAAGATGCAGAGCTTTGTGGACCGCGTGAACCTTACCGCCCGCGAGCTGCTCGACGGCCTTATGCCTATCCGCTCGTTCAACCGCGAGGAGCATGAGCTCGAGCGTTTTGACAAGGCTTCGCTCGACCTGATGACCACGCAGCTCTACACCAACCGCGCCATGAGCTTTATGATGCCGCTCATGATGCTGGTCATGAATTGCATCACCGTGCTTATCGTCTGGTTTGGCGCGCAGGGCGTGTCCGACGGCGTGATGCAGGTCGGCAACATGATGGCGTTTATCTCCTACACCATGCAGATCGTCATGGCGTTTATGATCCTCACCATGGTTTCGGTCATCCTGCCCCGCGCCGAGGTCGCAGCCGAGCGCGTGGAAGAGGTCATCACCTGCCCCACGAGCATCAACGACCCCTCCTCGCCCAAACTGCCCGCGACCAGCGCGTCACGCGGTGAGCTCACCTTCCGCGACGTGAGCTTCCAGTATCCCGATGCCCGCGCAGACGTCATTAGCGGCGTGAACTTCACCACGCATGCCGGTCAGATGCTCGGCATTATTGGCTCCACGGGCTCGGGCAAGTCCACGCTTGTGCAGCTCATCCCGCGCCTGTACGACGTCACGGGCGGCAGCATTTCGCTCGACGGCATCGACGTGCGCGACATGACCCTTTCCGAGCTGCGCCGCCGCATCGGTTATATTCCGCAGCAGGGTCGTCTGTTCTCGGGTACCGTCGAGAGCAACCTCAAGTTTGCCGGCGACATGGTGAGTGACGAGGATATGCGCCAGGCAGCACGCGTCGCCCAGGCGGAGGACTTTATCGCCGAGCGCGAAGACGGTTACGACTCCCCTATCAGCCAGGGCGGCTCCAATGTTTCGGGTGGTCAGCGCCAGCGTCTGGCCATCGCCCGCGCGTTGGCCAAAAAGCCCGAGGTCGTGGTGTTCGATGACTCGTTTAGCGCCCTCGACTACAAGACCGACGCGCGCCTGCGCGAAGAGCTGGCCAAAAACGTTACCGACGCCGCGCTCGTGGTCGTGGCCCAGCGCATCGCGACCATCATGCACGCCGACCAGATCATCGTGCTCGACGACGGCCACGTGGTGGGCACCGGTACGCACGAGGAGCTGCTGCACAGCTGCCCGGCGTACCTGGAGATCGCACAGTCGCAGCTTTCCGCCGAAGAGCTGGGGCTTACCCAAGAAGAAATTGCAGCCGTCACGGAAGGAGGCGAGCGCTAATGGCAGACGAGACCAAGACTCAGATTCCCAAGCCCACCCGCCAGCGTGGTCCCATGGGCCGCATGGGCGGCATGCGTCGCGGCGAAAAGGCCAAGGACTTTAAGGGCACCATGAGGCAGCTGCTCGGTTATATCGGCCAGCACAAGATTGCCGTGTTTGTCGCCGTCGCCTTTGCCGTGTGCTCGGTCATCTTTAATATCGTGGGACCCAAGGTGCTCGGCCAGGTTACGACCAAGCTGTTCGAAGGCCTGGTCGCCAAGGTCAACGGCACCGGCGACGTTGACTTTGACTGGATCGCCAAGACGCTCGGCTTTTTGCTCTGCCTGTATCTGGCGAGCTCTGTCTGCAGCCTGATCCAAGGCTGGCTCATGACCGGCGTCACGCAAAAGATCTGCTACCGCATGCGCAAGGAAATCGCCGCCAAGATTGCCGTCGTGCCGATGAGTTACTTCAACGGCCACAGCAAGGGAGACGTACTCAGCCGCATCACCAACGACGTCGATACGCTGGGTCAGTCGCTCAACCAGAGCGTGACGCAGCTCATCACGTCGGTGACGCAGATTATCGGCGTACTCGTCATGATGCTTTCGATCAGTCTGCCGCTTACCGGCGTCACCGTGCTCACGCTGCCGGCCGCCGCGATTATCTTGACCGTAATGATTCACTTCTCGCAGCCGTACTTCCGCGAGCAACAGCAGGTTCTGGGCGCCGTCAACGGCATTATCGAGGAGGACTTTGCCGGCCAGAACGTCATTCAGGTGTTCGACCGCGCCGAGGCCTCGATCGAAGAGTTCGACCGTCAAAACGACCGCCTCTTTATTAGTGGCTGGCGCTCGCAGTTCCTGTCGGGCCTGATGATGCCGCTTATGAGCTTGGTGGGCAACATGGGCTACGTGGGCGTCGTCGTGGTGGGCGCGCAGCTCGCGCTGACCGGCAATGCCACGCCCGGCGACATCCAGAGCTTTATCCAGTACGTGCGCAACTTTACGCAACCCGTGCAGCAGCTGGGCAACGTGAGCAACACGATGCAGTCGATGGCTGCCGCCACCGAGCGCGTCTTTGAGTTCCTGGCCGCGCCCGAGGAGGAGCAGAAGGCCGACGCGCAGATTCCCGAGAAGCGCCCCGGCCACGTGGAGTTTGACCATGTCAAGTTTGGCTACACGCCCGACAAGACCATCATCCACGACTTTAGCTGCGAGGCGCAGCCCGGCCAAACCATTGCCATCGTCGGCCCCACCGGCGCCGGCAAGACCACGCTCATTAAGCTGCTGCAGCGCTTCTACGACGTGGACGGCGGCTCGCTGCGTGTCGAGGGCGTCGATGTGCGCGACTGGGACCGCGCGGCACTGCGCGGCGAGTTTGCCATGGTGCTGCAGGACACCTGGCTGTTTAACGGCACCATCCGCGAGAACATCCGCTACGGACGTCCCGATGCGAGCGATGCCGAGGTCGAAGCCGCCGCACGCGCTGCACGCTGCGACCACTTTATCCATACGCTCGCCGGTGGCTACGACTTTATGATCAACGAGGAGGGCACTAACCTGTCGCAGGGTCAGCGCCAGCTCGTGACCATCGCCCGTGCCATTTTGGCCGACCGCCCGGCACTGATTCTGGACGAGGCGACTTCCAACGTCGATACCCGTACCGAGGAGCTCATTCAGCGCGCCATGGATGCGCTGATGCAGGGCCGCACCAGCTTTGTCATCGCGCACCGCCTGTCCACGATCCGCAACGCCGACGTGATCTTGGTGATTCGCGACGGCGACATCGTCGAGAAGGGCACGCACGACGAGCTGCTCGCCCAGGGCGGCTTCTACGCCGACCTGTACAACTCGCAGTTCGACGAAGCGGCGTAAAAACCGGCGGCAAACAACCGCAATGCCAAGAAAACGGGGGCGCAGGACAACCTGCACCCCCGTTTTGTGTCCTTCGAGCCTCGAAACGCCTTCCCTGAGACCTCACTGACGGCGCTTTCCAGACCCCGTGGGCAAAAAAGGGCAAATATGAGTACTGTTACCTTTTTAGTAACAGCCAAAACCGCCTCAAATGCCGCTCCCACGGCTTACACGCGTCCCTAAATTGATCAAACAGCACCATAGCGGACTTATATGTGTTTGCGTTAATGAACATATTTTGCTGTTATGTCTATTATTTTGCGAAGGCAATATGATACTAAGATAGCAACCGTACTCATATTTGGCATTTTTTGCCCACAGGGTATTTCCTAGGGAACCGACAACAGCCTTAGGGTCCCGCGCGGCGCCGCTCCCTCCCGGCATCTGCCGACGTTTACCCAGATAAAACCTGCCAAAATAAACCTGTCCCTTTTTGGTAGGTTTCGGGGTGACAAGGGCTTGCACTTTAGCGTGCGACAGCGGATAATGCCGAGCATTCGACAATACGCTTATTGCTCTTTCTATAGATTGAGGAGACCCCTATGGCCATGGAATTCAAACGCAGGCTGCCGATCCCCATGGAGATCCGCGAGGAAATGCCACTTTCTGCCGAGCTTACCGCCAAAAAGCAGGCATTTGACGCCGAGGTCGCCAAAGTCTTTACCGGCGAGGACGCACGTAAGGTGCTCATCATCGGCCCGTGCTCTGCCGACCGCGAGGATTCGGTGCTCGAGTATATGAACCGACTGGTCAAGACCGCCGAAGAGGTCAAGGACAAGCTCATCATCATTCCGCGCGTCTACACCAACAAGCCGCGTACCAAAGGCACCGGCTACAAGGGTCTTCTGCACAACCCCAACCCCGAGGCTCCCGATGACCTGCTCGAGGGCGTCAAGGCCATCCGCCATATGCACTTGCGCGTCATCGAGGAGACGGGCTTCTTCACCGCCGACGAGATGCTCTATCCGTCCAACTACCAATACCTCGTTGACCTGCTGAGCTATGTTGCCGTGGGCGCACGCTCGGTCGAGAACCAGGAGCATCGCCTGGTGTCGAGCGGCATTTCGGCACCCGTTGGCATGAAGAATCCCACTGCCGGCTCTACCACCGTTATGCTCAACTCCATTTACGCCGCGCAGGCGCACCAGAGCTTCATCTTCCGCAACTGGGAGGTCGAGTGTGACGGCAACCCGCTCGCACACGCCGTTATGCGTGGCTACATCGGTCTCGATGGGCGCACCTACCCCAACTACCACTACGAACACCTGGAGCGCCTGGCCGAGCGCTATACCGAGCATGCCGGCTACGCCAATCCGGCAGCGATCATCGACTGCAACCATGACAACTCGGGCAAGCGTCCGCTGGAGCAGTATCGCATTTGCAAGGAAGTGCTCGACAGCTGCCGCCGCAACGAGTCCATCTCCAAGCTGGTCAAGGGCTTTATGATCGAGTCTTACCTGGAGGACGGCAACCAACCGGTCGACGGCGGCGTCTTTGGCAAGTCGATCACCGACCCGTGCCTGGGCTGGGAAAAGACCGACTACCTCATCCACGAGATCGCGGAACGTATTTAGTTACGCGGTTTTACCAAACCGCGTAACGGCTCGACGCTGCAAACCCGCCAGAACGGCAATCTGCCTTTCAGCTTCGACGGCATGACCAAAAGGTCAATGCCGCCTCGCTTCAAGGCACCTTGCTCGCTCTGGCGGGTTTTCGCTGACGTTTTTCGACCTGCATCGTTGCCAGGGTTGGCACCAATGACTAATGCGGTAACAAGCTACGTCGGTCCGATTGATCGGCTGGGTTTTCGAGGTGCCCCAGGTCGCCGAGAAAGAGGAGCGAAACGTACTTTGGTACGCGAGCGACGGTTTGAGCGGCGAGATGGGGTGCCTCGGAAAGCCAGACGATTAAGCGGACGGTTCCTGCTGCGTAATGCAGTGGATATTTCCGCCACCGAAGACGACCTGCTCGGACTGAACGCCGACGCACTTGTAGACGCCCTCGCCCCAGACCTCGTCGTAGATCTTCTGGAGCGTGTCAACGGCAATCTGATCGTTTTCGTCACCGTACTGCGGGACGATAACGCCGTGGTTGGTGACCAGGTAGTTCATGTAGGAGGCGATCAGCGGCTCGTTGGCAACGCGCGGCTCGGCGTTCTCGTCGGCGTCGATGGTGTCGCAGGAAGCCTGGTCCATGAACAGCGGGTTCACAGGCATACAGAGCTTGTAGACCTTCATCTTGCGGCCCTTGGCGTCAACGGCGTTGGAAAGGGTCTCGTAGACAGCATGGCATTGCTCGTAGAACGGATACTCGGGATCGTCGGTCCAGATGCAGGCCATGACGCCCGGAGCGATGAACGTAGCGACATCATCGATGTGGCCGTTGGTCTCCTCGGGGTCGATGCCCTCCTTGACCCAGATGACCTTCTCGACACCCAGGTAATCCTTGAGGTGCTCGTCCATATAGGCGCGAAGTTCCTCACTCCAGGGCTCAAACTTCCTCTTGAACTTGGGCCAGATGGACTCGGGATCCTCTTCCTCCTCCAGAACCGCAGAGCAGGTGCGGCCTGGGGAAAGCAGACACTGGTCGGTCACGACCACAGTGCCTTCGCCGTCGACGGTAATGGAACCGCCCTCGAGGATCATGTCATCGGGACGATAGCGACGGCAGCCGGAAAGCTCAGCCATCTTAAGGGCAATCTGCTCGTCCTTGTCCCACGGGAAATAGAGGCCGTCGACGAGGCCGCCGTAGGCGTTGAAGTGCCAGTGGTTGGCGCGCTTATCGCCCTTGCCATTGATAACAAAAGTGGCAGCGGTGTCGCGGAACCAAGCGTCGTCGGTGGTCATCTCGATAACGGTGACGTTCTCGTCTTCCTCAAAGGCGGCCTTGCAGTTGGCGTAGTCGGCCTGGTTGGCGCACATGGTGACCGGGGTGAACTCGGCGATGGCGCGAGCGATGGCGGCATACTGCTTCTGGGCCGGCTTGGCACCATGGGCCCAAGTATCGGTGCGATGGGGCCAGCCCATCCACACGCGATCCTGTGGGGCGAACTCAGCAGGCATAAAAAAGCCATCGGCCTTAGGGGTGGACTCGGACTCGGTGATCGTACGCATAAGATTTCCTCCAAATCGAACGATCGCTTGCTGCAGGCGGGTTACCCGCATCCTAAAACCAAGAGATGGTAGGCGCCCGTTCCCCGGCAAAGGTCGGGGCGCCTGGCACCGGTTTTCACGGATGTCGCACCGGCAAGCGACGACGTAACCCGGTGCGCGGAGACAAAACGCACGAAGGATACGGAAGAGAGATTGGGGCGGGCGGTGGTTACCGGAGCAATAGCTCACACCCACCTCAGAGAAAGGTTAGCAAACCTGTTGCTTGGGCACGCCTCCGAAGAGGCTAGAGTGTCCCGAGTCGGGAGCGACAAGCCCGACGAAGCGTACGTTGGTACGCGAGGAAGGTTGGAGCCCCGAATCCGGGTGCTCTAGTCCTCCTCGGACTCCTCAGCGAGGCGCTGAGCAGCCAGCTCGGGAGTGAGACCCTTGTACTCGGTCTCGCGGCCCTTAGCACTGACGACGCGGACAACCTCGCCAATAAGCAAGAGCACGATGAAGATGACGATCATCGGGACCTTATCGCCAATCTCATCGACAGAGAACGGAATCAGCGTTGCAACGATAGCCAGAATCAGCTCGATGCAGGGAATAGCCAGCATGACCTTCATCATGGCTCCCTTAAACGGGAACGTAAAGATACGCTCACGGTTGGGGTCGTTCTTACGAAGGTTGAGGAATGCCGGGAACATCGGGATGTAGGTCAGCAGCAGGAAGACAACGGAGGTACCGAAGAGCATCCAGAAGACACCGTTGGAGATGGCGTCGATGGGAACCAGCTGCAGGCACAGCACCAGGGAGGCAACGATGGCGTTGACCAGGTTGGCGCCGTTGGGCATGTCGTCATCCGAGATCATCGAGGCGAAGACCTTGGGCATGTTGCCATGCTCGGCAGCATAGCGAGCAACGGAATTGACGCCGAAGGACCAGGCAGCCATGTTGGCGAACAGCGTGATCAGGAAGGCGATGCAGATGACCTTAAAGATCATGGAATCGCCCACAATAGTCTGGACAGCGTAAATCATGCCGTAGTCGGGATCGATGGAATCGGCCGACACAGCAGCGCCGATGCCAAAGCCAGCGAAGAGGTAGATCACGGCGATGGACAGGCCGCCGACGATGATAGCCTTGGGGATATCGCGAGCGGGATCGGCCATATCGTCGGTCATGGTGCAGATGACCTCGAAGCCCATAAAGTTAAAGATGATGATCGACAGGTAGCCGAGCGCGTTGGTGTTGGTGAGCTCGGGCAAGAAGGTGACAGCGGACATATCGTTCGCAAAACCGTTCTCCATGGCGTACCAAATGCCCAAAGCGCCGACGATAACGGCAACGGCGACCTTGATGATGGCGCCGCCGTTCAGGACCCACTCGGAGTCGGCAGCCTTGGAGCGACCCATAAGATAGACAATCCACACAAAGGCAAGGTCGATAGCAATCTTGGCAATCAGATTGAACTCGACGCCAAAGACCATGCCCAAAATGTCCGGGAACATAGTAGCCAGCGAGGCAATCCACAGCGGGTAGTTAACCCAGTAGTAGTACGAAATGCGGGCGCCCCACTTGTCGCCCAGGCCATCGCGTACCCAGTCGTAAATGCCACCCTCACCGTCATAGGTAGTGCCGAGCTCGGCAACGACCATGCCATAAGGGAGCAGGAAGGTCAGAATCAGGAAGATCCACCAGAAGAACTGCTGGTTACCAATGGCAGCAGCAGGTGCGGCGGCCTCGCAAACGAAGACGACGCAGATGATGGTCGAGATGACCGTCAAGAAGGAAAGCTTTTTCTTTCCGTCGCTCATGATGAGCTCCTTCGCTCAGTCTTGGACAAATCGAGGCCCTTAAGATATTAAGGCAATTGCCGGGCCTCGGTGAGCGGGCGACAGGAGACGAGCATCCGCCGCCCGCAAACGCGCTTCTACGATGAAGTTACGCGGTTTTGCCAAACCGCGTAACGGCTCGACGCTGCAAACGCCCCTAAGCGGCAATCTGACGTTCAATCGTCGGTCGCGTACCCAAAGTACGCTTCCCTCCTCTTTCACGTCACCTTGCTCGCTTAGGGGCGTTTTCACTGACTTATGCTCAACCTACGATAATTCCAAACTGGGTGAGTTACTCGCTGTAGCGGGTGGCGATGGCGGCTCGCACCATGCCGGTGCTCATGAGGTAGGTCACCAGGAAGTAGCCACCGTATGCTGCCAGGAAGATTGCACAGGTGAGGCCCACGGTGCCGCCGATGCTCATATTTCCGAATATGCTCACCAGCTCGATAATCACCTTAAGTGCCACAAAGGAGTGCGCCAGGCCCACTGCCAGCGGGAACAGGAAGAATACCGCCTGCCGCGCCATCACCGAATGGCGAATCTGGCGGTCGTCGCAGCCGATCTGTGCCAGCACACGATAGCTGCGGCTGCCGTCGGCCACGTTGGAGAGCTGCTGGATCGACAGAATCGCCGCGCATGCAACGACCAATACAAAGCCGATGTAGATGGCTAGGTAGCTAATAAGACCGTTCATTTGCGCTGCTTGCGTGTACATCTCGGAGCGTGTGATGAAGATTCCCCACGACCCCGGCTCCTTGCCGTCAACGAGCAGATTGTCGAGCACCGTGTATTTAATGCTCTCGTCTGCCTCAGTCGTATCCATCCCCTGTTTGTAGTTAACGAGCAGGCTACTGGAATACGGCTGCAGATTAAGTTGGGACAACAGCTCGTCGGCAACGACGACGGTACCCGGATTACTGCCCATCGCCGAGTTGGCGATGGCCGCCGTATCTTCGTCCGACTTATCGGTTGCGGGCTTGAGCGTATGCCCGCCCAAGGTAAGGGCATGGCCGCCGGCCATGTATTTGGTGTACAGGTCGACCAGCTCGCCGCCCATATCACACGTGAGCAGATACTGGTCGTGACCGATGTGCACCGGCTCCTCGCCCATCATCTGGCGCAGTTTGTTGTACTGGCTCGCCGGCGTCACAAACAGACCCATCGCATCGGCATTGCTACCCCCGAACGCCTTGGGAAGCTTTTCGCCCATGATCTTGCACATCTCACTTGGGGTCACCGAAGGATTCGAGCCGCCAAATGGGTAACTCAGATACGAATCGATCTGCACATGCTCACCGGCAACATCGTCGATATTGACCTTCTTGCCGGTCTCGTCGTTGTTGCCCGCCGACTTGCCCTTGCCGTGCCATGCAGGGTACAAATCGACCGTTGTATCGGCCAGCACCATGCGATCTGCCTCAGACGGATTGACATACCCTTTGTACCCTTTGTAGTAGTCGAGCGTATCGGGCGTGTAATAGACATACGTCTGAGACACATCAACAGGGTTATAGCGCTCCAGGTTTTCGTTCATCACGTTGGCAATTGACATACCGCACGTCACCGAGGTGATGGCCAAAAACAGGAGCATCGCGATGACGCCCATCGAAAAGCACACCGTGTTGACCTTGGCCGCAAGCTGGCGCACGGTAAACATGTTGAGGCCGCGCCAATACACGCCGCGCAGGCTCTGCAGCAGCTTGATGAGCATGCCCGAGAGTCCCCAGAACAGGGCAAAGGTGCCCACGGTAACCATAGCGGTCGTAATACCAAACTGGTTCATGGCCTCTTGCAGCTTGCTGTCCGTCGCGGTTAGCGGGAACCCATCACGTAGCAGACGGTAATAGGCCATGCCCACAAGCACCACGCCCACGACAAAGATGGCAATCGCGATCCAGGGGTTGCGTGTCTTGATACTCTCGTTGCGACGCTCGGCACCCATAAGCTCGATGAGTTTGGTACGACGCACGGCGCGAAGGTTCAGCAGTAGCGTGAGCACAAACATTACGAGCATGCAGGCAAGGGTCAGATTGAACGCATGCACCGAGAAAAAGAAGTGGAAATTGGCGATCTGTGTCTTAAAAAGCGAGGCCGTAAAGAACGTCATGAGCTGGGAGAGTCCCACACCCAGCACAATGCCGACGACAAAGGCCACGACCGAAACGATCACGGTCTCGAGCGCCATGATCGTGGCGACGCGCCCGCGCCCCATGCCGAGCACCTGGTACAGGCCAAACTCCTTCTTGCGGCGTTTCATGATGAAGTTATTGGCATACACCATCAAAAAGGCCATGACACCGGCCAAAAAGTACGTCAGGTCGCCGAGCATGCTGCCCATTACCTGCGCCAAGCCCTTTTCATCGATTCCGGCGATGTCGACCTGCATCGAGATGGTGTTAAAGGCATAGAAGACCGTGACGCCCAGGGTGAGCGTCAAAAGGTAGACGAGGTAGTCGCGGCCGGCGCGGCGGACGTTGCCCCAAGCGAGTTTACAGAGCATCGGAGCCCTCACCGCCCATCATGGCAACGACCTCCATAATGCGGTCGAAGAACTCTCGGCGGTCGGTGTCGCCGCGGCGCAGCTCGGTGAAGATCTTGCCGTCGCGGATAAACAGCACACGGCTCGTGTAGCTGGCGGCAAAGCTGTCGTGCGTGACCATGAGTACGGTGGCTCGCAGGCGGCGGTTAAGGGCCTCCAGGCTCTCGAGCAGCAGGCGAGCGCTCTTGGAATCGAGGGCGCCGGTGGGCTCGTCGGCCATGATCATGGTGGGGTCGGTGACGAGTGCGCGAGCCGCGGCAACGCGCTGCTGCTGCCCGCCGGACATCTGGTAGGGATACTTGTCGAGCACCTGACTGATGGACAGGCGCGCTGCCACATCCTGCACGCGGGTCGAGATCTCTGCCGAGTTTGTGCGGGCAATGGTGAGCGGCAGGGCGATGTTCTCGCGTGCCGTGAGCGTATCGAGCAGGTTGGAGTCCTGGAAGATAAAGCCGAGCTCCTCGCGGCGAAACTGCGAGAGCTTGGCCTGCTTCATGCGCGTCACGTCCTGCCCGTTGATGCGGATCGTGCCGCTCGTGGCGCTATCGATGGTCGACACGCAGTTGAGCAACGTCGACTTGCCCGAGCCCGAAGCGCCCATGATGCCAACAAATTCACCGCGGTTGACGGTAAAGCTGACGTCGTTGAGCGCACGGGTCACGTTGCCCAGCGCTCCATATATCTTTTCGAGATGCGCGACCTCCAGTACCGGGGTCGCCATGTGCGTGGTTTGCATACCGAGTCCTTTCTTGCGATTAGTCTACGGCATCTATAGTCGCAAGAAGACGAGTCGGCTACCATCGATATGGCTTACGCTTGCCTTACCGTTGTGTAAGGTAGGGGTAGTCTTTTTGGGACGGGGCTTTTTAGCTACCCCATCCGAAGCCTTCGAAGCATGAGGCCGCATTTGACATAGGGCAGCTAAAAAAGCCCCGTCCCAAAAAGACTACCCTGCCACTTGTTGATGTTGAGGGAGGACTCCTGTTGAAGACTGTTCATGTTGCCGCTGGGATCATTCGCAAGGAAGGATCTGACGAGCTGCTTGCCGTGCAGCGCGGCTATGGCGACATGCAGGGACTTTGGGAGTTCCCCGGCGGCAAGCTCATGCGCGGCGAGACACCCGAGGACGCCGTACGCCGCGAGCTTATGGAAGAGCTGCAGGTAAAAGTCACCAACCTGCGCGATTTTTACACCGTTGAGTACGACTACCCCAATTATCATCTCTCCATGGAGTGCTACTACTGCTCGCTGGCCGATGAATCCGATGAGCCCCAGAAGCACGACCGCCAGCTCGATATCCGCTGGATTCCGCGTACCTCGCTTGCCATGGTGGAATGGATGCCCGCCGACAAGGGGCTCATTGATGCCCTGATTGAGCTGAAGGAAGACCGGCTCGAGGCCAACAGCACTGCCAACGACGCCGAGGCCACCACGACCGACGAGCCCGCTTCCAAGCCCAAGCGCGCACCTAAGCGCCGCAGCAAGAAGCGCCCCAAGCCCGGTCTGCTCGACGGCATCGATACCTCGGACCTTTCCGCTGACGAGCGCGAACTGGTGCGCCGTCGCGCCGCCATCAAAAAGTCCATGAAGGGCAACAAGCGCGCCAACACCAAGCCCGAGCTGCTCGTTCGCCAGCGCCTGCGCGCCGCAGGCCTTACGGGTTATCGCTTGGAATGGAAGGTGCCCGGCAAACCCGACATCGCCTTCCCCGGGCGCAAGATCGCCATCTTCGTCAACGGCTGCTTTTGGCATCGCTGCCCTAAGTGCAATCCGAGCCAGCCCAAGCGCAATGTTGAGTTTTGGGAGGCAAAGTTCCGTCGCAACGTCGAGCGCGATCGCGCCGCCGTGGCAGCGCTCACTCAAATGGGCTGGACACCCATAACCATCTGGGAATGCGAGCTCAAAAAAGACCGCATCGACGCCACCATGGAAAAGGTCATCGAGCAGGTGCGCGCCGCAGAGCCGCAGCGCTAACAGCGAGCATTCACACGCTCCGCACGTCCGCGCCACGTCTACGCCACAAACCTTAGAAAGCCCTTAAGCTCAAAACCTTTCAAGAGTGTTACTCGATAGCTTTTACCTGCGGTTTCATCGGAACACCAAACCAGATTAAGCCTTTCTTTAGCGCTTCTTTGCAGCAGCCGCGGCATAATACTGCCAACGCACGGGACCTAGCAGCACACCCCGTGCGCAACCTTTTGGTGGACATCGAGGAGGCCGCATAAGCATGCATTCTTCCAATGACGCAGCACAGCAGCCATCCCTAAAACATGCAAACCTTTTCTCCTTCCCCCCGACACAGAGAAACGGTCTCCTCGACTCCCCCACCACAAAAGCCAAACGCTCAACAGACCAGAGCCACAACTTGCGAGCATCCTTCGAAAAGCTCCAAGCATCCCTAGACAAGGCGTTCCCCGAACAGGCAAGAGCAATCTAAGCCCATCGCGCTTTATACTGATGCCATGCGAAACATGGATCACATAGAATTGCACCGCGGAGGACGCGAGGAAGCGTTTCCCGAGACCGCCGAAGACTGGCCCTATATTGCCGAACGCGCAGAATTCGCTCGCTATCCGGGCAATTCCGTCCCCTGGCACTGGCATTCCGAAGTTGAGCTTTTCTACATGGAGCAGGGAGCGATTGACTATCGAACGCGCGCGGCTCATGAGCACGTACGCTTTGAGGAAGGGTCCGCCGGCTTTATCAACGGCGGCGTTTTGCACAGCACGCTGCAATCACCCAATTCGGCACCAGCCATTCAAATGTTGCATATCTTTCAGCCGTCGATGCTCGGCGATCCCGCGGGACGCCTTCAAAAGCGCTATATCAATCCTTTGCTGCAATGTCGAGGCGTCGATGTGCTCAAATGGTCGCCCACCAACCCCGACGATATGCCCTTTATCGATTTGCTAAAGAGTTCCTTTGACCACGACCTTCAACGACCGCAGAACGAGATGGCGCTTCGGAATAGCTTGTCAGAGCTCTGGATTCAGATTTACGCCAAGGCCGAACCGCTTTTTTCCTCCGACAACGCCTCTTGGATGACCAACCGCGACGTACAGTTCAAGGCAATCCTGGACTATATCCGCGCAAACTATGCAGCCGCTATAGATGTGCCCCAGATGGCATCCGCAGCCGGCGTAAGCGAAAGAGAGTGTTACCGCATTATCGAAGCTTGCGCAGGAACGACCCCGGCGGCATATCTGCGCGCATACCGCGTAAACCGTGCTTGCGAACTTTTGGCACACACCACGCGAACGGTCCAGACAGTCGCGCGCCAATGCGGCTTTGCGACAGCAAGCCATCTTGGTCAGGTATTTAAAGAACAAATGGGATGCACTCCTTCGAGCTATCGAGCAGCGAGGCAGAATCTCGATAGCACCAGGCAGAAATCCCGCTAGCCTTTCTTCTGTCACCGCATCAAACTTGCAGGCAAACAACAGAGAGGAGCAACCATATGAAGCACTTTGACCATATCGTATTTGACGTTGATGGGACATTGGCAGATACAGAAGAAAGCGTTCTGTCATCGCTTGGCCAGGTTGTCCAAGAAGAAACCGGCAAAACGCTCCCCCGACACGAGCTTGAATTTGCCCTCGGCATACCCGGCAAGAACGCCCTTGAGAAACTTGGGATCTACTCACAGGCAACGCTGGATCGCTGGTGCCAAGTTGCCGCCAGCTTTAAAAGCACCATCAGCGTGTTTCCCGGCTTGCACGAAGTTATCGCAACACTCTCCGACAACGGCTGCAAACTTGGCATCGTCTCCTCACGTGCGCGCGACGAATACGCAGAAGAAATTGCACCCCTTGGCTTCGATAAGTATTTTGAGCACATCATCCTTGTCGAAGACACAACCGAACATAAACCCGCACCCGCTCCCATGCTCGAATATCTCCGGCGTACGTGCGCGAATCCTGGCAACGTCGTCTACGTTGGCGACACCGTCTACGACGAACAATGCGCAACTTCGGCAGGGGTCAGTTTTGCCAGAGCGGCATGGGGATCACACCAAGATATCCCAAACGCCACCTACAACCTCAAAACCCCCAACGACCTGCTAACCCTAACAATCAAGTAACCCCCGCATCCCACCCCTTCAGCCCCAACGCCACAAGGGCGATTGAGCAGGACGGCTTGGGCGGGTCCCCGTACTTAGTTTCCAAAATCATTCCGCAGCGCGAAGGCCCCCGTTGCCAACGCTTCGTAGAAGCGAGGCAACGGGGGCCTTCATGCGCGAGGACGTTTTGGAAACTAAGTACGGGGACCCGCCCAAGCCGTCCGGTGGGATCAGAGTACCCTTGCTGTTACTCTGCCTTGCCCACAGAGTTGAGGTTGGTCATGCGGATCTTAACCAGCTCGGTGATCTCACGCATACCCTCCTTGGCCGGCTTCTTAGGATCGAAGCAGGCGGGGTTCTCGGCCATGTAGGCCATGAAGCCCTTGGTGTAGGCCTGACGCAGCTCAGTGGCGTAGTTAACCTTGCAGATGCCGTTCTTCACAGCCTCGGCAACCTGCTCATCGGGCACACCGGAGGTGCCGTGCAGGACCAGCGGCACGTCGACGGCGTCGCGGATGGCCTTGACCACGGACTGCTCGATGTGCGGATCGCTCGTGTACACACCGTGGCTGGTGCCAACGCCAATTGCGAGGGAGGTGCAGCCGGTACGCTCGACGAACTCCTTGGCCTCAGCCGGATCGGTGTAGGGGCTCTCGCCCTCAACCGCGGGACCGTCGTCCTCCTTGCCGCCAACCTTGCCGAGCTCTGCCTCGACGGGCACGCCCATGGCGCGGCCAGCATCGGCGACGGACTTGGTCAGGGCGATGTTGTCCTCGAAGGACTCGTGCGAACCGTCGATCATGACAGAGGTGTAGCCGGTGCGGAAAGCCTGCATGCAGCGGTCATAGCCATCGCCGTGATCGAGGTGCAGAGCGACGGGCACGGAAGCGCGCTCGGCGGCAGCCTTGACCATGCCGTAGAAGTAGTCCAGACCAGCGGTCTTGATGGTGCCCGGGGTGGTCTGCATGATGACGGGGGACTTGGTCTCCTCGGCAGCGGCCAGAACGGCCATAACAAACTCGAGGTTCTCGACGTTGAACGCGCCAACAGCGTAGTGGCCGGCCTGAGCGTCCTTGAGCATCTTTTCGGTGGTAACAAGTGCCATGAGCGTTTGCTCCTCTCCCTCGCCCGCATCTGGACATCGGGCGTAGTTGTTCACAAGGCGTTTTACCTTGCGTTTTGCTGCGCTCATTGTATGAAATTCAGCGGCTTTACACGCGCGAGATATTGAGCCCATGCAGGTCAATACAGTCGTTTTTGAAAAGTAAACGGAAGGAATTTGAGCCGAGTGGACATGTTCGATATTGAATTTTGAGCGTTCAGCGTCTTTCTTTTATAGAAAAGATAAGTAATCGAAAGGTGTTTTCTTACTCAAAAAGAAAATGAACGAAAATAGAGTCAACACAATTCCTGCAAATTTCAGACGATGATGGAGCAACTATGGCCCACGCAACAACCCGAGCTTTCGCCGATGAGCGTCGTTCCGCCATCATGGAGATGCTCGAGCATAACGCCTCGGTGCAGGTGGCAGAAATCGCCCAGACCTTTGGCGTGTCCTCCGTTACCGCCCGTGCCGACCTAGACGCGCTCGCCGAGTCCGGCAAGCTGCGTCGCACGCATGGCGGCGCCGTGTCGCTCCAGAAGCGGTTGACCGTATCCACCCAGGATCGCCGCATCAACGTCAATGTCGCCGCCAAGCAGGCCATCGCGCAAAGCGCCATCGAGCTCGTCAATGACGGCGACACGCTGCTCGTAGACTCGGGCACCACCGCTCTCGAATTTGTCCGGCTCCTCGACCAGCGCGATGGCATCACCGTCATCACGGCGGACATTACCATTGCCGATTATATCGACGAGAGCATGCCCTCGGTCGATGTCGTCATGCTGGGCGGGGCGCTGCGCAAAGGCCATCGTTATCTGTACGGACCGCTCACTATGCAGGCGCTTCAAACGGTCCACGCCGACCTTGCCGTCATGTGCCCCGGCGCTTTTGTTCCCGGCTGCGGCTTTACGACCGACTTTCCGCAGATGGCCGAGACCAAAACAGCCATGATCTCCGCCGCCCGTCAAAGCGTCGCCCTCATGGACAACAGCAAGGTTAACGGACGAGGCATGTACCGCTTTGCCGAACTGACCGATGTCAACACCATCGTGATGGACCGCGACCCCGATCATGCCGTCGCCACCTCAATCGCCGAGACCACCGGCAGCGCGCGTCCGGCCCTCATCATCGCCA
>CAUBGU010000022.1 GCA_958435545.1 uncultured Collinsella sp.
GCGGGTGGTTTCTGATGCGGCGCGCTGCGCGCCCCGCACAGGCTAAAGCCCGTAACAAAAAAGCTCGCCGGCTTGACCGACGAGCTGCAAGTTCTTGGTCGCGGGGGCAGGATTTGAACCTACGACCTCCGGGTTATGAGCCCGGCGAGCTACCAGACTGCTCCACCCCGCAATGTCTGGGCGCCTCATGTGCGCAAGAAAGAATATTACACGGGAGTTCGGTAAACGGCAAGGAAAATCTCGTAGAGCATAATTCCTTCATATTTAAAACCCCTCAGCCCCTATCACCGTAAACGAATCGCAGCCGAGCGCCGTCGACGGCACGTATACAATGGTGCGCGTCCTTTTATGCCAACACCGGGAGTAGACATGCTGCTCGCTATCGATATGGGAAATACGCAGACGGCCATGGGCCTGTTTGACGGAGACGAGCTGGTGCAGTCGTGGCGCATGCCCACCGACCGCTCTTATACCGCCGACGAGATCCATGTGCGCCTGATGGGTTTCTTTAAGATGTACGGCCTTTCGCTCGACGCGGTCGACGCGATCGCCTTTGCCGGCGTGGTGCCGCAGCTCTCGCGCGAGTGGCACGCCGTGGCCGACCGCATCGCGGCGGACGCCATCGTTATCGGGACGCAGACGGCCGCCGTAACCAAGCTGCGTGCGGCACGCCCTCAGGCCGTGGGTGCCGATCGCGTCGCCAACGCCGTTGCGGCCGAGACCTTCTACGGCGCCCCGGCAATCGTGGTGGACTTTGGCACCGCGACCAATATCGACGTCATCGATAAGGACGGTTATTACATTGGCGGAGCGATCGCGCCGGGCATCCGCATCTCCATGGACGCGCTTGCCGCCCGTGCCGCCAAGCTCGCCAGCGTTCCGCTCGAGGCGCCGGAGCACGCCATCGGCCGCGATACCGAGGAGTGCATCAAGGTCGGCGCCGTGATGGGCGCCGCCGCCATGGCCGAGGGCCTAGTCGCGCGCATGAAGCGCGAGCTGGACCGCGAGGACGCCACCGTTATCGCCACGGGCGGTCTCGCCGGCATCGTCGCCGATTCGACCGATGCCTTCGACGTGGTCGACGGGCAGCTCACCATCAAGGGCATCTGCGAAATCTACCGCCGCATGCAGGAGCTGGGGTAAGACGGGGCTTAAGTCGAGCACGCCCGATGTCACAGCCCCGCAAACGTTCGCCAAGCCTATTCCTCAAAATCGAAATTTTTTCGATTTTGAGGAATAGGACCGAGATGCCGCCCCACAGTCACACAGAAGCCCTCCCCGGTGCAGGCCGAAGAGGGCTTCGTTGTCATCGTTATCTTTGAGCGCTGGCGCCCCGCGCTACAGCCCGCGAATGCGTGCGGCCTCGGGCGGAAATTCCTGCTCGCCGGCATCGGTCTTGATGGTCGCACGACCCCAGATGTCCAGGCCCGCAAATACACCAACCGCAAGCGGCAAGCCGTTGGGCGACACCGCCGCAACTTGGCGACCCAGCAGCGGCACCATGTCGAAGTACTCGCCCAACACGGGGGCCAGCGGACCGGCAGCGCCCTGCGGCGTGTTGGCAACAGCCGCCCAGGCGTCCACACGAGTCAGCACGGCGGCAGACAACTCCTCGACCAGCGCTTCGTCGGCCGCATCCACACCGAGCTCGCTCAGCGCCGAACGTTCAATATCCACCGTCACGGCACCGAACATGCCCGCAGCACCGGCGCCGCCGTTGACGGTGACGCGCGCGAACGACGTCTCAAACGCAGGCGCACCGCACACGATGTCACTCGGCCACTGGATGCCCACCTTGCCGGCAAGGCCCAGGCCCGGCGTCGACGCCGTGCCCGCGAGCGCGTCCATCATGCCCATCGCCGCCACAAACGGCAGGCCGTGGAAGGCATGCATATTCACGTCCGGGCGCACGACCAGCGAAAACGTCAACGACGCCTCGCCCGCGCTCCAAGCGCACCAGCCCGCGGACACACCCTCGCGACCCGCGTCGCGCGCGGCGTCAAGCTCGGTGCCGGCGGCTACAACATTCATCTCAATCATCTACATACGCCCCAATTCGCCCACGATATGGCCCACGCGGTCCTCGGGCTCCTTGACCTCGACACCGTTGTAGCGGAAGAACCGCGCCGGGTCGTGCATCAGGTCCTCGAGCGGCACCAGCACAAAGTCGCGCTCGCCAATGAGAGGATGCGGCAGGCGCAGCTTTTTGCCGCCGTGGGTCTCGCCATCCATCCACAGCAGGTCCAGGTCGATGGTGCGCGGACCGTTGGCCTTGGCCTTCTTGGAGCGGTCGCGCCCCAGCTCGGCCTCGATCTTCATGAGCTCATCAAGCAGCACCAGCGGCGCCAGCTCGGTCTTGATCTCGATGACGGCGTTGGCAAACGCATCTTGGCGCGTCTCGTAGGCCGGCTCGCTCTCGTAGATGCGCGAGCAGTTGGACACACAGGTGAGCGGAATCTCGGCGATCATGTCGCGTGCGGCGCGGATGTTGTCGCAACGATGCCCCAGGTTGGAGCCCACGGCCACAAACGCACGGCGCGGCTGCGGCTTGGCGACAGCCCAGTAGCCGTTCAGGAACTGCGCAAAGCCGGTGACGTCGTGCACGCGCACGATGTTGGCACCGGCCTGGATAGCGCCCAGGCACACGCCAAACGTGGCGGCATCGCGCGCGGCGGCCTCGGTCACGCCCGAGACGGCGCCCACAAAACGCTTGCGCGACACGGCGCACATGAGCGGGTAGCCCAGCGACGCCATCTTGGCGGTCTCGCGCTGGATGACGATGTCCTCGTTGGCCGTCTTGCCAAAGCCCGGACCGGGATCGATACAGATGCGGTCGCGCGACACGCCGGCATGGATAAGCGTGCGGGCCTGGTCGGACAGAAAGCCCATGACACGGCGCATGATGGGCGCCGAATCAGGCAGGGTAAAGCGGCGGAGCTGCGAGGTGGGCACGTAGGCCTCCTCGCGGCGGGCACTGCGGCGCATCATGGCTGCCAGGTGGTCATTGGGCTCCGGCGCGGGCTCAGGGGTCGCAACGGCCTCGGCGACAGGGATAGCCTGCTCGGCGGCCGGTGCCTCCTGCTTCTGCTCGTCCGTGGGCTCGGGCGCGGGTTCCGGATCGCCGAACGGCAGCGAGGGCTGCACCACGCCTCCCGGCAGCTTAGCCTCCGTCTTGGGCTCTCCCAGCAACTTGCCGCGACGGCGGCGGGCAGGCTTCTCGGCCTCGCGCGCAGCCTCGGCGGCCGCCTCGCGCGCCTTCTCGGCAACAAACGCCGCGGCCGAGGTATCGAGCTGCACCGTCGCGTGCGTGCGGGTGGGCGCCGCGATCTCGCCGGCGTGCATCACGATGACACCGCAGGTGCTCGTCGCGACAAACTCGACCATCTTGGGGTCGGTGAAGCCCGTCACGTCGTTGACGATCGAGGCGCCGCAGCGCACGGCCGCCTTGGCAACCGCCACGTGGCGCGTGTCGATCGAGACGATAGCGCCCTCTTTGGCCAGCGCGCGTACCACGGGCAGCACGCGGCGAGCCTCCTCGTCGGGGTTGACCGGGGTAAATCCGGGGCGCGTGGATTCGCCGCCCACGTCGATGATGTCGGCACCGGCGTCGAGCATCGCCAGGCCGTACTCGATGGCGACATCCGGGTCGAAGTGCTCACCGCCATCGCTAAACGAATCGGGCGTCACGTTGAGGACGCCCATGATGCGCGGGCGGTCAAAGCTGAGCTCGTACTTTCCGCACCGCCATGTCTTGCTATCGTTCGCCATGAACATCCTCCTAAAATGCCCGCGCCGCCGCGCTCGGGCGCTGGCGGCGGGGTCGCTTTGCAATCAGTCTTTCTATTGTATCCGCGCATACGGGCTAGAACGCAAACGCGGCCGCGATGTCGCAAGAAATCAGCAGGTCGGCATTTGCATCCTGATCGGTGGGAGCAAGATTGCAAATGGCCAGCGTATCGCCGGTAAAGTAGCGCGTAAGGCCCGCCGCCGGATACACTACGAGCGAGGTTCCGCCCACGATGAGGGCATCGGCCGCGGCGATGGCGGCAACGGCACCAGTCAGCACGCGCTCATCGAGCGGCTCCTCGTAGAGCACCACATCGGGCTTAATGCGCCCACCGCACGCAGGACACACGGGCACACCCGCGGCGTCCTCGTGCTCGCGCGAGCAAATCCACTCGGCGCTATAGACCGCGCCGCACGACTGACAAATGTTGCGATGGACCGATCCGTGCAGCTCGAATACGCGCTGCGAACCGGCCATCTGATGCAGGCCGTCGATATTTTGCGTCACCACGGCATTTAGCTTTCCGGCGCGCTCCAGCTCGGCCAGCTTGGTGTGGCAGCGGTTGGGCTTAGCGCCAAGCGCGATCATCTTGGTGCGGTAGAAGTCGAAGAACTCGGCCGGATGCGCCTCATAAAAGCTATGCGAGAGCATGGTCTCGGGCGGATAGGCAAACTGCTGGTGATACAGGCCGTCCACGCTGCGGAAATCGGGGATGCCACTCGCCGTGGAAACACCCGCGCCACCAAAGAAGACCACGCGCTTGTGGGTGCCGAACAGCTCTTCCAGCGCGGCGGAGGCCTGCTTGGGATCCGTTATTGCCTGCGTCATATGAGTCCTCCGTCCTTGTTGGTCGGATGGCGGCGGGCGCTTGCCCGGCGCGCAGCCTTTGGGTCGACACGCGCGGAGCCCACCACCGCCCCTGTTGCGCTAATCTTAAGCCTGCCAACCCCGTCGAAAGGACACCATGCCTCAGACTTACACTTTCGCCTCGTGGAACGTCAACGGCCTGCGCGCCGTGCTCAAAAAGGACCCGAGCTTTATCCAGATCGCGCAAGAACTCGACGTCGATATCCTGGCGTTGCAAGAGACCAAGTTGCAAGAAGGCCAGGTTGATATTGACCTGCCCGGCTATCGCCAAACCTGGAGCTACGCCGAGCGTAAAGGCTATTCGGGCACTGCGGTCTTTAGCCGCCAGGAACCGCTGCGCGTGTTGCGCGCCGACGCGCTGCTGCCTTACGCCGGCGAGGGCGAGACGGCCGAGCTCGTCGCCCAAGCCGCAACCGAGGGCCGCGTCTGTGCGCTCGAGTTCGACAAGTTTTGGTTCGTGGATGTCTACACGCCCAACGCCCAAAATGAGCTCGCGCGCATCGATGTGCGTATGGCCTGGGACGATGCCTACCGCGGCTTTTTGAACGCGCTCGAGCGCGAGACCGGCAAACCCGTCGTAACCTGCGGCGACTTTAACGTGGCACACGAGGAGATCGACCTTAAGAACCCCAAGTCCAACCGTGGCAACGCCGGCTTTTCGGACGAAGAGCGCGGCAAGTTTACCGAGCTGCTCAACGCCGGGTTTACCGATACCTGGCGCGCGGCAAACCCCAACGTCGAGGGCGTCTACAGCTGGTGGAGCTACCGCTTTAATGCCCGCAAGAACAACGCCGGCTGGCGCATCGATTACTTCCTGGTAAGTGACGCAATCGCCGGCAATGTGCGCGACGCCGGCATCCGTGGCGATATCTTTGGCAGCGACCACTGTCCCGTCACCCTCACGCTAGAGCTCTAGCCCCAACTGATTCCCTGGGGACGGAGGAAAGGGGATCATTTTCACCTCGCGAGGGCATCCACGCGGCCCATCCGCCACGAAACTGGCCCATCTAGTACGTTTAAGCCACTATCCTCAACCACAGCGAACAACGAAAAAGAAAACCGCAGGTAGAAAGCCTGCGGTTTTTCATAAAACGCGGTTATGGTCGGGGGTATCAAGCTAAACGTAGTAGATGGGCCAGTTTTGTGGCAAGAGCCGTCAACTGATTCCCTGGGGGCGTCTGGAGACGGAAGAAAGCGGATCGATTTGACTCTCTGAGGACCACGACGCCCGTCATATCAACCGGCCATTCCAAAACTATGCCGGTTTACGGGGATAAATCGCGAACCCCCAACCATACGCAACTTAGACAAAATAAAACCGCAGGTAGGTGGCTCGTCTATTTTCGAAAAATGCCGGTATGGTCGGCCTGCGTCAATCCAGCCCCGTAAACCGGCATAGTTTTGATATGACACCAAGGCAGTATTGATTCTCGTCCCGGCGCAACCGTCACTACAGCCCGTACTTCACGACGACGCGGTTGATGCGGCAACACCAGGGCTTGTACAGGGCGGCCAAAAACACGCAGGTCGCGAGTCCGTGTGTGATATCAAACGGCACCGCCGTAGCAAGACGCGCCACGGCGCCCGCCCACGTGAGCGGCTGCACAAAACCGATGACGTCATACGCGTTGATCACGACGCCATACAGCAGGCCCGAGGCAAAGCCATACGCCAACAGCGCCGGCATTCGCACGGTTCCATCGGCGCGGTCAAACGCGCCCGCATGCGCCAGTGCGCCACCGATATAGCCCACCAGACCCCAGGCATACATCTGCCACGGCGTCCACATGCCCTGCCCAAAAAAGAAATTACTGGTCAGCGCTGCCAACGCGCCGACCATGAAGCCGTTGCGTCGGCCCAACGTCGCTCCCGCGATAATAGCGATGGCGCTCACGGGTTTAAAGTCGGGAATGGGGCCGAACAAGATGCGGCCCGCCGCGGCCAACGCCGCCAGAACCAGCGTTGGCATAATCTGGCGCAAGCCCGGGCGCGATGCCTCATAGCCCGCAAAGAACAGTGCGAGCACGAGCGCAACTACAACCAGCATGGCAAGCGCCGCCTGCTCAATGCCTGCCAGCAACGCCGCAGTCATCACTGCCGGCACCGCCAGGAGCAGCGGAATCTCCATTTTTGTGAGTAGGCGCGAGGCGCTATGATCCGTCATCCCATCACGCCCTGTAGAACACGTTGTCGGCAAAGAAGTTGGCTGGAGGCTCCATGCAGGCGATCTCGCCGTCGAACATCATGGCGACGTCGTCGGACACCTGCTCGGCAAAGTCTAGGTCGTGCGTGGCAATGACAACGGTGCCGCCAGCCTGCGCATGCTCGCGCAGGGCTCGGGCGATAATACAGCGACTTGCCAGGTCAAGGCCCTTGGTGGGCTCATCAAGCAGCAGCAGCTCGGGGCCGATCAGCAGCAGCTTTGCCAACGCAAGCAGCTGGCGCTGACCGCCCGAAAGATCGTACGGGTGACGCGCCTCCAAGCCCGCCAGACCCAGGCGCGCTGTCTGCTCCTGTGCTGCGGCCTCGTCGTATCCGCAGGTCGAAGCCCATTCCATCAGCTCGTCGCGCACCGTTTCGGCGACCAGCAATGCCTTGGGGTTCTGTGGCAGCAGCGCCGCCGAAGCCGTCCCACGCACCATGCGGCCACGCTGCAGCTTAGCCGTCTTGGCCAGCACCGAGAGCATCGTCGACTTGCCGCAGCCGTTTCCGCCCACGACCGCATGCACCGCGCCGGCCGAAAACGTCACATCGAGCCCGCGCAGCACCCAACCGCCCACGCGATCGTAGCGAAACCAGCCTTCCGACAGGGTGGTAGCCGACCCACCGTGCATTTTTTGGAGTATTCTGCTTCCATCCGTGCGCGGGAAGGCTTCCGAGCCGTTCTCGTACGACGTTTGCGCCACAAATTCGGACGATTTGTCCAATTCCGAATTTTTTTTCGCGCTCGATACGTCCCCGGGCGGCTCCAGAGAGCCCAAATTGTCCTCACGCCTGCTGAATACTCCGTTTTTTGCACATCGGATGGCACCCCACCCCAACATGTCATCGGAAAACAGCGATTCTCGGCGTCCCAAAGAAGCCATATCCGCCACCTCGCGCACGCGACCGCCCTCAATCCGGTACGCACGCGTCGCATACTCGAGCATCGGCCGCGGTTGATGCGTAGCCACAACAACCGTGCAGCCCAGCTCACGGTTCACGCGAAACAGCGCGTGCAGAAAATTCTTCTCGGCAACGGGATCGAGCTGAGACGTGGGCTCGTCGAGTAGCAGCACACGCGGACGCAGCGCCAGGACGGCGGCAAGCGACAGCAGCTGCTTGCGGCCACCCGAAAGCGTATCGGTATCGCGATGAAGCCAGTCCTCCAGACCAAAGAAATAGCTGGTCTCGGCAACACGGCGGCGCATCTCGTCGCGCGACGCACCCAGATTCTCTAGCCCAAACGCCATCTCGTGCCACACGGTCTCGCACACAATCTGGTTCTCGGGATCCTGGAACACGTAGCCCACGCGCTCCGCAGACGCGCGCACGTCCATGTCGGCAACGTTCTCGCCCAGCACGAGCAGTTCGCCAGCGCGCTCGCCCGCCGGAGCAATCTCGGGCTTGAGCAGCGACAGCAGCGTCGACTTACCCGATCCGGTACCGCCAACAAGCAACGCAAATGCACCTTGGGGAACAGACCAGTCGAGCCCCTCGAGCACCGCAGCATCAGCCCCGGGGTAGGCAAAGCTCAGGCTCCGCACCTCAATCGCCGGCATATCCGAGCCGCACGCCGCGCGTGAGGCCGGGCCCCTATCCAACCGAGTCATCAGCCGAACCTCTTCTCATCGATCGCATGCAACACACAGGGCAGCACCATCCAAACAGCATACACGGCATAGCCCAGCCACGGCGCAGGCACCGAAAGCTGCGGGTAAAACGAATACTGCGTCGTCGCGGCCCACGCCACTGCCGCCGTGGCCACGCCAAACAGCGCAAGCCCAACCAGCGCGGCAGCGTCGCTGCGCCCCAGCCGATACCGCGTGTACGTCGTGCGACGCGTCGCGGCACCCCACCCGCGCGAGCGCATGGCATCCGCGCGCTCAAGCGAATCTTCCATGCCCCAGCCCATCAGCACGCTCGACGCCCGCAGGTGCGATCGCACGGGATCGGTGGGCGCACGCCCCGGCACATCGATCGCGTCCTGCACCGCCAGCACCGTGCGGCCGCGGCGCAAAAACTGTGGGATAAGCCGCATGCACATCGAGATCATGAGCGCGATCACCGGTGCGGCATTGCCCAGCAGCGCGAGCACCTTGTCGTATTCGAGCATCGACGCCGCGGCCTCAAACCACAGCACGCTCGCCACAAACAGCCCACCCATGCACAAGCCATATACCATGCTTTCCAGATACACCGCGCGCACGCCGATGCGAAACAGCTCGGTCGAGCCCGATGCACTAAACAGAGGGTTGACCAGCGCGATAATCAAAATAACCGGCAGCTGCCAGCGAAGCGCCCCTAACGTGCGCGCAGCACCGCGCGTCGCAAGCCCGTACGCCAGCCCGCCCGCAAGCGACAGCGCAATCAGCACCGGTTGCATCGAGAACATGGTGAGCCCCAGCGTCAACGCTATGTAGACCGCCGGCACCGCCGGATGCGACATTGAAAATGCCCCCACGGGCTCGGCGCCCGAACCCTCTCGCATGTTGTCCATAGGCATCCCCGCCCTCCCGCCAAATCACCGACGCCGAAGCACTGCCGGCACCGCCCGCAAGCAGCGCAAACACCACGCCGGCGGCGCAAGCCTCAACCGCCGCAAACCAATCGCTACGCGCTCATCATATGCCTGCGGTATCATATTGCGCCGTGTATCGTTTCCAAACACACGTCTCTATAACGTAACAGGAGATCACATGGACGCAACCGCAATTATCCTCGCTGCCGGCGAGGGCACCCGCATGAAGTCGAACCACTGTAAGGTTTCGCACAAGATCCTGGGCAAGCCCATGGTCCAGTGGATCGTCGACGCCACCATCAAGGCCGGCTGCAGCCGCGTCGTGGTCGTCATCGGCAGCCACGCCGACGAGATGCGCGCCCTGATCGACGGCGCCTACGCCAACAGCGCCACCAAAGTCGAGTGCGTTGAGCAGACCGAGCGCCTGGGCACCGGTCACGCCGTGAAGGTCGCGCTCGAGGCCTGCGGCATCACGCAAGGCCCCGTCGTCGTGCTCAACGGCGACCTGCCGCTCATCACCGCCGACACCGTCGCCAAGTTCGCGCAGACCGTCGCCACCGGCGAGCTCGCCTGCACCGTCATGACCATGACCCCGCCCGACCCCTTCGGCTACGGCCGCATCAAGCTGGGTGCCGACGGCCAGATCGAACGCATCATCGAGCAGAAGGACTGCACACCCGAGCAGGCCGCCACGCTGCTCGAGTGCAACGCCGGCTGCTACGCCTTCGACGGCGCGCAGCTCGCCGCGCACATTGACGAGATCGGCAACGACAACGCGCAGTCCGAGTACTATCTGCCCGACATGCTCGAGATCCTCAAGGGCCACGGCCAGGCAGTCTCCATCTTCCACTGCGATGACTACCGCGACGGCCTGGGCGTCAACAGCCGCATCCAGCTCGCGCAGCTCACCGCCATCGCGCGCGACCGCATCAACGAGCACTGGATGGCCGAGGGCGTTACCTTCATCGACCCCACGCAGGCCTGGATCGGCCCCGACGCCACCATCGGCCGCGACACCGTCGTGTGGCCGCAGACGCACCTGATCGGCCACGTCACCGTGGGCGAGGAGTGCCAGCTCGGCCCCAACAGCCGTCTCACCGACACCACCGTCGGCAGCGGCTGCATCATCGATGAGACCATCGCCATCGAGGCCGTCATCGAGAACGGCGTCGACTGCGGCCCGCGCGCCTACCTGCGCCCGGGCACCCACATGCTCGACGGATCCAAGGCCGGAACGCACGTGGAGATCAAGAAGTCCACGATCGGCGAGGGCTCCAAGGTGCCGCACCTGTCCTACATCGGCGACACCACCATGGGCTCCGGCGTCAACGTGGGCGCGGGCTCCATCACCTGCAACTACGACGGCGTGCACAAGCACAAGACCGTCATCGGCAAGGATGCCTTCATCGGTTCCGACACCATGATGGTCGCGCCCGCCCAGATTGGCGACGGCGCACTCGTGGCCGCCGGCTCCGTCATCACCGAGCCGGTCCCGGCCGACGCACTCGGTCTGGGCCGCGCCCGTCAGGTAAATATCGAGGGCTGGGCCGCCGATTATCGCCGCCGTCTGCACGAGAACGACGAGGTATAACGTTTTACCAAGCACAAAAGGAGCTGTTCCATGAGGACGGCTCTTTTTTTCTATCGTGACCTGCGCGACCGGATGAGTGGTCGGTTCGTGTCCGTTGACGGTAAAGACGTTATCAAGACTCGATAAACCCCGTCGCGCGGTTACAATGCAACAAGGCATCTATATGGCATTCGATGTATAAAGGAGAAGGGTAATGCCGATTAATGATCCCGAGAAGTCGGAGAATATGCGCAAGTCCATCCGCGTGTATTCCGGTTCCTCCAACCGTCCCCTCGCTCAGAAGATCGCTGAGTACCTTGGGGTCGAGCTTTCGGGCCTTACGCTAAAGCAGTTCGCCAATGGTGAGATTTACGCCCGCTACGACGAGACCGTCCGCGGCGCCGACGTCTTCCTGATTCAGTCCGTGGCCGGCGGCAACGTCAACGACATGCTCATGGAGCTGCTCATCGCCACCGACGCTGCCAAGCGCGCATCCGCCCGCTCCATCACCGCCGTCATCACCCACTACGGCTATGCCCGCCAGGACCGCAAGGCCGGCCCGCGCGAGCCCATCACCGCCCGCCTCGTCGCCAACCTGCTCGAGCGCGCTGGCGTCAACCGCATCATCACCCTCGACCTGCACCAGGGCCAGATTCAGGGCTTCTTCGATATCCCGGTTAACCACCTGTCCGCGCTGCCGCTGTTTGGCCAGTACTATAACGACATGCACTTCGACACCGACAACCTGGTTGTCGTCTCCCCCGATGTGGGCCGCGCCAAGGCCGCCAAGAAGCTGTCCGACATGCTCGGCTGCGACCTGGCCATCGCCCACAAGGGCCGTCCGCGCCACAACGCCGCCGAGGTCATGGGCATCATCGGTGACATCAAGGGCAAGACCTGCATCATCAACGACGACATGATCGACACCGCTGGCACCCTGTGCGCCAACGTCAAGGAGCTCAAGGCTATGGGCGCTGGCGACATCTACGTCTGCGCCACCCACGGCATCTTCTCCGGTCCGGCCATCGAGCGTCTGAACGACGCCCCGATCGTCGAGTGCCTCGTCACCGACGCCATTCCCGTCGAGGTCGGCGGCAAAATCAAGACCATCTCGGTCGCCGAGGAGTTCGCTCAGGCCATCTCCGCCGTTTACCACGAGGAGCCCGTCTCCACGCTTGTCGGCGGCGACTTCGCGCTGTAATCCAGCGTGCATCTCATCATCTTTGGTGTTTTTAAAGGGTCGGAAGCTCGCTTCCGACCCTTTTCTATCCCTCGCCAACCTTCCCTGGACAATTAGTTCAGATACGTATTTTTCTAAAGCTCCAAAGGGCCGTTCGGAGCCTTCTGAGCTCCCCGGCGGATGCCATACCGTCCAAAGCTCATCGTTTTCGAGTACAGCCGCTGCATTTTTATCCTCAAATCGCCCTCAAAGGCCCTTAGAAACGCCTCGAACGCCCGCCGCCTTATACGTATCTGAACTAACTGTCCAGTAGATATCGTCAACCTTCGCGGCAGAGCTCAATTTCCTGTAATCCCCTCGACCGATTCCACCGATTTCATAACGCCCAGCCGTTCGTGGCGCGCAGCGCCCCGCTGAGCGAAAAGAACGGTATGGCGGTCGCATTCTGCCTCCAACTTAGTACGTTATAGCTATGACGACCGTGATTTCACATTTCTCCGCCCTCCGCGCAATTCGTCGCGCACGACGGGCGTACTCTGCCCTACCCTGGGACTCCGTTGATAGCGAACAGCAAGCACAGGCCTTGGCTGGCTGCATTCCCAACAATGACGCGATAGACTTTGGCGCACTTTCGATACTCGACGCCTGGAATGAAGATGATTCCGAACTGCTCGATCTTCTCGTTTCAAACGAAGACAACAGGCGCCCCGACAAGCGACTTCTTCAGCATATTCTCTCCACTCCTCTTCCTGAAGGTGCAATTATGCACGTCGAGGCCGACATCTACGCAACGTCTCCTGCCATGACAGCCATGCTTTGTTCCAAAAATGAATCAGTCGCCAAAACCTTGATGCTCCTTATGGAGCTGCTCGGAACCTACTCCCTTCCTCCCGGGGCAACATACCCCATTGCCTATGACGACATCTGGCCCAAGGGCGATGACTACGAAGCGATGGACGACCTCGATTGCCGGGGCGACCAGTCGGCGACCGAACAGCAGAACGAAACCCGCTACGAACAGGCACACTACAAATGCGAGCCCGCCACGACCATCGAAGATCTCGAGACTGTTGCACAGCTTGCCAAAAGCAGCTCATACACCTCGTTTCGCACGGCAGTCAAGCTCGCCCGACCCGGATCTGCATCCCCAGCCGAATCCCTAATGTTTGCCGTTCTCGGAGCGCCCATGCGCTTTGGCGGATTCGGATGTTGCAGCCTGCCCATGGGAGGCCTGCTACTCAACTATCGAATCGACTTCGACACTCTTGCGGTCAACATGTCCTCCGGCATCCCTTACGCCATCTGCGACCTATATTGCCCGGCCGCCGGAGTCGACAACGAATACAACGGAATTGGGCATGAGCTTCAAAACGCTCGCATCCACGATGGCAATCGAAATAATGGCCTCAAGGCAATGGGCATCCACGTCCTGGTTATCAATCGCGACCAAATGAAAGACCTTGTTGCACTCGAAGCCTTCGCCCAAACGATGCATCGACTCGCGGGAGTCCGATTCCGATACCGTATCAAGGGCTATCGCAAGCGTCAGGCCGCTTGGCTCAACGCCCTGCGGGCCGGAATCGGCCTTGCACCGGTCTAAACGGCGAATCACCCGTGCGCCGTCAAACAGGGCTGGACAGTTAGTTCAAATACGTATAACTAGACATATTGAATTAGGCTGTTTTGCAGCTATCTCTATACCATTCGCCCTATTTGAAGGCAGGGTAGACTTCAAAACAGCGTCATATGGGCTAACTAAAGCTCCAAAACAACGCATCGGCATTGAATTGAGCAATTCGAGTCCTCAGAACTTATACGTATCTGAACTAGCTGTCCACCTCGGATTTCGACGGCCGTCCAAACGCCCCCAAACAACCTCAATCGCCCTCCATTTGACAGCGGCAGCAGGGTCGCTCACCATAGCAGGCGACAAATCAACGAAAGGACAAACATGGCAGCTGCACAGCCGCTCAAGATTCGCATGGTTGCCGGACTTGGCAACCCTGGCGATGAGTATGCCGAGACCCGCCACAACGCTGGCTTCAAAGCGATCGACGAGTTGGCCCGTCAGGCCGGCGTCACGTACTGGAAAAACCAGGCCGGCGCCGAGGTCGCGCTCATCAACATCAACGATCCCGAGGAAGAGGGCGGTAAGCGCCAGATTGTACTGGTCAAGCCGCAGTCGTATATGAATACCTCGGGTGGCCCCATCTCCAAGCTCTGCCGCGAGTACAAGATCAAGGCCGAGGAGCTGCTCGTAATCCACGACGAGCTCGACATTCCCGCCGGCGACGTACGTGTTAAGGTGGGCGGTGGCCACGCCGGTCACAACGGCCTGCGCTCCATCATCGACAAGATGGGCAGCCGCGACTTCAGCCGCATCCGCACCGGCATCGGCAACCCTCCCGGCAAGATGGCCGTCGCCGACTACGTGCTTAAGCAGCTGCGCGCCCGCGAGGCCGAGGACTTCCAGGACACCTGCGCCCGCGCGGCCGACGCCGCGGGTCTCGCCATCGTTCACGGCGTAATCTACGCCCGCGACCATGTCAACGGCGCCGCCTCCGCCAACGGCAAGCACTAAAACCTACCATTTAGGGACAGGTTTATTTTGTCAGTTTTTACCTGCGGAAACGCCCCAGTTGCGGCATCGCAATAAACCGCGCGCCGCCATACGCACATAGCACCCCAAAGGGGGCCGGCCTCATCACAACCCGAGGCCGCCCCCTTTGCCGTTTTACCCGATAAAACTGACCAAAATAAACCTGCCCCTGTTTGGTAGGCCGAAGTAGATAAACCCTGCTCCCAACCGCCGAAGACACACGTAAGTGACATGTTCATGAGGGTATAATTTGCACCGTATGTCTGCACAACGCCTGTGCGCGTACGGTTTTATTCGGGCTACCGTCCATTTCCGTGGAGGCACGGTTCGGCGGCCCTAACAAGAGAGGGGTTCTATGTATAAGATCCTGGAGAAGACGCAGTTCTCGGAGAAGGTGTTCAAGTTCCGCATCGAGGCGCCCGCAATCGCCAAGCATGCGCACGCTGGACAGTTCCTCATGGTCCGCGCCAACGAGACGGGCGAGCGCGTCCCGTTTACCCTGGCCGGCTGGAACGGTGACGAGGGCTGGGTCGAGTTCATCTTCATGGTGATCGGCAAGACCACCGAGATGCTGTCCACCTACGAGGCCGGCGAGTCGCTGCGCGACGTCGTGGGCCCGCTGGGCGTTCCCACCGAGATGGCCGAGGGCCCCTGCGCCGTCATTGGCGGCGGCGTCGGCCTGGCAATTGCCTTCCCGGTCGCCAAGCACCTGGTCGAGACCGGCCACGAGGTGCACGCCATCATGGGCGCCCGCACCAAGGACCTCCTGCTCATGGAGGACCAGTTCCGCGAGCTCCTCGACGAGGACCACATCCACATCACCACTGACGACGGCTCCTACGGCGAGCAGGGCGTTGTCACCGCTCCGTTGGAGCGCCTGCTGCAGGACAAGGCCGTGAGCCAGGTCTTCTGCGTCGGCCCCGTTCCGATGATGAAGTTCTCGACCCTCACCGCCCAGAAGTACGACACCCCCATCACCGCGTCGCTCAACCCCATCATGGTTGACGGCACCGGTATGTGCGGCTGCTGCCGCGTCGAGGTGGGCGGCGTGACCAAGTTCGCTTGCGTCGACGGCCCCGACTTCGATGCCACCCTGGTCGACTGGGATGACCTTCGTGCCCGCCAGGCCGCTTACCGTTCCGAAGAGGGCGAGTCCCTCAAGGCCTATGAGGAAAAGAGCTGCGCATGCCACTAGTTAACGGTCGTTTCGTTGCCGATATGAAGTCGCCCCGCACCCCCGATAACGAGGAGCCGGCTGCCGAGCGCGCCTGCGACTTCCGCCCCGTCGACAAGGGCTTCACCGAGGAGATGGCGCTGGCCGAGGCCGAGCGCTGCCTCAACTGCAAGAAGCCGTTCTGTGTTGAGGGCTGCCCCGTCAACATCAACATCCCCCGCTTTATCGAGCAGATCCGCGCGAAGGACTTCGGCGGCGCTCTCGATACCATCCGCGAGGACTCCATGCTTCCCGCCATCTGCGGCCGCGTCTGCCCGCAGGAGAATCAGTGCGAGGGCAAGTGCATCCGTGGCAAGAAGTCCGAGCCCGTGGCCATCGGCCAGCTCGAGCGCTTCCTGGGTGACCGCCCCGAGCTCGCCTCCACGCCCAAGATGGCTCCCAAGAACGGCAAGAAGGTCGCCGTCGTTGGCTCCGGCCCGTCCGGCATCACCTGCGCCGGCGAGCTCGCCCGTAACGGCTTTGACGTTACCGTCTTCGAGGCCTTCTTCACCGGCGGCGGCGTGCTGGTCTACGGCATCCCCGAGTTCCGTCTGCCCAAGGCGGTCGTCAAGCGCGAGATTGACGGCCTGGAGGACATGGGCGTCAAGTTTGAGTACAACTCCGTCGTGGGCAACATGGCCACGGCCGAGGAGCTGTTCGAGCAGGGCTTCGACGCCATCTACGTGGCGACCGGCGCTGGCCTGCCCAAGTTCCTCAACGTCCCCGGCGAGAACCTGCCCAACGTCTTCTTCGCGAACGAGTACCTCACCCGCGTGAACCTGATGAAGGCCAACAAGTTCCCCGAGTACGACACCCCCACCAAGCACGGCAAGAACGTCGTTGTCTTTGGTGGCGGCAACGTGGCTATGGACGCCGTCCGTACCGCCAAGCGCCTGGGCGCCGAGCACGCCATCATCGCCTACCGTCGTACCGAGGATGAGATGCCTTGCCGTCGTGCCGAGCTGCACCACGCCAAGGCCGAGGGCGTCGAGGTTCTGCCGCTCGTTTCCCCGCTCGAGTTTGTCGCTGGCGAAGACGGCTCCGTGTGCGCCGTCAAGGTCCAGAAGATGGAGCTCGGCGAGCCCGACGAGTCCGGCCGTCGTCGCCCGGTGCCCATCGAGGGCGCCATCGAGGAGATCCCCTGCGACGTCGCGATCTCGGCTATCGGCACCAACGCCAACCCCTTCGCAAAGAAGATCGGCGGCAAGATGGAGCTCAACAAGTGGGGCTACATCGTCGCCGACGAGGAGACCGGCCAGACCACCGATCCCCGCATCTGGGCCGGCGGCGACATCGTCACCGGTGCCGCTACGGTCATTCTGGCGATGGGCGCCGGCAAGAAGGCCGCCGCTTCCATCACCAAGAGCCTGCTGGGCGAGTAATCACCCGCAGCGCTAGCCACCAAACGGCAAAGTCCCCGTCGAGCACGCGCCCGGCGGGGACTTTTTCTATACCGGCCGCCCCAACCACCACAATGGGGACAGGCACCTTTGTGGTGGTTTGGGGACTTGCCCGGCGAACCAATTCCGACGTTTGTCTCAATCTGTAACAGTTAGGCCCTGTTGAGCATCGTAGTTGTTACAGATCAAGATATTGTGCGAACATCCGCCTGTTTGTCTCAATCTGTAACAGTTAGAGACCAAATTCCTCGCTACGTGTTACAGATCGAGACGTTAGGTTGGCGGCCGAACAGTTCGTCTCAATCTGTAACACCTGGAGCCCAAATATCTGGCTTGGTGTTACAGATTGAGATTTTGCTAAAGCCGAGGATGGGCGCCGCCGCCAAAACCTAACGCTTGCGGCGCTTGGTTGCGGCGATGCCGGCGGCGGCTACGGTTGCGCCGGCGATGCCTAGGGCGGCGACCGTCATCGCGGTGGTATCCCCCGTGGTAGCCAGGACAGCATCGCCCTTCTTGGCCTGCGTGGTTTTCTCAACCGTCTTGGCCGTGGTGGTTGTCGTGACCGGTTTAGCCGCGGGCTTGGTCTCGGGCTTCACCTCGGGCTTGGGCTCAGGCTTGACCTCAGGCTGCGGCGCGGGCTTTTCGGGGTCGACCGGAGCCGGCGTGGCCTCGGGCGTAAACGTCAGATCGGTGTTGAGCCACAGAGTGAAGATACAGCCGCTCTCGGGATCAACTACACTCGCTTCGCCCATCTGGTAGCCGCACTCCCGGCCGTTGATCACCAGCTTGGTGTCGGGCGTAAAGTAGAAGCCGCGCGCGGACTTGAGGTAGATGCCGTAGCGATAGGTCACGCCAGGCTTAAAGACGTCGATGTGATTCGTGATGTTCTGATCCCAGAAATCCACGGAGTTCACTTCGCTGCCGTCGCTACCCGTCCAGAACTCACACTGAGGAAGGGAGTTGGAGCCCGTCGGAACATTCGCCGTAAAGACCGGCCTATCGCCCGCCTTGAAGGTGGTCGTGGCGCCGTTGATCTCGATAACGTCGATGGCACGCCATTCGTCGATTGGCTGTTCGCACAGCATATTGCCAGCGATTGGCGCAAAGACGCCGTTGTCGGTCTTGATGTGGTGCACCCAACGACCGTTGACGTTCATATTGCAGTCATCGGCCACGGTATTGTCGCCCTTGAGCCTCAGCTCAACGGAGTACATGTAGAACTTGCCCTCTTCGAAGTGCTCGATCCTCCTCGCGCCCGTCGGATACTTGGCGGGGTCGGAATACCAGAAGGCAACGGGCGTGAGCTCCGCGGGGTCGCTGCCATCCATCTCCTCCCAGCACTCGTAGGCGATCTCGTACTTGTCGGCGTCAGCAGCGGGAATCGTCGCGGTCGCGCGGGGCGCCTCGCCGGGCGCGTAGTTGGTCTTCACGTCGTTGACGTTCAGGTTATGGAGGGCTTCGTTTTCTGACGCAACGAGCGTAATTTCGCTATTGATGGCGTAGCGGAGGTAATAATCGTACCTGGTTTCGTTGAGGATAGTCGAGCTGCCTTCATAGTCAGTTCCGGTATACTCCAGTGCCGTGCCAATATAGAGAGCCTCATTGCGCGTGAGTCGATACGAGCCGCCTGCCGCGCCACCCGTAAAGGTCAGCGTCAGCCTCATGTTATTGCCAACGGGTTCGAAGCGAGCCGTCACGTCGGACATGGACGCATCCTGAACTTCGACCAGAATGCCCGAAGCGGCATCGGCCCTGTAGTACTTAACCTCGACGACTTCGCTCGCAAGCGTTTCTGGAATGCCACCCTCTACATCGAGAAAATCATGGGTATACGGCTGGCCCTTTTTGAGTGTGACCTTGCTCGGAAGCGCGCAGTCCGTATAGTGGGGGACCACGGTCGTGTTGACCCTAACGTCGCTGCCGCCAACAACATCGGTCACACCGCAGGGCATGATGGCGTTGTTTGCCGGCGTGGCGGCGTTGTCGCTGGGAGTATTTTGTTCAGCGGGTGCCGCATCGT
>CAUBGU010000023.1 GCA_958435545.1 uncultured Collinsella sp.
AGGATTTCTCGACTAAGGAGCTGCCGCTTGTCAGCAAGGCCGAGGACGACCAGGCCGATGGCGAGAAGGCCGTCAACGCCTTCAACACCCTGCTCGACTGGGGCATGCAGGCCCTCGTCGGTCCGACCACCACGGGTGCGTCGGTCGCCGTTGCCGCAGAGTGCGGTAACGACCCCGAGACGTTCATGATCACTCCGTCCGCGTCTTCCGAGGACGTTACCAAGGGCAAGGATTGCGTCTTCCAGGTTTGCTTTACCGACCCCAACCAGGGTGTCAACGCTGCCAAGTTCCTGGCGCAGAAGTATGCGGACGAGAAGTTCGTGCTGTTCTATAACTCCGGCGACGCCTATTCTTCGGGCATCGCAGATTCCTTTAAGGCCCAGGCCGCTAAGTCCAAGCTCGAGATTGTCGACGAGGAGACCTTTAAGGACGACTCCGCCACGAGCTTTACCAACCAGCTGACCAAGGCCAAGCAGGCAGGCGCCACCATGATCTTTGCGCCGATCTACTACACGCCGGCGTCCGTCCTGCTCAAGAACGCCAAGGACATGGGCTACGACGTCAAGATGATGGGCTGCGACGGCATGGACGGCATCCTGGGCGTTGAGGGCTTCGACACCTCTCTTGCCGAGGGTCTGCTGCTCATGACCCCGTTCTCCGCCGACGACGAGAAGAACGCCGACTTCGTCAACGCTTACAAAGATAAGTACGGCGATACCCCCGACCAGTTTGCCGCCGACGCCTACGACGGCGTGCATGCGGTGGTCGAGGCTCTCAAGGAGGCCGGCCTGGGTGTCGACGCCGACCCCACCGAGGTTGCCGAGAAGCTTCCCGAGGCTATGCGCAACATTACTGTTGACGGTCTGACTGGCAAGCTCTCCTGGAACGACAAGGGCCAGGTCCAGAAGGACCCGACGGCGTACGTCATTACCGACGGCAAGTACGTACAGGCCTAATAGGCCGCCTTACATAGAGCGGTTTTGATCCCAAGCAGGGGAGGTTTTGGCCTTCCCTGCTTGCTTGGTATCTAGGGACGATGTAACGTCCCTGTTTCATACATCAACTGGAAACCTATTCGAAAGGGGGATGTGGAACATGACGGTCTTTATCCAATACCTGGTCAACGGCCTGTCCATGGGCAGCGTCTACGCCATCATCGCGTTGGGCTACACCATGGTCTACGGTATCGCCAAGATGCTCAACTTCGCTCACGGCGACGTCATCATGGTCGGTGCCTATGTCTCGTTCTGTGCCACGTCGTATCTCGGCCTCCCGGGCTGGGCATCTGTAGTTCTCTCTTGTGTGGTCTGCACGGTTCTCGGTGTTCTCATCGAGGGTCTGGCCTATAAGCCGCTGCGCCAAGCAGGCCCTCTGGCCGTTCTGATCACGGCCATCGGCGTGTCTTACTTCCTGCAGAACGCCGCGCAGCTTCTGTGGGGCGCCACGCCCAAGAACTTCACTTCGCTCGTCACCTTCCAGGTGCCGGAGTTCTTGGCCAAGTTCAACGTAAGCGCCGTCTCGCTCGTCACCATCGTCGCCTGCCTGGTTATCATGGCCGGCCTGATGTTCTTTACAGGTAAGACCAAGATGGGTAAGGCCATGCGTGCCGTGTCCGAGGACAAGGCCGCCGCTCAGCTCATGGGCATCAACGTCAACCGCACCATCTCGATGACGTTTGCCATCGGCTCTGCCCTTGCCGCCATCGCCGGCGTGCTCCTGTGCTCCTACTCGCCGGTGCTGCAGCCCACGACGGGTGCCATGCCTGGCATCAAGGCCTTCGACGCCGCCGTCTTCGGTGGCATCGGCTCCATCCCCGGCGCCTTTGTCGGCGGCATTCTCATCGGCATCATCGAGGCGATGGCGCAGGCTTACATTTCCACGAGCCTTGCCAACTCCATCGTCTTTGGTGTTTTGATCATCGTCCTGCTCGTCAAGCCTGCCGGCCTCTTGGGCAAGTACGTCCCCGAGAAGGTGTAGGTGAGCGTTATGAAGTTTCTTAAAGACAAGCAGACGCGTCACGACTTTGTCACGTACGCCATGTGCATCGTGGCCTTCGCCATCGTGTTCTTTATGCAGTCTAACCACATGATTCCGCGCATGATCGCCGGTCAGCTGGTTCCCATCACGGCCTATATCGTCATGGCCATTTCCCTCAACCTCGTCGTCGGCATCGCGGGCGACTTGTCGCTGGGCCACGCGGGCTTTATGAGCGTCGGTGCCTACACGGGCATCGTCACCGCGGTCGCCCTTGAGAGCGCCGTTCCCTCCGATCCGGTGCGCCTTATCATCAGCATCGTGGTCGGCGCCTTCGCTGCTGCCATCCTGGGCTTCTTGATCGGTATCCCGGTCCTTCGCCTGAGCGGCGATTACCTGGCTATCGTGACGCTGGCCTTTGGCGAGATCATCAAAGAGATCGTCACTTGCCTCATTGTGGGCGTCGATTCCCGCGGCCTGCATGTGATCTTTAACATCACGGGCAACTCTACGATCGACGACCTGCATCTGCTCGAGGACGGCACCGCCATCATCAAGGGCGCGCAGGGCGCCTCGGGTGTGTCGACGTACTCGACCTTCCTCGCCGGTGCCATCCTGGTCATGGTTGCGCTCGTGATTGTACTCAACCTGGTTCGCAGCCGTACCGGTCGTGCCATCATGGCCGTGCGCGACAACAAGATCGCTGCCGAGTCCGTGGGCATCTCCGTCACCCAGTACCGCATGATCGCCTTCGTGGTTTCCGCTGCCCTCGCCGGTGCTGCCGGAGCTCTCTTCGGCGGTAACTTCTCGCAGCTTTCCGCCACCAAGTTCGACTTCAACACGTCCATCCTCATCCTGGTGTTCGTGGTCCTGGGCGGTCTGGGCAATATGCGCGGCTCCGTCATCGCGGCGGCATTGCTCACGGTGCTTCCCGAGCTGCTCCGTCAGTTCTCGGACTACCGCATGCTCATCTACGCCATCGTGCTGATCCTGGTCATGATCTTTACCAACAACCCGCAGCTCAAGGCGTTCTTCGGTCGCGTCAAGGACCGCTTTGCTTCCAAGAAGGAGGTGGCAGCCGATGCCCAGTAAATTTGAGTTCAAGAAGGGCAAGATGGTCCCGTATCCTTCTGGCGCCATCGTTCCCGACCGCGACCTGGGCCAGCGCCCGGCGCTCGAGTGCATCCACTTGGGCATTGAGTTTGGCGGCCTTAAGGCAGTAGACGACTTTAGCCTGACCATCGGCAAGACTGAGATCGCCGGTCTGATCGGTCCCAACGGCGCCGGCAAGACTACGGTCTTCAACCTGCTCACCAAGGTTTACCAGCCCACGCACGGCACCATCCTGCTCGACGGCGAGGACACCTCGGGCAAGTCGGTCTACCAGGTCAACCGCATGGGTATTGCCCGTACATTCCAGAACATTCGCCTGTTCAACACCATGACGGTGGAGGATAACGTTAAGGTCGGCCTGCACAACCAGGAGCGTTACTCCGGCTTTGAGGGCGTGCTGCGCCTGCCGACGTATTGGAAGCACGAGAAGGCCGCGCACGAGCGCGCCATGGAGCTGCTGTCCATCTTTGATATGGAGCATCTGGCAAACGAGCAGGCCGGATCGCTGCCTTACGGCGCTCAGCGTCGTCTGGAGATCGTCCGTGCGCTTGCCACCAACCCCAAGCTGCTGCTGCTCGACGAGCCTGCCGCCGGCATGAACCCGTCCGAGACCGCGGAACTCATGGAGAACATCGTTAAGATTCGCGACACTTTCGGCATTGCCATCATGCTTATCGAGCATGATATGTCGCTCGTTATGAACATCTGCGAGGGCATCTGCGTGCTCAACTTTGGTAAGGTCATCGCCAAGGGCACGGCAGAGGAAATCCAGAACAACGATGCCGTTATCGAGGCGTATCTGGGCAAGCAGGATAAGGGGGAGAACTAAATGGCAGAGCCGATGCTTTCCGTCTACAACATCAACGTCTGGTACGGCGCTATCCACGCCATCAAGGACATCTCCTTTAACGTCAACGAGGGCGAGATCGTGGCTCTGATCGGTGCGAACGGTGCCGGTAAGTCCACGACGCTCAAGACCGTCTCGGGCCTGCTGCGTTCCAAGACCGGTTCTATCAAGTTTATGGGCGAGGACATTACCCATACGCCTGCCGATAAGCTGGTGGGTAAGGGCCTGGCACAGGTCCCCGAGGGCCGTCGCGCCTTTTTGCAGATGACGGTCGAGGAGAACCTGGAGATGGGCGCCTATACACAGCCCAAGTCCACGGTTGCTCCGGGCCTGGAGCGCGTCTACGAGCAGTTCCCGCGCCTTAAGGAGCGCCGTCGACAGATCGCCGGCACCCTTTCAGGTGGCGAGCAACAGATGCTCGTTATGGGGCGCGCCCTTATGAGTAACCCCAAGCTGCTCATGCTCGACGAGCCTTCCATGGGCCTGGCGCCGATTCTGATTGAGCAGATCTTCCAGATTGTCGAGGACCTGCACAAGGCCGGCACCACGGTGCTTCTGGTCGAGCAGAACGCGCAGATGGCACTTTCCATCGCTACACGCGGCTATGTACTCGAGACCGGCAAGATCACCATGACCGGCAGCGGCCAAGAGCTGCTGCACGACGACAACGTCCGCAAAGCCTACCTCGGAGGCTAACCCACCTAACAAAAGGGGCGCTGACTATCTCAGTCAGCGCCCCTTTTTAAGTTGCGGTGAAATAGGGACTGAATACGGGCTCCAGAGGCCAAAAGAGTCCCTATTCCACCGCAACTTCATGGGGATGTGTGACAATGCCCGTCGGAAAACATCTGCTGTCTTTGGGGGTCTATCTATGCTGTACGAGTTTTGTGCCGAGAACTTTGAGCGGGTGCCGGCGGCTATCGATGCCGGTGCTAAGCGCATCGAGTTGTGCGACAACCTTGCCGTCGGTGGTACCACGCCCTCGGCTGGCGTTATCAGCGCTACGGTCGGCTATGCTCACGAGCATGACTCGCGAGTGATGTGCATGATTCGCCCGCGTGGCGGTGACTTTCATTACAACCAAGACGAGCTGCGCATGATGGAGATGGACCTGGGCCTTGCCGTAAGCGCCGGCGTTGACGGCTTGGTCTTTGGCTGCTGCAAGCCCTGCGCTGGCGGATGGGCGCTCGACGAGCTTACGTTGGGCGCCCTCGTGATGGCCGCGGGCTGCGCGACCGAGGAATGCAAGCGTGAGCCCATCGACATCACCTTCCACATGGCGTTTGACCAGCTCTCGCCCGAGGCTCAGCTCGACGCGATTGACACACTCGCCGACTGCGGCATCACACGCATCCTGACGCATGGTGGCGCTGCCGGTACGCCGATCGAGGACAACTTCGAAAACCTGGCCCGCTTGATCGAGTATGCGGGCGACCGCTTGACCATCCTTCCCGGCGGCGGCATTTCCACGGCCAACCGCGATACCGTGGCGGCGGCACTGGGCGTCTCCGAGCTCCATGGCACAAGGATCGTACCGCTGGAGGTGTAGCCCGTGGCGCTTGTATTCGATGTTCAGCAGGCGAGCGGCAAGCCCGACGACAACCGTCGCCCCGGTACCGCGTGCCCCTTTTGCAACACGGAGGGGCTCACCAACATCATCCAGCGCGACGGTGACTGCATCTGGCTCGAGAATAAGTTCAAAACCCTGCGCGCCACCCATCAAACCGTGCTGATCGAGTCGGCCGATCACGATGCCGACCTGGTGACCTATGAGCCGGATGAACTCCACCATGTGATGCGGTTTGCTCTGGGTTGCTGGCAGCGGATGATCGACTCACAGCAGTATCGAAGCGTGCTCATGTACAAGAACAAGGGTCCGCTTTCGGGCGGCAGTCTGGTCCATCCGCACATGCAGATTGTGGGTTTGGAGCAGGAAGACGGCTATGCTTCGCTGGTTTCCGCCAATTTCGAAGGTATCAATGTCTGGCAACAGGGGAGAATCTCGGTCAATATCTCAACCGAACCGATCATGGGGTTCTTTGAGATCAACGTTTCAGCTCCGCAGGGAATCGCCGCCAGCGATGACACGAGAGACCAAGCCGAGGCGGATCTCTTCGCCGATGCGATCCAGGTAGCTCTGCGCTATATCCTGAACGAGCACCACGGTGGTCGCGCAGAGTCGTACAACCTGTTCTTCTATCACCTGGGCGGTCGGACCATTGCCAAGGCGCTGCCGCGTTGGGTGGTTTCGCCCTATTTTGTCGGCTATCGTTTGGCCCAGGTCAATGCCGAGACGACGCTCGATATCGATGCTGAGCGTCTGCGTGCGCATCTGGAAACGCTCGTATAGCAAGACTGACACCCGCGTAATGCGGACGGTTTAGCGCGCCATTGCATCGCGGCCGGCTTCGACCCGCTTGCGCTGGGCGGCGCGCTCCTCGCCGGTCAGACGCTCAAAGAGATGCCCGATAAGCGAGGCGAGCACCTGCTGAAACAACGTTCCACACATGACGGGAAACACGACTTCGCCCGGAAAGTATTGCGTGGCGATGACGGCGCCCGAAGAGATGTTACGCATGCCGCAGGTAAAGCACATGGTAGTCGTCTCGCTATATGGCAGATGCAGCGCACGGGCGACCAGAAAACCGACGACAAAGCCGCTGATGGCGAAGGTCAAAATAAAGAGGGCGACTTCCAGGCGCACCGCGTTCATGTGTAGCACGTACTCGCTCATGGCGGTGGAGTTGGAGGCGATAACGCCCATCATCATGAATTTGCAGGCGGGCGAGAGCGCGGGGGAGAGCTTCTCGTGTCCCCATCCACGCGTGAGCTCGTTGATCATGATGCCGAGCACGGCGGGGATGGCGATCATAAAGGCCATGTCCTGCATCATGCTCGGCACATCGATCGAGACGGTGGCACCCAGCAAGAGCTTAAGCGTGAGCGGAATCGTCACAGGGGAGATAACCGAGGACGTCAGGATGATGGTGAGCGCGAGCGGGCCATCGCCGCCGAACATGCTAATCCACATAAAAGCAGTGACTGCCACGGGTACGCTGTACTCGAGCACGATACCGCAGACAAGGTTGGGGTTGGAGCCAAAGAACAGCGATCCCATGGCATAAGCTGCTATGGGAATAAGCAGCGCCGAGACAAGCAGCGCCAAAATCAAGTGCAGTGGACGGCGGAACACCTCAGCTACCTGGTGAAAGGTGTTGCTGAGCGCACCTTGGAACGTCATAAAGGCGAAAAGAGCGGGAACGATGGGCTTGAGTACGCCGATCTGCTGGGGAAAGAGCACGCCGAGCGTTACGCAAATCGGAACGATGACCTGCATATGCCCCGCGAGGAACTTTCCCAGTCCAACCCATTGCTTCATAGGCTCTTGTGACTCCCTTTGCTCGTGAACCCGTTTTGAATGGATATGCTAGACGCTCGCATGCGTCCGTGCGTCAGAAACGCTCGATTATTTCGAGGGTATTACCGGCATCGTTTACCGAAACCACGGCGTGCTGCGAGGTTCTGCGTCCGTGCCGCACGGTATAATAAACTCGTTCAACAGATCTGCCTGCCGAAGCGGGCATACACAGAGGACTCATCGCTATGAACCGTGAGAGGTATCGCGGCGACCTGCCCCTATCGGGGGTGGGCGCCTATGTCATCGCTTAAGACGACGCATCGCTGGGCGGTCGCTCAGCAAAATCCCGAGCTCGAAAAGGAGCTTTCGGCTGGTCTGGGCATACCCGGGCTGGTGGCGCGCATTATGGTTGCGCACGGCATTACATCCATCGAGGAAGGCCAGCTATTTTTGACGCCTTCGCTCGACCGTGATTGGGCCGATCCACTCATTATCCCGGGCATGTCGGTCGTTGCCGACCGCGTCGAGCGTGCTATTCGCAACCGCGAACGCATCGCCGTCTTTGGTGATTTCGACGTCGACGGTATTACATCGACCTGTCTGTTGACCGAGGCACTGCGCACGTTTGGCGCCGATGTTACGCCGTTTATTCCACATCGCTTTGACGAGGGCTACGGTCTTTCGCGCGCGGCGCTCGACCGCGTTAACGAGCTCGCTCGTCCCCAGCTGATCGTGACCGTCGATAACGGCATTGCCGCCAAAGAAGAGGTTTCCTATCTGGAGAGCCTGGGGATCGATTTGGTGGTCACGGACCATCACGAGCCCTCCGATCAGGTGCCGCAGGGCGTGCCCCTGACCGACCCTAAACTCGAGGATAAGGGCCCCTCGCGTGAACTTGCCGGTGCCGGTGTGGCGCTCAAGCTGGTGCAGGTTTTGGGCGAGCGTCTGGGCAAGCCGTCGTATTGGCGTTCGCTGATTGAGGTCGCGGCACTGGGCACCGTGTCCGACATGATGCCGCTCACGCCCGAGAATCGCGCACTGGTCGCCGAGGGCATCCAGCAGATGCGCGTGACGGCTCGTCCCGGTTACATCGCGCTTGCAGCGCTCGCCAAGGCCGATCTGGCTACCATTACGGCGGACGGTCTATCGTTCTCGCTCATTCCCCGCTTAAACGCCGCCGGCCGCATGGCCGATCCCAAGCTGGCGCTCGACCTGCTGCTTGCCCGCGATCCTATCGAGGCAAGTGCACTGGCGGCCGAGCTCGAGGAGATCAACCGTCAGCGTCGCGAGATTGAGGCGGAGCTCACGCGTGATGCCATGGCAAAGGTCGAGGAGACCTATGATGGCGGTCGCGCAATCGTCGTGGGTGGCGAGGGCTGGCACGAGGGCGTTAAAGGCATCGTGGCGAGCCGCCTTACCAACCGATATCACGTGCCGGCGTTGCTCTTCTCTATCGAGGACGGTATAGCACGTGGCTCGGGCCGCTCGGTGGGCAAGGTCAACCTGTTCGAAGCCGTCGAGCGCTGTTCCGACCTGCTGATTCGCCGCGGCGGGCATGCCGGTGCGGTGGGCGTGACCATCGAGGCGTCTAAGCTCGATGAGTTTCGTCGACGTCTTTCCGCCGTGTTGTCCGAGCTTCCCGCCGAGGACTTTGAGGACACCGACGAGGTTGCCGCCACGGTCGACCTTTCCGAATTGAATATCGAGACCATCGAGCAGATTTCTCGCCTTGAGCCGTTTGGCCAGGGTAATAAGGTGCCGCTGCTGGCTGCCGAGGGCGTGACGATGTGCGATCGCGCCGTGGTGGGCAAGACCGGCGAGCATATGCGCTTCGTGGCGACGGATGGCGCCACGAGTGTGCCGGCCATCATGTTTCGTGTGCCGCAGATCGATAGGCTTATCAATTGCGATAGCGCCGTCGATTTGGTGTTCGAGGCCGTGGCCGAGCATTGGCAGGGACGTGTGAAGCCCAAGCTCATGATCAAAGATGTCTTGGTGCGCGATACCACGGCACCCAATATCGACGATCCGGCATGTGAGCTTCGCCGCGGCGTACAACCGGCGGATTCTGGCCTGCGCCTGGAGTCGCGTAAACGCGAGACGCTTGCCCAACTTTCCTATACCGAGCTCACGCGCTCGCTCATTCACAGCTTTATCGGATCGAACCAGCCGCACCGCGCGCAGGTCGAGGCGCTCGATGCCCTGGCCGATCACCAAAGTGTTCTGGCCGTTATGGGAACGGGGCGCGGCAAGTCTCTTATCTTCCATGTGCATGCCGCGCGCGAGGCGGTTCTTCGCGGGCGTGCGAGTATCTTTGTCTATCCGCTGCGCGCGCTCGTTGCCGACCAGGCCTATCACCTTTCCTCGACGATGGCCGCGCTCGGCATTGGCGTTGGCGTGCTGACCGGCGAGACCGTGGAGGCGGCGCGCGATGACGTGTTTGCCGGCCTGGCTTCGGGCCGCACCGGCATTGTTCTCACGACGCCTGAGTTCCTGTCTATCCATCGCGATCGCTTTGCACGTTCTGGACGCATCGGCTTTGTCGTTATCGACGAGGCGCACCATGCCGGTCTTGCCAAAGGCGGCGACCGGAGCGCATACCTCGACATGCCCGATATCCTCAAAGCCCTGGGCGACCCCGTTGTCATGGCGGCAACGGCTACCGCGACGGCCCCGGTCGTGGCGGAGCTTGCTCGTGTATTGCCGATTACCAGGACGGTGGTCGACGAGACCGTTCGCGAGAACCTGCAACTCGAGGACGACCGTGACCTTGCGAGCCGCGAAAATCGCCTGGTGTCGATCGTGGCGACGGGGGAGAAGACCGTTATCTACGTGAACTCGCGCGACCAGTCCGTGGCGCTTGCCAAGACGTTGCGCAAACGCGTTCCCGACTGTGCGACCCATATCGCGTTCTATAACGCCGGGCTTGCGCGCTCCGATCGCCGCCGTGTTGAGGAAGCCTTTAGAGACGGAAGTCTCAGCTGCATCGTTTCAACTTCGGCCTTCGGTGAGGGCGTCAACCTGCCCGATATCCGTCATGTCGTGCTCTACCACATGCCGTTTGGCGCCATCGAGTTCAACCAGATGAGCGGACGTGCCGGCCGCGATGGCCAGCCCGCCGTGATCCATCTGCTCTATTCGTCGCGCGACGCCCGCATTAACGAGCGCCTGCTCGACTGCTATGCGCCCGAGCGCGACGAGCTCGTCACGCTCTATCGCGCGCTGCAGACCATGTGGCGCTCCAACCGCGGCAAAACCGGGGACGATTCCTTTAGTGCGAGCGATATCGACATCGCGCAGATGTGCCTTGCCATCGATGCTCGCACGCCGGTCGACGAGCGTTCGGTGGAAAGCGGCCTGGGAATCTTCGAAGAGCTTGGTTTCTGTCGAGTTTCGGGGTTTGACGACACTCGTCGCATCGCGATGGCCGAAAACCCCGGCCGCGTGCAATTGAGCAGGTCAATTCGCTATTTGGAGGGCTTGCGCTCGCGCATGGAGTTTTCGGCTTTCCGGAGCTGGGCGCTCGATTCGTGCGCTTCTGATATGCTAGCCAAAGTTAACCGCCCGATCGTACCGCGGGCCTAGGGGAAGGGGACCTCGATGGATGCCGCAGCCCGTACCGCCCATGATTCCACCCTCCAGCCGTTTTCGGAGATGGAGCACTATAAGCATGCCGATGAGCTGCCGCCCGAGATTATGGCGGACAGCTACGACAAGCTGGAGCGCCTGTGCCTCAAATATATGAATGAGGACGACTTTTCTAAGGTTGAGCAGGCCTACTGCTTTGCCGCCGAGAAGCACTGCAACCAAAAGCGCCGCTCGGGCGAGATGTACATTAACCATCCCGTCGAGGTTGCCATCATTTTGGCCGATCTCAAGATGGACTGCGATGTGGTGTGCGCCGCGCTGCTGCACGATACTGTCGAGGATACCGAGACCTCGCTCACCGATGTTTCCGGCCTGTTTGGCGATACGGTGGCCGAGCTCGTCGATGGCGTGACCAAGCTCACCAACATCGAAGTCGACAGCATGGACGAGAAGCAGGCGTTCACGCTGCGCAAGATGTTCCTCGCCATGTCCAAGGACATCCGCGTCATCATCGTTAAACTTGCCGATCGTCTGCACAACATGCGAACGCTGGCAGCCCTGCGCGAGGATCGTCGCCTGTTTAAGGCTCGCGAGACCATGGACGTGTACGCGCCCTTGGCCGACCGCCTGGGCATGAGCTCTATTAAGTGGGAGCTCGAGGACCTGTCCTTCTTCTACCTGGAGCCCGATGCCTACCAGCGCATCGCGCGTATGGTAGCTGAGTCGCGCGAGGTCCGCGAACGCTACCTTGCCGAGACCATCAAGACGCTTACCGATGAGCTCAACCGCATTGGTCTGGAGGACTTCCAGATCAACGGCCGCTCCAAGCACTATTGGTCCATCTACCAAAAGATGAAGCGCAAGGGCAAGGAGTTCTCCGAGATCTACGACCTGGTGGCGCTGCGTGTAATTACCCATTCGGTGCGCGATTGCTACTCCACGCTCGGTGCGGTGCATACGCTGTGGCACCCCATGCCTGGTCGCTTTAAAGACTATATCGCCATGCCTAAGGTCAATAACTACCAGTCGCTCCACACGACGGTCATCGGCCCTACGGCTCGTCCGCTCGAGATTCAGATTCGAACCTACGAGATGCATGAGCAGGCCGAGTACGGCATTGCCGCCCACTGGCTATATAAGAAGTCGGGCGGATCGTCTGCTTCCAAGACCAATGACGCTCAACGTTTGGACGACCAGATCAACTGGCTCAAGCATTCGCTCGATTGGGCGGCTTCCGACGAGATCACCGATGCCAAGGAATACCTGCACTCGCTGAAGGTCGATCTGTTCGATCAGGAGATCTTTGTCTTCACGCCCAAAGGCGAGGTCATGGCGCTTCGTGCCGGCTCCACGCCGCTCGACTTTGCCTATGCCGTTCACACCGAGGTGGGAAACCACTGCGTCGGCGCCAAAATCAACGGTGCGGTGGCTCCGCTCACGCACGAGATCAAGACGGGCGACCGCGTTGAAATCCTGACTAACAAGAGTTCCAAGCCGTCGCGCGATTGGCTCAAGATCGTTAAGACACCTTCCGCCAAGTCAAAGATCCGCCGCTATTTTGCCGCCGCGACCAAGGACGACGACGCTGCCGCCGGTCGCGATATGCTGGCCAAGGACCTGCGTAAGCGTGGCTATGGCATTTCTACGCCGCGTTCGACGCGTGCACTCAACGCCGTGGCGGAGCAGTTTAACTTCAAGCAGCTCGAGGACCTGTTTGCCGCCGTCGGCGCCGGCAAGGTTGCCCCGCGCGCTGTGGGCAATAAGGTCGAGCAAATCTTGGACCCCAAGCCCGAGGAACAGCTCACCAAGGCCGAGGCTATCGCCGAGGTCGTGAAGCAGCCCGCTCGCGGCTCCAACCGCAAGCCGCAAAAGCGCGGCAAGAGCGCCAGTAACGGCATTATCGTCAAGGGCGAGAGCAACAGCGGCCTGCTGGTCCGTCTGGCTCATTGCTGCAACCCCGTGACGGGCGACGACATCGTCGGCTTCATCACGCGCGGTCGCGGCGTTTCGGTGCATCGCGCCAACTGCCCTAACGTCAAGGGTCTCATGGAACATCCCGAGCGCATGATCGATGTGGAGTGGGACGGCGCTGCCGACACCCTCTTCCAGGTCGAGATCGTGGTCGAGTGCCTGGACCGCATGGGCCTGCTCAAGGATGTCACCATTGCCATTGGCGATGCGGGCGGTAATATCCTTTCTGCCGCCACGTCGACCAACCGCGAGGGTATTGCAACCCTGCGCTTTATGGTCGAGATCTCGGACGCGAGCGGTCTGGATCCGCTGCTGGCTTCCATCAGCAGTGTCGATTCGGTCTACGACGCTCGCCGTCTTATGCCCGGCGAAGGCGGAGCTCAGCTCAAGCGCCGTGTGTAGGTGCGAGAGCCTCTCAGCATCATAGATATTGGTTACGTTCGAGGCATCGTTTGGTGCCTCGAACGTATTTTAGAAGGAGGGTATGCGCATGGGCGATATGACTTTGGACCTGACACCCCGAGGTGCAGCTTCGATTGAGGCACTCGTCAACGGCCCGATTCAGACCAACAGTTACGCCGTGATTTCGAATGACGAGTGCTTAATCGTCGATCCGGCGTGGGAGGGCGAGCGTCTTGTGGAGCATATCCGCACCGCGCATCCCGAAGTTCGCGTACTCGGCTCTGTCTGCACGCACGGTCATGCCGACCATGTTGGCGGGGTCGCCGGGGTTCGAGCTGTCGTTGGCGACAGCGCACTATATGAGTTGTGCGCTAAGGACGTGACGGTGCCTCGCGCAAATATCGAGGAGCAGCGCGCCATGTGGGGTATTGAGACGCCCGATCCGGGCGAGCCGACGCGGCTGCTTGCCGAGGGCGATACGATTGAATTGGGCGATATCTGCCTGCAGGTGATCGAGACGCCGGGGCATACGCCGGGCGGCATCGTCCTGTTCGCCGCGACCGAGCAGGGGAACATCGCCTTTGTGGGCGACACGCTTTTCCCGGGCAGCCACGGTCGTACCGATCTTTCCGGCGGTGACGAGGCGGCGATTATGCGCTCGCTCTCCAAACTTGCCAAGACGCTTCCGCCCGATACCGTTTGCTTGACGGGCCATGGCGATTCGACCACGATGGCGCGCGAACTTATGCAGAATCCGTTTATGCAGATGTAGGCTCGAAGCCGTCTTTCGAATCACGAAGACCGCTCAATCGTCAAGCTATTTTCCCCAGTGGGTCGATTCTGTGGGGCAAACGGTCAAAATTTGTCCAATCGGATGGTATTCGTGAACAAACGAACGTTTATGCTCGGGTATGTCGTGGTAAAATCTCAGGCGTTATCGGAGCAACCTTACAGGAGGTTTCTTTTATGCTCGTCAACGCAGCAGACATGCTCAAGAAGGCCGAGGCCGGCAAGTACGCTCTCGGTGCCTTCAACACCAACAACCTCGAGTGGACCCTGGCTATTCTCCAGGCCGCCGAGGAGGCCAAGTCTCCGCTGATCCTTCAGTGCACCGCTGGTGCCGCTAAGTGGATGGGCGGTTTCAAGGTCTGCGCCGACATGGTCAAGGCTGCCGTCGAGGCCACGGGCGTTACCGTCCCCGTCGCCCTTCACCTCGATCACGGTTCTTACGAGGACTGCTTCAAGTGCATCGAGGCCGGCTTCACGTCCATCATGTATGACGGCTCTCACGAGGAGACCTTCCAGCTTAACCTCGACCGCACCAAGGAACTCGTTGAGCTTGCCCACTCCAAGGGCATGTCCATCGAGGCCGAGGTCGGCGGCATCGGCGGCACCGAGGACGGCGTGACCTCCAACGGCGAGCTCGCTGACCCCGCTGAGTGCAAGCAGATTGCTGACCTGGGCGTCGACTTCCTCGCCTGCGGTATCGGCAACATCCACGGCGTGTATCCCGCCGACTGGGCTGGCCTTTCCTTCGAGCGTCTGGGCGAGATCAAGGCCGAGACCGGCGACCTGCCCCTCGTTCTGCACGGTGGCACCGGCATCCCCGAGGATCAGATCAAGAAGGCCATCTCCCTGGGTATCTCCAAGATCAACGTCAACACCGACCTGCAGCTCGTCTTCGCCAAGGGCGTTCGCGAGTACATCGAGGCTGGCAAGGATCAGCAGGGCAAGGGCTTTGACCCCCGCAAGCTCCTCAAGCCTGGTCGCGACAACATCGTTGCCCGCACCAAGGAGCTCATGGAGGAGTTTGGCTCCGTCAACAAGGCGTAAGTAGCGGTTTAACTTCCCGCCGGAGGCCCCGTTCACCCTACGCTTTTCCCTTGCGCTCACCTGGCTTTGCCAGAAGTCGCGCAATGGGAAAAGCTTCGGGTGAACGGGGCCTCCTTCGTTAACTCGCTACAGGGTTACTGGGCTGAATTAAAATGGTCGCTGGCTTTGCCAGAAGTCGCGCCAAGGAAACAGTTCCGGGAGACGGGGCTTCCTTCGTTTAACGCCGCAGGGTTACGAGTCTGAATTAAGGTGGCTACTGGCTTCGCTAGAAGTCGCGCGACGGAATCAGCTCCGGGTGAACGGGGCCTCCTTTGTTAACTCGCTACAGGGTTACTGGGCTGAATTCATTTTTAGAGGTACCGTTTATCGGTGTTGAGGGTTCCTTTATTGGGGCTTTCTTTTTTATCTCGCTACAATGGGCTTCGAGAGTTCTAATGACTTGGAGTTTGGTATGGCTGTTATTAATGTGCTGCCTTCGGATGGGAAGGTTATTGACGAGGGTCCTGTTGGTTGCTCTATTGATGTTTGCAATGATGACTTCCGTTTTCTAGATGTTGGCTTGCCACCCGAGATTCTGCGTTTAAAGGACGCGGGGTATCTTTCGCAGGCTATTGAGGCTTGCGACCGCCTACTTGCCCAAAATCCCGATCCCTCGCTTGCCGCCTGCGTTCGTGCCGAGCGGTATCGCATGCTTGAGACGCCGCTTCATTTTTCGGTGTCGCGCGATCGAGCTATTGCGATGATTCGCGAGGAGTGGCCTGAGTTTACCGAGGAGCAGTTTAACGATCTGATTGACCGTAAGCGTATTGACTGGCGCTTTATCGACGGCGAGCTGTTCGTTCTCGACAACTTCCTCGATTCGCTTCGCGTATATCCCAAAGAGGTTCCCGGCATGCGTCCCGATCCTACGGACGGAATTGCACTGCGCAACGAAATGCTCAAGGAGATGGGGTCGCAAAACGGATTGGCTCGCGTCATTACGCTTAAAGCATCTGTGTCTGTCCCCGGCGCTCTAGAGGGGGAGACCGTTCGCGCTTGGCTTCCCGTTGCCGCCACCTGCCACCAGCAGTCTCGTGTCGAGATTCTCGACATGACGCCGGAGGGTGCTGTTGCTCCCGCGAACGCTTCGGCGCGTACCGCCTCGTGGTCTTCTTCGAGTGAACGCTCATTCTCGGTGACCTATCGTTATCACATCGATGCTGCTTATTGTGATGTCTACGGTGGCACACTTCCGGTTCATCCGCGTATGGACGCGCCTCTGCCCGAGGATATTTCCGAGGACCGTCCGCACATTGCATTCACACCGTATCTGCAGCAGCTGACGGCCGGTGTTGTTGACGGACTCGAGGATCCGCTCGATCGCGCCCGTGCTATCTATGATTACCTGACGCAGTATATTGACTATCGCTATCAGCCGCCGTACTTGCTTTTGGGATCTATTGCCGATGACTGTGCGCATTCGCTCCGCGGCGATTGCGGCGTTATGGCGCTCACGTTTATCACCATGTGCCGTATCGCGGGCGTGCCTGCCCGTTGGCAGAGCGGCCTGTATGTTGCGCCCGATTCGGTGGGGTCGCACGACTGGGCAGAGTTCTATACGCCGCAGACCGGTTGGCTCAACGCCGACGTGTCATTTGGATCTTCTGCTCGCAGGATGGGGGAGGAGTGGCGCCGCCGTCACTACTTTGGCAATCTCGACCCGTGGCGTATGGTGGCCAACAATCGATTCCAGGCAGAGTTTGAGCCCTCTTTCGACGGCATGCGCGAGGACCCTTACGATAACCAGATGGGTGAGGCTTCGGTCGACGGTCGCGGATGCCGTCAGCGCGAGATGCTCCGCACGGTCGAACTCATCGAAATGCTCGAAGTTCCATTTTCGGACTAATCGGTAGAAAGCTGTGATAAACTAACTCACGCATTGCGTGCCCGAGTGGCGGAATTGGCAGACGCAGTGGACTCAAAATCCACCGTTGGCAACAACGTGCGAGTTCGAGTCTCGCCTCGGGCACCATACATGCAAGTGAGCGTTCAAGGGGGGTTGCGGCCCCCTTTTTCGTGCCGAACTCGCGTGAGCGCGCGAAGCGTTAAGCAAACAGGCCTGTGGCCTGTCTGTAGCGGAGCGTGGCGAGGGCGCCACGCGCCCGAAGCCCGGGGCTTCGCGAAGCGAAGGCCCTTCGAGTCTCGCCTCGGGCACCATACATGCAAGCGAGCGTTCAAGGGGGTCAAGGCCCCTTTTTCGTGTACGTAATGTGATAACGCGCTGTACGTGTTATTATTCGCAAGGCGTTGTTCCCGCAATGCCCTAAAGAGGAACCCGAGGGTTCCCACCTTTTGGCGCCAATGAGCAGCTGACTGGTCATACAACTTAGATTTCCTTCCTCAAATCGAGGATGTCTATGTGTACGACCTGGTTGCTGAGAAGCGCCGGGTTATTTTTTTATGAATGGAGGTAGGGAAAATAGCTAAGTCTGATGACACCCGCATCAACGACGAGATTACTGCATCTTCGTGCCGTTTGATTGGCGTCGATGGCTCTCAGCTCGGCCTGTTCGCCATCCGCGATGCCCAGCGCGTCGCCGACGATCAGGGTCTCGACCTGGTCGAGATCGCTCCCAACGCGGAGCCGCCGGTCTGCAAGGTCATGGACTACGGTAAGTTCAAGTACCAGCAGGCCATGAAGGCCAAGGCTGCTCGTAAGAACCAGTCCAAGGTCGAGGTCAAGGAAATGAAGTTCCGACCCAAGATCGACGTTGGCGACTACGAGACCAAGAAGGGCCACGTTCTGCGTTTCCTCAAGAAGGGCGCACGCGTTAAGATCACCATCATGTTCCGCGGCCGTGAGATGGCTCACCCGGAGCAGGGCCTTAACGTTCTCGAGCGCCTCGCCGAGGATCTTAAGCCTTACGCTACGGTCGAGTCCAAGCCTAAGATGGAAGGCCGTAACATGCTTATGCTGCTCGCCCCGATTAAGGGCGCCTTCGATGAGGATAAAGCGGCAAGCGATACCAAGTAACTAGTGTTCTGTAACCGATTAAGGAGTATTTCATGCCTAAGATGAAGTCCCACAGCGGCACCAAGAAGCGTTTCCGCAAGACTGGTACCGGCAAGCTTATGCGCGCCAAGGCTTTCAAGAGCCACATCCTGAGCAAGAAGTCCACCAAGCGTAAGCGTGGCTTCCGTCAGGAGACCGAGATCGCCGCTGCCGACCGCAAGGTCATCAAGTCGCGTCTCGCCTAAGTTCGAGTTCCCGTTTTTCGTTTTACCGTCTAGGAGTTGATAGAACATGGCACGTATTAAGCGCGCTGTTGCCGCCAAGAAGAAGCGCCGTACCGTTATGCACCGTGCGAAGGGTTACTACGGTGCCGCTTCGCGTACTTACAAGCATGCAAAAGAGCAGGTCCAGCACTCCCTGCAGTATCAGTATCGTGATCGCCGCAACAAGAAGCGCGAGATTCGTTCTCTCTGGATCACCCGTATCAACGCTGCTGCTCGCCTGAACGACATCTCTTACTCTCAGTTCATGCACGGCCTGAAGGTTGCCGGCATCGAGCTCGACCGCAAGGTCCTGGCTCAGATGGCTTACGAGGACATCGAGTCCTTCAACGAGCTGGCTACCATCGCCAAGAAGGCTCTCGAGGCCTAATAGATTCTCTTGAATCGCTAGGGGAGTGTCGCGTTGTGCGCGGCGCTCCCTCTTTTTATCTGAAGCGCGGTTTACATTGCTAAAAGCGCGGGTAGATAAACACTTACAGGTGACCGATCTCTATATATTCCTGAACCAAAGGGTCATCATCTGATACGTGCAGTATTTCTGCACCAGCCTTTCTATGACTTATATAGGAAGCAATATATTGTGTAGGACTTGTGAAGAGTGGAATTGACGTCCCACAGGGCTTCGCGGTCTGGCAATATATCTCCTTGCCGCGCGGCCCGGTGGAACCGGATCAGCCGCGCAGGCGTGCACCTTGAGAACCGGATACTGCGAGGATGGACACACCAGTTGTGTCGC
>CAUBGU010000024.1 GCA_958435545.1 uncultured Collinsella sp.
CGATCGCTCCTTCCATCTCGAGCTTGATCAGGTTGTTCATCTCGACGGCGTACTCCAGCGGTAGCTCCTTGGAGACCGGGTTGGCAAAGCCGTTGACGATCATGGTACGGGCTTCTTCCTCCGAGATACCGCGGCTCATCAGGTAGAACACCTTATCGTCGCCGATACGGCCGATGGTGGCCTCGTGGCCGATGTCGACATTCTTGGCGCGGATGTCCATGGCGGGGATGGTGTCGGAGCGGCTCTGGTCGTCGAGCATGAGCGACTGGCAGCTCACGGTTGCCTTGGAACCCTCGGCCTTGGGCGTGGCCACGATAGAGCTGCGGAAGGTCTGGATGCCGCCGCTCTTGGAGATGCCCTTGGTCTCGACGGTTGCCGAAGTATCGGGCGCGTTGAGCACGACCTTGCAGCCGGTATCCAGGTTCTGGCCGGCGCCGGCAAAGGTAATGCCGGTAAAGCTCGAGCGGGCGCGGCGTCCGCTGAGCACGCTCATGGGGTAGAGGTAGCCCACGTGGCTACCGAAGGAGCCGCTGATCCACTCGATGTCGCCGTCCTCGTCCACGCGCGCACGCTTGGTGTTGAGGTTGTACATGTTCTTGGACCAATTCTCGATGGTAGAGTAGCGCAGGTGCGCACGCTTGCCCACAAAGAGCTCGACGGCGCCGGCGTGGAGGTTGGCCACGTTGTACTTGGGCGCGGAGCAGCCCTCAATGAAGTGCAGGTCGGCGTCGTCCTCGACAATGATGAGCGTGTGCTCAAACTGGCCGGCGCCCTTGGCGTTGAGGCGGAAGTAGCTCTGCAGCGGGAAGTCGAGCTTGGTGCCCTTGGGCACGTAGACAAACGAACCGCCCGACCACACGGCACCATGCAGGGCCGCAAACTTGTGGTCGGTGGGCGGGATGAGCGTCATGAACTTCTCGTGGATGAGCGGCTCCCACTGCGGGTCGTGCAGGGCCTCCTCGATGCCGGAGTAGACGATGCCCATCTTGGACGCGGTGTCCTGCATGTTGTGGTAGACGAGCTCGGAGTCGTACTGCGCGCCGACGCCCGCCAGATAGCTGCGCTCGGCCTCGGGGATGCCCAGGCGCTCAAAAGTGTTCTTGATGTCATCGGGCACCGACTCCCAGTCGTGCTTTTGGTCGGTGTTGGGCTTGACGTAGGTGACGATGTTGTCCATGTCTAGGCCCTCGATGGAGGGGCCCCACGTCGGATCCGGGAAGCGGTTGAAGATCTCGAGGGACTTGAGGCGCAAGTCGAGCATCCACTGTGGCTCGTCCTTCTTGGCGCTGATCTCGCGTACGATGTCGGGCGTGATGCCGGCGTCGAGACGCTCGAATCCCTCCTCGCCATAGGTGAAGTCGTAGAGGCTGCGGTCGATGTCCGCGACCTCGGTGCGGTTCTTGGTCATTGCGTCGCCCCTTTTACGCCTGCTGCTCGGCAGCGGCGGCCTCGGCCTTGGCGCGCTGCTCGGCGGCCTCGCGCTCGAAGGTCTCAAAACCGTTCTTGTCGATCCAGGGGATGAGCGAGGCGTCGTCCTCGCGCACGATGTGGCCCTTGACCATAACGTGGACGCGGTCGACATCCAGGTGCTCCAAGATGCGCGTGTTGTGCGTGATGATGAGCATGGAGCCGTCGCAGCTCTTGCGGTAGGCGTCCATGCCGTGGCTGACGGTGGACAGGGCGTCGACGTCCAGACCGGAGTCGGTTTCGTCCAGGATGGCGAGCTTGGGCTGCAGCAGCAGGAGCTGGAGCATCTCGACCTTCTTTTTCTCGCCGCCCGAGAAACCTACGCCCAGCTCGCGGTTGAGGTAGGCGGTATCCATGTTGAGCTCTGCCGCGAGCTCCTTGACGCGACGGCGGAACTCCTTGCCCTTCATCTCCAGGCCGGGGCGGCCGGCGATGCTGGCGCGCAAAAAGCTCGACAGCGGCACGCCCGGAATCTCGACCGGGGCCTGGAAGCTCAGGAACAGGCCGGCGCGCGAGCGCTTGTCGGTGGTGAGCTCAGTGATGTCCTGGCCGTCAAAGACGATGCGGCCGTCGTTGACCGTGTAAACGGGGTCGCCCATGATCAGGTGGCCGAGGGTGGACTTGCCGGCGCCGTTGGGTCCCATCAGAACGTGGGTCTCGCCGGCGGCGACGTTGAGGTTGACGTTGTGGAGGATGGTCTTCTCGTCCACGGAGGCGGTCAGACCTTCGATGGAAAGCAGCGGATTTGCGCTCATGCTGTCCCTCTCTGTATATGGTGTACTCATAGGTGTACTAAACCCTAGGAATCTTCTCGGAATAAAGTTACTATGGGTTCGGCGTTAGTCAAGGGAAAACCCGACTAATCCACTCGACTTTTCAAATTCTGGGACAAAATAACCTGTTGTGTTTGTTCCACTTACTTTAAATTTGGGACAAACAAACCTGGTTATGTTGTCCCAGATGCGATGGGAGGGTAGGTATGCTCATTTCTTCCAAGGGCCGCTATGCCCTCCGGTTAATGATCTATATCGCGGCGCTGGGCGACGCCGAGGGCAAGATTGCCTTGCGCGAGGTTGCCGACCGCGAGCATATCTCGCAAAAGTATCTGGAGCAGCTGGTTCGTCCGCTTATGAAGGCGGGCCTGCTTAAGAGCGTGCGCGGCAAGGGCGGCGGCTACATGATGGCCAAGGACCCGGCCGAGGTGCGTGCCGGCGACATCCTGCGTGCCGTCGAGGGCAGCACGGCTCCGGTGGCGTGCGATGGCATCGACAACAGCTGCACCCGTAGCGATTTGTGCTCGACCGTCAAGTTCTGGCGCGGTCTGGATGACGTGATCGAAAAGTACGTCGACGGCGTGACGTTGGCCGACCTGGCCGCCGTCCCCGAGATCAACTTTGACATCAAGCTGTAGGTTGAGCGCAATTCCTTAAGATTTCGCGGAGGGTTGTTGCCGTTTACCGAGGGGTTGTTGTGCAACAACGGGTGAGCTGCAATACTTAATTCTATCTTTGCAAACCGCACTTTAACTACACCAATGCAGGGAGGATCTTATGCAGCCCAAGCATTCTGCTATTGTCGCGGGCCTGACGTTGGCGCTTTCGTTTGGCGCCGTTTCCGCGCCGGCACCCGCCGCTGCCGAGGAGCCCACGCCGGGCGTTGCTTCGGATGCCACCGATATCGATAAGGGTCTCTACACCCAGCAGTCCTTCTCGGGCGTGCTGAGGTCGGTCCAGGGCGTTTCGTTTGTCAACGTGACTCCCGAGATGAAGTACTTTACCAAGTACGAGAGCCATGGCAACTACAACCAGGGCTTTTCGTACGGTGACGGCTATAACGCGCTGGGTTATTACCAGTTTGACCGTCGTTGGTCGCTCATTCCGTTTATGAAGCAGGTCTACAACTACAACCCCGAAAAATACAGCATGCTCAAGGATGCGATTGATCGCGGCAGCGAGATTTCCAACACGAGCAATGCCATGTACGAGAACGGCCAGCTCACCGAGCTGGGCCATATCGCGCAGGATGCCTTCCAAGGTGCGTATAACACCGATCCTGTTGAGTTCTCAGCACTTCAAGATGCTTATGCGTACAACTCGTACTATGCGGTGACCGAGGCGTGGCTCAAGAGCGGCCTGGGTATTGATATTTCGGGCCGCGCCGACTGCGTCAAGGGCATGGTGTGGAGCATTACCAACATGTGCGGCACTGGTGGCTGCAGGGACTTCTTCCGCTGGGCGAATCTTTCCAACGATATGTCCGACCGCGAGTTTGTGACGGCGTTTTCCAACAGCGTGGTCAATAACGTGGCGACCAAGTATGCAAGCCAGCCCCAGTACCACGAGGGCTGGAAGAACCGCTACCGCAACGAGCTAAAGGACTGCCTGGTCTATATCGCCGAGGATGAGGCTGCCGCTGCGAAGGACAACAAGCCCGAGCAGCCGGCACCCGCGCCGGAACCTGCACCGACACCTGATTCGAATGACGGCTCGAGTGACGATGTCAACGATGACAGGATGGATGCGCCCTCGACCGATGCTGACGGTAATGGCTCTGCTGGTGGCGCTACCAACGACGGCTCTACCTCGAACGGCTCCGATTCGAACGGCTCTGCTGCGGGCGATTCGTCTTCAAGCTCTGCCGGCAATACGGACGGCGACGCTTCTGGTTCGACCGACGCTGACACCTCTAACTCATCCACCGGCTCGAGCGATTCGTCCGTTGGCACCGGCTCTAACAACGGCTCCGGCTCTGACGCAACCCCTGATTCCGATGCTTCCAAGGACGACTCGAATAAGGCGCCGGACGCTCCCGTTGCTTCGCCGGACAAGAAGCCTTCTTTCTCCGTGCAGCTTGGTTCTACGTTGGGCTCTTCGCTGATGGCTGGCGTCAATAATGGCTCGACTCAGAACAAGGACAACTCTGATCAGGTTTCCATGGAAAAGACCGAGGCCGCAAAGGGCGACTCAAAGGACGAGGCTTCCGAGAAGGCTGAATCCGATAAGGGTTCTAGCTCTGATGAGAAGGGCGACAAGTCCGCTCAGAAGAAGGACGAGAGCAAGACCGAGGGCGAAAAGAAACAGTCCGAAGACGACGACAAGAGCGGTGCTGACAACCAGGTTCAGGAGCAAAATGACTCCAAAACGGTGACCACTACGACCACGACGACGACCACAACCAAGTCATCTGGCGGCAATATGCCCAAGACGGGCGATCTGATTGTGATGGCGAGCCTTGCCAGCGCGAGCTTGGCCACACTGGGCGCTACGTCTATCGTGAGTGGTAAGCATAAGCTCGATCAGCAGAAGAAAGCTTCTGGGGAGGACGGCTCGGAGGAGTAGCCTCTCGGTTGCCAGATAACTAAAGAGTTGGGACAGGGTCCGGTGCGAATGCATCGGGCCCGTTTTGTTGTGCAACGATTAGTTATGCCCCCTCACACCTCTTGTTGCTACCGTTGCCCGATATGTTTGCGCGGTGACATCGGTACATGCGATGCGGTCATTACAATTGGCGTCGTGCTGCGATTTAGGGGGGAACGTTTTGGTGCCTGAACAGGCGAATAATGGTTGTGATGCCGGCTTTGGCGTGCGTTTGATCGACTGTGCCGACGATGCGGCTTTGCCCATTGGCATGCACGACTATGCGGAGGCCCTTGGTTGCTGCATGCTGGTTGACAAGACCATGTTTATTGCCGATATGTTGGACTGCGACGCGTCCGTTGTGGTGTGCTGTCGACCCGAGGGTTTTGGCAAGAGCATGAACTTGTCGATGCTCAGGGCTTTTCTGGAGCGTCCTGCGGTCGGTCGCGCCGGTCGGAGCTCGTTTGCCGATGCTCAGATTTGGGATGCGGACGGCGGACGTTATCGGGATGAGTACGCTTGCTATCCGGTGATATCGCTGGACTTTTCTGGCGCTGCGAGGCGTGGCGCCGCTGTTGCCGGCGTCGTGCGCGATGCCCTTTCGGGCGAGTGCGCTCGCTTGTTGGCGCTCTTGGAGGCCCCGGATTTAGCTCGAGATAAGGTGCGTCACATCGAACGTGTTGCGCGTGGCGCGGCGAGCGAGGACGAGGTCGCCTCGGTGCTTGGCGTGCTCATTGAGTTGCTGGAGATTGCCTGCGATGAGCAAGTTGTATTGCTCGTTGATGGGTACGACGCGGCGTGGTTGGGCCGTGCGAGCGCAAGGGGCGCTTCCGGCGCCGATCCGGCAGGGCTATTCGATCGCGTGCTGTTCGACGCCATTGCCACTGCGCGCGATTCGTTGCGGCTGACGTGTCTGATGGGGGAGTGTCCCGGTCCTGCCGAAGCGGCGCTTTCTTCGCGCGGCTGCTCGTATTGTCTGTCGACGCCGCTTTCGACGTGGTGTGACCGTTGGTTCGGCTTTTCGGATGCCGAGGTCCAGGCTCTGTTGAATCATGCTGGGCGCGAGGAATACCTGGATGATGCGCGTGAATGGCTCGAGGGGTATCGGTTTGGCAGGGCCTATTGCTCGAATCCAGCGCGTGTGATCGGTTTTCTGGACCGAGGCTGCACGGCGCCCGTGCGTGCCGATCTGTATGGATATGCCGATTGCCTGAGTAAGGTAGTTGCCGGGTGGAATCTCGACCGCCTTTCGGTCTTGTTCGATTTGCTCGAGGCCCATGGGTGCGCTGAGGTCCCGCTTTGTTTGGGCACTGCAGAGCCAGATGTCTCGCCTGACGATGGCATGTGGACAGCGCTATATCTGTCCGGTTTCCTGACGACGGATATGACTGAGGAGCCAGAGCATGGCGATCGCCTCCGTGCTTTGCGATTGCCCAATAAAGAGCTTCGCCAGACCTTGCGTCTAGTGATTGTTGAGTGGTTTGAGTGCGCTGCCGAAGACATTCGAGACATCGATGCGTTTCGCGACGGGCTGTGCCGTGGGAACGAGGATACCGTGAAGCGGGCGCTAAGCCGCATCCTGGGGGATGCGGGAATCGGTGAGACCGACCCAGATAAGCCGCTGCCATATCATCTGCTCTTGCAGGGGCTCTGCTTTGGCTTGCCGGGCTATGCCAATCCTGCTTCGAGGCGAAAGTGTGGCGCGGGTCGCTGGGACATCCAGGTTTTTCCTACGGGCGCTGTGTTCGACATAGCCGATACGATGGGCATGCTGGACGAGCGCCCGCTTATAACGATCAATATGATGTATGACCCCGATGTGGATGCGCTGGGGTTGGAATTGCTGGCCGTGCAGTCGCTACTCGACATAGAGCGCGATGGCATCGACGAAATCCGTGTACCGCGCCCCGGCGTGGGTCGCATGCGCTGGGGGTTCGGTTTTGATGGGCAGCATGTGGCTACGGTGTGCCAGCGGCTTTAAGCGCCGAGATGTTTCCGGCTTCCGTTACTCGGTATCCTTCATGGGCGGCATGGGCTTCCAGTCGGGATCCTTGATGATCTTGCGGGCATCCTTCATGCCGCGGCGCAGCGCCGGAATGCCGGTCTTAAAGCATTTGTCGACCGCGGCCAGGCGAATGAATTCCTTGCAGAAGGTTGCGGCATTGCCCAAGCGGAACAGCATGGGGTGGTAGTCACCGTAGATCTGCATATAGCGAGCGAGGAAGCCTCGGTTGCGCATGATGTAGTAGCGGTTGGTGTCGCTCGTGGAGTTGAGCTGTCGTTTGCCGGCGATGTCCCAGTTAGAGACGGCGCGGGCGCGCTTGAGCACCACGTCGGCAACAACGGCGGCGGGGAAGTGCTGGCTGGCCACGTAGCCATAGCAGGCATCGTCGCCGTAGATAAAGAAACGCGCGTCGGGCAGGCCAATCTTGTCGACCACGCGGCGCGAGAACATGCCGCCCTCAAAGCACAGCTGGTTCATGGCGCGGTAGCCCTCGGGACCCAGATCCCACTTGGCGATGGGGTTAGGGATGCCGAGCGAAAGGATGAGCTGGTACTGCCAAAAGAAAGCGCCGCCGTCAAAGTCCAGGCGCGAACCCTGGATGACATCGTAGCGGTCGGTCCACTTGGCAAGACGCTCGATGCCTTCGGGGATGACGAGCACGTCGTCGTCCATCACCCAGAACCACTGGGCGCCCAGGTCGTAGGCGCATTTGGTGCCGGCGGAGAAGCCGCCCGCACCGCCGCCGTTTTCGAGCTGCGGGGCGTAGATGACACGGTCGGTGCCGCCCTGCGCGTCGGGCTGCTCGGTGTCGATGCCCCACAGGTTGGCCAGGCGCTCGTTGAATGCGGCGCACATGGCCTCGGTCTCGCGCGAATTCTCGTTATCGACAATCACGATGCGCCAGGGCGTTGCCGTGAGCTCGGTCATAGAGTCGAACAAGTTGGCCAGGAGTTCCTGGCGCTTGTACGTAACGACGACGATGGCGAGCTTATCGATGGGAGCGGGAAGGGTTGAAGGCATGGGGCAATATATCCTTTCACGCGCGGCGGGCGAGTGCTGCGCGGAAGCTATCGAATACGTCCTTGGGACTGTCCTATTGTAAAGGCTCGGCGCACCTTGACGGCAAGCTTTGAATAAAACGCAGGAACCTGCCATGGGCCCGCCGCATGACGTGGGGCTGCTTTGCCCGCAAGAGGCTCCATAGATTATATAAACGCCCGCTGGCGCGCTGACCCTTTGATACCATGAAACGACAGGTATTTCCTAAGGAGCACATTTGTCTACTAACGCCTCTGGCAGCCCTGTTCTGTCGCTGCTTATTCCCATTTACAATGTTCAGCGCTACCTGCGCGAGTGCCTCGATTCCGCCCTGGCGCAGACGCTCAAGGATATTGAGATCATCTGCATTAACGACGGGTCGACCGATAACTCGCCGGCGATTATCCGCGAGTATATGGAGCGCGATGGGCGCGTCAAGATGATCGACAAGGCCAACAGCGGCTACGGCGACTCGATGAACCGCGGCCTGGAGATGGCACGCGGCGAGTACGTGGGTATCTTGGAGTCCGATGACTTTATGGCGCCCGACGCGCTGGAGAAGCTTGTGTCGGCGGCCGAGGGCTGCAATGCCGACTTTGCGAAGGCGAACTTTGACTTCTACTGGTCCAAGCCCGAGGAGCGCCGCTCGCTGCACGAGATGTTTAAGCCCAAAGACTGCGGCAAACCGGTGCACCCAAGCGACACGACACAGTTCTTTAAGCAAAAGCCCTCGATTTGGTCGGCCGTCTACCGTCGCGATTTTCTTGAGCGCAACGGCATCAAGTTCTTGCCGACCCCGGGTGCCTCTTTCCAGGACACGTCGTTTGCCTTTAAGGTGATCGCGTGCGCCGACAAGGCCGTTTACCTGCACGATGCCGTACTTTCGTATCGCCAGGACAACGAGAACTCCTCGGTCAATTCTTCGGCCAAGGTCTTTTGCGTCAATGCCGAATATGCCGAGATCGAGCGCTGGATCCGAGAGGATTACGCTCGCAATCACGCAAGTGATGACGTCGCGCGCATGCTCAAGTTCAATCAACTTATTAAGTACGATTCGTACATGTGGAACTACGTGCGCCTGGCGCCTAAGTTCTATAAAGAGTTCCTGGTCCAGATGACCAAGGAGTTCCAGGCCTCCTTGGACGCAGGAGACTTTTCGCTGGACGACCTTAAGCCGTGGAAGCGCGCGAATCTTGCTGCGATCCTCAAAGACCCTGAAGCTTGGGTGGACGAGCACCCGCACTTTGCGACGGACGGCGCCCTGGGACGCGCCAAATACTACGCCTCGGTTGGAGGCCCAGGCGTGGTCGCCGCCTTCCTCATCGAATCGCTGAGGGGGTAGGTCGACATGGGAGAGGCTTCGACCCCCAAAGCGACCATCGTCGTTCCCGTATACAACTCGGCACGCTCGATTCAGCGATGCCTCGACTCGCTGTTGGCACAGTCCGAGCGCTCGATTCAGGTCGTTTGTGTCAATGACGGATCGACTGATGATTCCCTGAGCGTCTTGCATCAAATGGCACAGACCGACGGACGTGTGCTGGTGATTGACCAGAAAAACGAGGGTGTCTCGTGCGCTCGAAACGCCGGCATCGATGCCGCCGAGGGCGAGACCGTCTTTTTTGTGGACGCCGACGATTACATCGATGCCCAGACGGTCGAGCGCGTGCTGCATGCCATGGAGTCTGCGGATGCCGAGGCCGCCGTTTTTGGCGGCGCCTGTGAACCTGCCGATGCTGCCCCCAAACGCGTCCAGCAACTCATGAGCCCCAAAGCTGGTACCTTCGGCGCCCGCGATCCTCAACTGCTGTTCTATTCGAATGCGCAGCCCTATGCCTGCCGTGCGGCTTTTTCGCGCGTGCTGCTCAATCGCGAAAGCATTCGCTTCGCCCCCGGCTTGGCTTTGGGCGAGGACGTCGTCTTCCAATTTGCGGCTTATGCGCTTGCCCGCAGGACCGTCGTCATGCCGGACAAGTTCTACCACTACGTGATGGAGAGCGAATCGGCGACGCACGAGTTCAACAGCGCCGAGGCGCGCGCCAAAAAGCTTGACGCCCACATGAGGATGCTCGAGGAGGTCTTGGAGGACTGGGCGGCCTACGGTCTTTTGGACCTGTGTCCCGGCGAGCTGATAACTTGGTTTTTGGACCTAATTGTGTTCGACCTGGCGCGCTTGGATGCCGATGACTTCCATCGCGTGGCGGCTCGCGTCAACATGGACATCGCGACGTTTTTGGGAACGAAGTGGGCGGATATGCCCGCTAAGGGCGCCGTTCGCCGTGTTGCCCACAAGCTCGATGCGGCGACCTCGGGTGTTTCGATGGCAGATGCCACGCTGTTCTATCTTTCGACTCGTGGTCTCAAAGCCTGCCTGGAGCGCTTTATCTAATTCCAAGCGCTGCCGCCCGCCGCAACTCGGCTGCTAAAATAACCCTGTTACACGCTATTCAACAGGAGGTTCTCTTGCAGAACTCTGATACCCCTAAAGTTTCGCTGCTTGTCCCCATCTGCAATGTTGAGCGCTACCTGCGCGAGTGCCTCGATTCCGCCGTGGCGCAGACGCTCAAAGACATCGAGATCATCTGCATCAACGACGGCTCCACCGATAGCTCGCCAGATATCATCCGCGAGTACATGGAGCGCGACCCCCGTGTAAAGATGATTGACAAGGCCAACAGCGGCTACGGCGACTCGATGAACCGCGGCCTGGAGATGGCGCGCGGCGAGTACGTGGGCATCCTTGAGTCCGACGACTTTATGTTTGAGGATTCGCTCCAAAAGCTGGTTGCCAAGGCCGATGCTGAGCATGCCGATGTGGTAAAGGGCGACTTTTATCTGTACTGGTCCACGCCCAGCGAGCGCAGTGAGCTGTTTGGGATCATCGACGAGCATATGACGGGCGCCGCGTATCGCCCCGTCGATCGCCCGGGGATCTTCTACCGCAAACCTTCCATTTGGTCGGCTATCTATCGACGCGAGTTCCTCAACGACAATCAGATTCGGTTCCTTCCCACGCCGGGCGCCTCGTATCAGGACGCAGGCTTTAACTTTAAGGTTTGGGCTTGCGCCGAGCGTGCCGCGTTTATTGCGGACCCCATTTTGTGCTATCGCCAGGATAACGAGAAGAGCTCCGTTAATTCGCCCAACAAAGTGTTTTGCGTGTGTGACGAATATGCCGAGATGCTGCGCTTTTTGAACGAGCGCCCCGAGCTTAAGGCTCAGCTTCTGGGTATTTTAATGCGCATGAAGGTCGATACGTACCGCTGGAATGACGAGCGTCTGGTCGACGAGCTGCGCGAGCAGTTTTGGGAGAAGGCTTCACTCGAGCTGAAGGCCGATTGGGATGCCGGTCGCTTTGACCTGTCGCTGTTTGATCCGCGTGGCGAGACCGACTTGCGCCTGATGGTCAAGTCGCCCCGCGCCTATATCGATTCGCGCTTTGACTTTAAGAAGCCGGGCAAGCTCAATACGTTTAAGCATTACTTTAAGATTGGCGGCCTGCCGTTGGTCTGGCGCGTGCTGACGTATCAGCGCACCTACGGCGACAACCCGCACCCTGATGACGTTCCGGCCGCACAGTAGGAGCACTTGACTATGGCTACCCCCAAGATTTCCGTTGTCGTTCCCATCTATAAAGTGGAGGAGTGCCTGGCCTGGTGCCTGGACTCCCTGCTTGCGCAGGACATGCCCGATTGGGAAGGCGTGTTAGTCAACGATGGCTCGCCGGACGGTTCGCGCGATATTGCGGCTGCCTATTGCGAAAAGGACGCGCGCTTTAGGCTGGTTGATAAGGAGAACGGCGGCCTGTCGAGTGCACGTAATGCAGGCATCGCTGCGTCCACGGCGTCTATCGTCGCGTTTTTGGATTCCGACGACCGCTTTACGCCCGATGCATGCCGCGTGATCGTCGATACCTTTGAGCGCGAGGACTGCGACGTTTTGACCTTTGGCGCGAATCCGTATCCGCTGGAGGCGGGGTACCCGTGGCTTAACTATGTGTTGAGCCCGCGCGATGTTTCGTTTGAAGGCTATAGCTCCGAGCTGCTGTTTAAGGAAGCGTCTCGTCCCTTTGCATGGCGCACCGCCTGCAAGCGTGAGTTTTTGCTCAACAACGGAATTAAGTTCGACGAAACCGTCAAGTATGGCGAGGACCAGGTCTTCGATTTTGCCGTGTACGGTCGTTCGTGCAAGACCGCGCTTATCTCGAACAAGCTGTATGACTACCGCGTGGCGCGCAAGGGCTCGCTCATGGACACCATGCGCTATGACGACGAGACGCGCCTGCTGGAGCACGTGAAGATTTACTCCGCGGTGCTGGCTGACTGGCAGCGCGACGGTCTCGATGTACAGCACGCCGATGATCTGGCATATTTCCTGTGCGATCTGGTGCTTTACGACGCGCTCAGGTTGCTGGGCTCGGACTGTGGCAAGGTGTTTGCTGCCGTCGCCGCGGCCCTTGCCGGTTCTGCCGTAGGCAACGATGCCGCGCTCGCGCAATGTGCCCCGTCTGTTGCCGCTATGGTGCGTGCGGCGCTTACCAGCAAGGCCCCCAATGCCCGTGAGTGCAAAAAGCTCATGTTCGATTACGACGTCTTGAGGTTTGGGCGCCTGGGTGCCTGCAAACGCATGGCAGCGAACGCCCTGGGAAAGCGAGAAGTGTAGATGAGTATCAAGCGTTTGGCACTTTGCCGCAGTCAGGGCCGTCTGTTTGTGCTGCTTCGTTTTGCCGGTCAGGATGTCGCCGCGCTTATTGAGCGGGAGGGCTCTCAGGCGTTTGCCCATGCGACTACGAGCGGTTCTTGTGTGCCGTCGCTGGTGCTCCCGATCGATCATGGCCGTGTGCTGGCGCTTTGCCCTTCCGTTTCCGATTACGAGCGCGAGCTCGCTGTCTTGGTGCTTCCGTTTTTGGATGGCTCGTCGATGGATGTTGTTTTTGCATCCGATGGCCAAAGGCTGGGCTCCATTTGTCTCGATAGCCGCGTGGCCAAGCTGGAATCCAAGATTAACTACAAAGCAAAGCCTGCGCTGTGCGCGCTTATCCGCGATGCGCAGCGTGGCGAATGCTGCGGTCGCTACGAGATCGATGCCATTCGCTATTTGCCGGCAGACGCCGGCGCGGTGTGGCGCTATGAGGTTACCTGGGCGGGAGACCCCCAGTGCGCACCTGAGCTCCAGATCTTCGATACGCATATGAATGCCATCGATGTCACTGTGCATGTGTTTGAATCGCAGGTCGATGTGCAGCAGCGCAACGGTTGCCGCGTCAATAAAACGTTTCCGAGCGTTGAGATGCCTCAGGATATACGAGATTTTGTCGCGATTGTGAGCGATCCCACAGAGCAGATCCAGAGCGGGTTTTGCCCCATGGATGGTCGCCTGTACAACGGCATGGTCGACGACAGCTGGAACCGTATGAAGGACGCGCGTGCAGACGACGCAGCTTATCGACGTTGGTTTGAGCAGCATCGCGCAAAGCCGGGCGATTTGGCGTGCCAGTGTGTCGCTTCGGTGGCCTTTGCCTATAGACCGCTCGTGAGCATTGTGGTGCCGTGCTACAAGACTGATCGGGTCTACCTGCGCGAGCTGCTGGACTCGGTGCTAGCCCAGAGCTATGACAACTGGGAACTGCTCCTTATGGATGCCTCGCCCGAATGGGACGCGGTTGCCGACCTTGCGGCAGGTGCTCACGACGAGCGCGTTCGTCGCATCGGGCTGCCCGGCAACGGCGGCATTGTGGTCAACACCAACGCAGGTATCGAGCAAGCGACGGGCGACTACATCGCGTTCCTGGACCATGACGACATTCTGGAGCCGGACGCGTTATTCCAGTATGTTTCCGCGCTGAATAAGGCGGCCGAGGGCGAGCGCCCCCAGGTCTTGTTCTGCGACGAGGACATGTTTCAGAAAACGGGGGAGTGGGGCCAGCCGGTCTTTAAGACGCGGCTCAACGTCGATCTGCTCTATAGCCATAACTGCGTGACGCATTTCCTGATGGTGGAGAAGGCGCTCATCGATCACATTGGTATGTCCCCAGAAGACGTTGCGGGCGCCCAGGATTACGACCTGACGCTCCGCTGCCTTGCAGTCGGCGCGCGCTTTGAGCACGTTGCGCATGTGCTGTATCACTGGCGCGTGCATCCGGGATCGACCGCCGACGGTTCTGCCGATAGTAAGCCGTATGCTATTGAAGCCGGGCGCCTTGCGCTTCAGCGCCACTTTAACGCGCTGGGCATTTGCGGAACGGTCGAGGAGACAGAGACGCCGTTTGTCTATCGCATGCGTTATGCGCTGCCGGAGTCTGCGCCGCTGGTGAGTATTGTGATTCCCACCAAGGACCACGTTGAAACGCTCGACGCCTGCGTGATGTCGATCGCCCAGAAGGCCACGTATGCCAACTACGAGATCGTCTTGGTGGAGAACAACAGCGAAGTCCCGGAGACGTTTGCGTATTACGAAACCCTGCCGGAGCGCGTAGCCGCTGCGTCTGGTGGCAAGGGCACAGCACGCGTTGAGTGGTGGCCGGGCGAGTTCAATTACTCCCAGATCATCAACTTTGGCGTTAAACATGCCAAGGGCGACTACCTGCTGCTGCTCAACAACGATACCGAGGTCATAAGCCACGACTTCATCGAAGAGATGATGGGCTACCTGCAACGTCCCGATGCGGGCGTGGTGGGCGCCAAGCTCTACTTTGCCGATCATCTGGTGCAACATGCCGGCATTTTGGTTGGCGTGCGCGGCGCACTTGCCCATGCCAACCAGGATTTCTCGGCAAAGCGTGAGGGCTATCTTGCCCGTGCCGTGCGTCCGGGTAACTTTAGCGCCGTGACGGGCGCCTGTCAGATGGTCCGACGCGACGTATTTGAGCGGGTCGGAGGCTACGACGAGGAATTCGCCGTCGGCTTTAACGACGCGGACTTTTGTCTGCGCGTGTGGGAGGCGGGCTATCGAACCATCTTTACGCCCTATGCCGAGCTGTATCACTACGAGTTCACCTCGCGCGGCAGGGAAGAGGCCAACGAGGAAAAGCTGCGCCGCTGGAAGCGCGAGCAAGCACTGTTCATGCAGCGCTGGCCTGAGTTCTTCTTGACGGGCGATCCATGGTTGGGGCCGAACTTATCCGCTGAGAGCGAGTTTGGCGCCTTGTAGGTTTTCCAAACGATGCGTTGAATCGTTTGGTGCATCATGCTTTGGCTCTCGTCCCCCCAATCTAGTAGACTCTAAACCGTTGCTAGATTAGGGGGATTTTCCATGAAACGCTCCATGAAACGAGTTTCCGGGGCCGCCGCCGTCCTCGCGGTCGCGGCCGCCCTGGCCCTGTGCGGGCCCGCGGCCTACGCCGCCCCCGCCGCGGCGGGGGACGCACAGGCCGCGGCCGGCGAGGCCCAGCCCGCCGACGGGGGTTCCGGCGCCCAGGGCGCGCAGCCCGATTCCGCCCAGCCCGCGCAGGCCGACGCCTCCCAGCCCGAGGCCACGCAGGCCGGCGGGGGGCAGGCGGAGCCCGCCCAGACCGAGGGGGCCACTGCCGTCTCGCTGTCTTATTCCGCCCACGTCTCCAATATCGGCTGGATGGGCGCCGTCGCCGGCGGCGGCGTCGCCGGCACGACCGGCAGGGGGCTCCCCCTCGAGGCGCTGCGCCTCGTCCTGTCCGACGCCTCGACCGGCGAGCCCCTCGGCGTCGACGCCCTGTCCGTCGAGGCCCACGTCTCCAACGTCGGCTGGCAGGCCGCCGTCGGCAACGGCGGCACCGCCGGCACCACCGGCCAGTCCCGCGCCGTCGAGGCCCTGAGGGTCAGGCTGTCCGCGGACCTGTCGGCCCGCTACACCGTCTGGTACCGCGTCCACTCCGCCGAGTTCGGGTGGCTCGGCTGGGCGTGCGACGGCGCCGACGCCGGCTCGGCGGGCTACGGCCGCGCCGTCCAGGCCGTCCAGGTCGCGGTCCTGCCCAAGGGCGACCCCGCCCCGGGCGACACATCCACGCCCTTCGTCGACAGGTCCTCCGAGCCCCCCTCGGTCTCCTACCGCGCCCACGTCGCCGGCATCGGCTGGCAGGGCGCCGTCTCGGACGGCGCCGTGGCCGGCACCACCGGCCAGGGCCGCGCCCTCGAGGCCCTCTCGGGCTCCGTGTCCTGGTACGGGCACGGCTCCTCCTCCCTCGAGGTGAGGGCCCACGTCTCGAACGTCGGCTGGCAGGGCTGGACCTCGGGCGCCGCCGGCACCACCGGGCGCTCCCTGGCGGTCGAGGCGCTCCAGTTCAGGCTCTCCGGCGAGGCCGCCTCGTCCTACGACGTGTGGTACCGCGTGCACTGCGCCGACTACGGCTGGCTCGGCTGGGCCAAGGACGGCGCGTCCGCCGGCACGGTGGGCCTGTCGAAGGCCGTCCAGGCCGTCCAGGTCGTGCTCGTCCCCAAGGGCGGCGCCGCGCCGGGCCCGACCGGTGGCGCCTTCCGCGGCGCCGGTGAGCGCCTGTCCGGCTCGGCTCTCTCCGTCTCCGGCTCGCCGGCGGGCTCGTCGTTCTCCGGCGGGGTCCTGACGCTCGGCTCCGAGAAGGGTCCCGTGCTGGGCTCCGTCGCCGCGACCGTCGACAACCTCGAGTCCGACGGGTCGGTCAGCTACCGCGGCCTCCTGCTCGGCTCCGGCTGGCAGGGGGAGCCGAGCTCCGACGGGGCGCAGCTGGGCGCCTCGGGCGGCGGGCTGCAGCTCAAGGCCGTCCGCTTCGGTCTGTCCGGCGGCCTCGCGGAGCGCTACGACGTCTGGTACCGTTCCTGCGACTCCGCGCGCGGCTGGACCGGCTGGGCGAGCTCCGGCGAGCCCTCCGGCGTCGAGTCGGGCGCCTCGGGCCTCACCGCGGTTCAGGTCGCCCTCGTTGCGAAGGGCTCCGGCGCCCCCGGCCCGACCGAGGGGGCCTTCGTCTCCGGCGCCGCCTCCGGTCCGGCGCTCGTCCTGCAGGGCCATGTCGCGGAGCGCGGCTGGCTGCAGGCGGTGGGCGGCGGCGAGGACGTCGGCACGACCGGCAGGGGCCTCGCGCTCCAGGCGGTGCGCGCCTCCCTCGAGGGGGCGGGCGAGGGGAGCTCCGTCTCCGTCGCGGCCCACGTGGCCGGCATCGGCTGGCAGGACGCCGCCTCCGCCCCCTCCTACGCCGGCACGGTGGGGCAGGGCCGCGCCGTCCAGGCCGTGAGGGTGTCCCTCTCCGGCCCCGTCTCCGATTCCTACGACGTCTGGTACCGCGTCCACGCGGCGGGCTACGGCTGGCTCGGCTGGGCCAAGGACGGCGAGGCCGCGGGCACCGAGGGCCTCGGCGTCCAGGCCGAGGCGCTCCAGGTCGTCCTCGTCGAGAAGGGCGGCGACGCCCCCTCGTCGGGCGCCCCCGCCGAGCTCTCCGTCCCCTCGCTCAGCCTCAGGGCCCACGTCTCGGGCGTCGGCTGGCAGGCCGCCGTCGGCAACGGCGGCACCGCCGGCACCACCGGCCAGTCCCGCGCCGTCGAGGCGATCACGGCCGAGGTCTCCTCGCCGGTCTCCGGCGGCCTGTCCTACAGCGCCCACGTCTCCGGCATCGGCTGGCAGGACGAGGTCTCGGGCGGCGCCGTGGTCGGCACCACCGGCCAGGGCAGGGCGGTCGAGTGCGTCAAGATGCGCCTGACCGGCGGCCTCTCCGAGTATTACGACGTGTGGTACCGCGCCTACGTGCAGGACTACGGCTGGCTCGGGTGGGCCAGCGACGGGGCCCGCGCCGGCACGACCGGCATCGGCTATCGCGTCGAGGCGCTCCAGGTCCGCATCCTCGCGAAGGGCTCGGCGGCACCGGGCCCCACGGAGGGCGCGTACAGAGACGTTGCCGACGAGAAAGTGATTGGTGTTTCGCGCATTAAGCTCGTCAACTGGCTTACTCAGCATCAATATAATGGCTATTACCTTGGGACCCCTTATTCCACTGGATTCTCTATTCCCACTTGTATCTACCCCAACGGTGAGAGGCGCTGGGATGGATACTCCGGCATGAACTGCACCGGTTTTGTTGCTCATGCATGGTCGAAATGCGGCGGCAACCTTGCAGCGGTAGCCGCAAATAATAACCATTCTCCTTGGGCTGGAGGCCCCGGTGGCGGTAGCTATATCAATGCTTGGCGTTTTTACGGTTATGCGATCGATTCCGGCTCAAAGGTTTATGAGTTCAACAGGGTGCAGGATCTGCTGAATAGCGGGTTGGCAAGAAAGGGCGACGTCATCTTCTTTAAGACTGCCCCTAACGTCGATTGCCATATCGGGTTTTTCTGGGGCGACAATCCCCGTGATAATAAGATGTGGCACTCCTCATCGCCCGCCAATCAGATTTCGTCTATCTACAACTATTCAAATCCGGCCGAGATCAATCAGCATGTTTGCCTGATTAAATAGCTGCTGGTTAATTGCCTTTATCGGCTTGGCCCCCGTCCCCCCAATCTAGTAGACTCTAAACCGTTGCTAGATTAGGGGGATTTTCCATGAAACGCTCCATGAAACGAGTTTCCGGGGCCGCCGCCGTCCTCGCGGTCGCGGCCGCCCTGGCCCTGTGCGGGCCCGCGGCCTACGCCGCCCCCGCCGCGGCGGGGGACACGCAGCCGCTCCCCGGCGAGGCGCAGCCCGCCGGCGGGGAGTCCGGCGCCCAGGACGAGGCCGCCCAGGCCGAAACCGCCCAGGCCGACGGGGGCCAGGCGGAGGCCGCGCAGTCCGATGGGGCCACTGCCGTCTCGCTGTCTTATTCCGCCCACGTCTCCAATATCGGCTGGATGGGCGCCGTCGCCGGCGGCGGCGTCGCCGGCACGACCGGCAGGGGGCTCCCCCTCGAGGCGCTGCGCCTCGTCCTGTCCGACGCCTCGACCGGCGAGCCCCTCGGCGCCGACGCCCTGTCCGTCGAGGCCCACGTCTCGGGCGTCGGCTGGCAGGCCGCCGTCGGCAACGGCGGCACCGCCGGCACCACCGGCCAG
>CAUBGU010000025.1 GCA_958435545.1 uncultured Collinsella sp.
GCGCCGAATGCTCGCCATCGAAATTTATCGATGACCTATTTCAGACTGTAATGGGTGCTCAATGCAGGCCAACCAGAGGGACGATTCAAGCGGAAGCAAGCCCTCGCAATAGCGGAGAACCGGCAACTCAAAGCAGCGGCCTAAGCGAAGCGGCTGCGAAATAACAGAAACATCGAAGGCGTGCTGCGGCGCGCCTTCTTCCTTTGCGCCCATCAAAGCGGCTCGGCAATCTCACGGCGCTAATACGATGGCGGCACATTCCCCGACAAGAGAGGAGTCCGCATGGACACTGAGGAAGACACGCCGCGCCCCAACGATCTTCAAGATGGCACCATGGCCGAGGTCAACGCCCTGCGCGATCTGCTGTCGCAGATCGGCGACCCCGACGCGGCGCACGACGCGGGCGTTATCGACGATGACGAGTACGCTGAGCGGAAGGCGCGAAAGCTCGCCTACACCGCGGCGCTCGCCGCCTACGACAGTGGCGAGACGCTCGACGTGCCGGCGCTGCTCGACCAGATGCGCGAGCGGGCGTCGCAGCCGACGCAGACCGAGCAGAACACGGCAAACATCGACTACCTGCTCATGACGGTCGGAGGTGACCAGTAATGCCGACGAAGAAGACCGACGAGCACTCCAAGCACTTCGCACGCGTCAAGAAGTACTACGACCGACCTCTTTGGAGCAAGGCGCGAGTACACAAGGCCGTCGAGTGCAAGTGGATCACCGCCGACGAGTACAAGGAGATCACCGGCGAGGAGTACACGGCCGAATAGGCGGAAGGAGGGCGCCCAGGATGGAAGTGCTCAAGCTTTTTGCGCCTTACGGACCGGCTTGGCTTGGAGGCGTGCTCCTGACGCTCGTTGCGTTCTACTTCGGGAGACAGTTTCTCGAGGAGTACAAACGCCAAAACCAGCGGAAAGGCGAGCTCGACCTGAAGCGCGAGGAGCGTAAGCAGGCCGAAGTCGACGAGAGGGCGCAGCGCGACCGCGAGCGGTCCCAGATGGAGGGGCGCATCGCCGCCCAGATGGAGCGCAGCAACACCCTGATCGAAGGAATGAAAACGCTCATGGAGTCGGTCGTCGCGTCAAATGACGTCCTCCACGCGGATTTGGTCCACAGCCAGGCGAGAAGCCAGGGAATGGCGGAGAAGGTCGACCACATCTGCGACCGCGTCGACCTGATCTACAGCAAGGAATCCGACAGATAGGAGCAATCGAATGACAGAGATCCAGGCGGGCCTCACGGTATGCACGGTGCTGGTCGTGCCGTACATCGTGCAGGCCATCAAGACGAAGGCGATGACGGGCAATGTCGCCCGCTGGACGGCCATCGCCGTCTCGGCGGGATGCGGCGCCCTCACGGCCATGTCGGGCGGCGTACCGACCGAACCCTCGGCATGGGTTACGTCCATCTTCGCCGCGGTAGGCGGCGTGCAGGTGGCCTATGCGGCCTTCAAATCGGTCGGCATCACGGACAAATGGCTGGACGCCCTGCTGGCGCTCGGCGACATCAAGGAGGACTAATGGCAGACTTCGCAAACGTCCAACCGGACGAGTACAAGCTTCTGGGGCGCAACTTCTCCGCAGGCCGCCCGTTCGGCATCAAGGGCGTGACCATCCACCACATGGCCGGCGACCTCAACGCCGGCCAGTGCAACGGCATCTGGGGCGCCAACGGCTGCTCGGCGCACTACTCGGTCGACCGCAACGGCTACATCGTGCAGCACGTCAACGACACCGACCGCGCCTACGCCTGCGGCGACGGAATCGGCACCGGACGCGGCAACGACACGACCATCTCCATCGAGCACGCGAACAGCGGCAGCAACCCGTGGACGGTCCACGAGAAGGCCATCGAGAGCGGCGCGCACCTCGTGGCGGCCCTGTGCCTATACTACGGCCTTGGTCGCCCCGAGTGGTGCAAGAACGTGTTCCCGCACCGCTACTGGAGCGCCACGGCTTGCCCCGGCGAGCTTGCGGGCTCCCAGCGCGACCATTACATGCAGCGCGCCCAGGCGTGGTACGACGCGATGAAGGGCGGCAAGGCGCCAGCCCCCTCCGCCGCCGCTAAGCCTGCCGCGGCAAAGCCCGCTCAGGCGGCATCTGGCGGCTTCACGAAGGCATCTGGCAAGCGCATCCCCGTCCACTACTCCCTCCACCTCAAGGGCGGCGGCTGGCTGGACGAGGTGATCGACTTCGGCGCCGGGGACAACGGCTTCGCGGGATACCCGTGCCGACAGCACGACCTCCTTTGCGCCCGAGTTGATCGCGGTACGCTCAAGTATCAGGTTCACACAATCGAGGACGGCTGGCTCGATTACGTTTCCAAGGGCGACCGCAACGATACCGTCAACGGCTGCGCCGGAATCGCCGACCACACCATCGACGGCGTGCGCATGTACTACGTGACCCCGGGCGGCGAGGAGTACAAGCAGGCGTGGTATCGCTCGCAGACCACCGTGCGCCCCGGATGGCTCGATACCGTGTGCGACGACGGCTCCACGTACGGCGGCGACGACTACGCCGGTTTCTACGGCGAGCCGCTCGACCGGCTCCAGGTCTGTGTCACCGACGGCAACCCGTACTAGCATGATCGCGTTGGCATTCGTGCTCGGCGCGCTCTTCGGCGGCACCGTGGCGACAATCGGGCTCTGCATCGTGAGCATCAACCGGCGCTAGCCGCGGCCCGCTCGGGTTATACCGGGCGGGCTTTTTTCTCGAGAAAAGATGACGCTACGCCGCCCGTGGTATCCTTAGCAGCACGACGGTCCCAACGGCGCAGATCTCGGTTCTAGAATCTAGGCAGACGGGGCACCATCGAACGTAAGACCGTCCGAACCTCGCATGGTCCGGGCGGTTTTTCTTATACCGACGCGACGTGATGGGACGTGGTATGGCAGCAACGGATATCGAGCGCGGACTCTCGACCGCCGAGGTCGAGGAGCGCATCGCCGCCGGTAAAATCAACCGCAACATGGAGCTCAAGACCAAGTCGGTCAAAGAGCTCATCATCGAGAACCTCTGCACGCTGTTCAATTTGATCAACGTGATCTTGGCGTTCCTGGTCATTTTGACCGGTTCGTTTAAGAATCTGACGTTCCTGTTCGTGGTGTTCCTCAATACCGCCATTGGCGTCATTCAGTCCATGCGTTCCAAGAAGATGGTCGATAAGCTCACGCTGCTGACCTCCAAGAAGGCCATCGCGGTGCGCGACGGCGCCGAGGTGGAGCTCGACTTGGACCAGATCGTGCTCGACGACATCATCCGCCTGGGGCGCGGCGACCAGATTCCCGCTGACGCCGTGGTGGTTTCGGGCGAGGCGCTCGTGAACGAGAGCCTGCTGACGGGCGAGAGCGACCTTATTAAGAAGCAGCCCGGTTCCGAGCTCATGAGCGGCAGTTTTATCGACTCGGGCCTGCTGCGCGCTCGCGTGATCCATGTCGGCGCCGACAACTACGTGGCTAAGATCAATAACGAGGCCAAATACGTCAAAAAGGTCAATTCCGAGATCATGAACGCGCTTAACGCCATCGTGCGCTTTGCGAGCATCATCATGATCCCGCTCGGTTTGGCGTTGTTTGCCTCGAGTGTGAGCGAGCTGTGGGATGCCGCGGGAACCCCGGGCGATAGCGCGCTTTCGTGGTGCTTCTCCGAGCTGTTGGCTGGTCATGTGCCTTCGTCGGCGCTGCTGTCCACGGTGGGTGCCCTGCTGGGCATGATCCCGCAAGGCCTGGTGCTGCTGACCTCGTCGGTGCTCGCCATCGCCACGGTGCGCCTGGCCCGCCGCAAGGTGCTGGCACAGCAGCTCTACTGCATCGAGACACTCGCTCGCGTCGACGTGCTGTGCCTGGACAAGACGGGCACCATCACGTCGGGCCGTATGGAGGTCGAGGGCACGTATCCGCTGCCGGTTGAGGGCGTGAGTCTAGGCGCCGGCCCGGACGAGGCGGCCGTTCCCGTCGATACCACGGTGCTCGATTTTGCGCTGGCTAACGTCGCGCGTGCGACTTCGGCCGATGCCAACGAGACCTGCCAGGCGCTTCTCAACTATTACGCCGACCGCCCGGTCGAGGTGTCTGAGCCGCTGTCGGTCATTCCGTTCTCGTCCTCCAAAAAGTGGAGCGGCGCGTCGTTTGCGCAGGGCTCCTATGTGATGGGTGCGGCGCAGTTTGTGCTCTCTGATCGTGTGTTTTCGCAGGTCGAGAACCGTGTCGCCGAGCTTGCCGATACCTGCCGCGTGCTCGTGGTGGCGCGCGTGGACGGCTTTACGCCCGATGGGGATATGGTGGGCGAGGCCGAGCCCGTGGGCTTTGTGACCATCCGCGACGAGATTCGTACCTCGGCGGCCGAGACCATCGGCTACTTTAACGAGCAGGGCGTGACCCTCAACGTGATCAGTGGCGACGACCCGCGTACGGTGTCGTCGATCGCGCGCGTGGTGGGCGTGCCGGGGGCGGACGCTTATGTGGACGCCACGACGCTCGATACACCGGCCAAGCTTGATGCCGCAGTGGACCGCTACCATGTCTTTGGTCGTGTGACCCCGCAGCAGAAGCGCGAGCTCGTGCAGGCGCTCAAGCGCCGCGAGCACACCGTGGCCATGACGGGCGACGGCGTCAACGACGTGCTGGCGCTCAAGGAGGCCGACTGCTCCGTGGCCATGGCGGCCGGCTCCGATGCCGCGCGTAACGTGGCCGAAATCGTACTCGTCGACAACGATTTTGCCTCGATGCCCGCCGTGGTGGCCGAGGGCCGTCGCTCCATCAACAACCTGCAGCGTTCGGCCTCACTGTTCCTGACCAAGACGCTGTTCTCGATGGGCCTGGCGGCGCTGTGTATCGCGCTGCCGCCGTACCCCTTCGAGCCCATCCAGATGACGCTCATTAACTTCTTCTGCATCGGCGCGCCGGGCTTTGTGTTGGGCCTGGAGCCCAACAATGCTCGTGTGAAGGGTGCGTTTTTGAGCAACGTACTCAAGCGTGCACTGCCGGCGTCGATTGCGGTCATTTTGGCTGCGGCGCTCGATATCTTTGTGGCGCGCGTGTTTGGCTTTAGCCAGCTCACGCTGTCTACGATGTGCCTGCTTACGTCGTGCGCGGCGAGCGTCAGCCTAATCTTGCGCATCTCGCAGCCTCTCACGCCCTTACGTGTGGTGCTCTTTGTGTTTGTAGTCGCCGGCATCCTGGTGGGCGTTATCGGATTCCCGGAGCTGCTGTCTATTGCCAACCTGTCGATGGGCCAGATGGTTATCTTGGCTGTTATCGTGGTCTTTACCTGCTCGGTGTTCTTTAAGCTCGCCACGATGATGGATTCGCTCAAGCCGCGTCGTCGTCATGCCGCAACTGGTTTTGGCCGCGGTGTGCGCGTCCGCCTGGGTCGCGGTGGCGGCAAGGTGAGCTCGACGGGCTCGACGGCCGAACGTTTTGCCAAGCGCGTCGCCGCCGACATGGCGCAGCGCCGCGAAGATCGCACCGCTCGCGAGGCCGAGGCCCGCGCACTCGAGGGCGTGGCCCAGGCCCAGCCCAAGAAAAAGAAGAGTACCGTAGCTAAGCGCTCTCGTGTGACCAAGTCCGCCCAAGGCATCAAAGTCTCGATGCCAAGCAAAAAGAAGAAGTAGCTACGCGCCCTGGCGATGTTGAATTGGTGCCTTGTTCCTGTGGGGCCGTGGCGATGTTATGCTCTAACCTCGATTGTTTGAATTGCTTCGAAAAGAGGATGCCGTGATCTGCCCGCATTGCCTTAAGACTATCGAGGACGGCGCCTCGTTCTGCCCCTACTGCAACGCCTATGTGGGTCCGGGCGATGGTCCCGAGCACACCGAGTTCGTGTTCTGTGAGGGCTGCGGTGCCCGTCTTTCTCCGCATGATCGCACGTGCCCAAAATGCGGACGCCCTGCTCCGGGTATCCTCTCCGAGGACGCGGCCGCATCCGACCTGGCAGCGGGCCGCACGGCGGGCTTTCCGCGCCTAACGCAAGAGCAGATCGATACCGAGGTGCCTCATGCGCCCGCCTCGGCTGCCGCGGTTCTTTCGGACGCCGCCGATCCTAACGAGACCTGCGTGCTGCCGGCTTTCGATAAGGATTTCGGTATCCCCAAGGTCGATATTCCCACGCCCGTTTCCCTGCATGACGATGCTCAAAAACCCAAGCGCAAGGTGCATCCCGACGAGGACGCCTATCACAAGCACAAGCGTCATATCCCCAAGCCGCTCATCGTCATCGCGGTACTTGCCGTCGTTTGCGGCGGTGCCTATTGGTTCGTGACGACCGATCCCATGGGTGTCATGCCTGGCTTCTACGACCAGTTTGGCCAAGCTGCACAAACCACCTTCCCCACGCGCCAAAAGGGCGAGGCGACTGAGGACGATACCAAGCAAGACGATTCTGCCGAGGTGGTCCAGGAAGAAACCGTGCTGACCGATGATCAGCTCTATACCAGGCTCGACGGTCTGTATCAGACCATCGTGTCCTACGGTGACGAGGACCAGATCGGCGAGGTCATCGATTCCTTTAACAACGGCTATCTCCGAACGCCGCTGTCCACCCGCCAGGAGCTGTCGCAGAGTGCCTACGCCCTGCGCGACCAGATCAAAAAGACGCAAGATGAGCTTAACAACCTTAAGTATCAGGACGATACGGTCTATGCGGACGACATCGCCCACTTAAAGCAGCTTGCCGAGTGGATGTACGAGCGTGTCGACGTGATCTGTCAGAGCTGGGACATCTCGCTGGCCATTCCCGATGGTGAGTCGATGAGTTCCCACCAAAGCGATATCCTGGCGCCCATCGCGCAGGGCGGCAACAGCGCACTGAACCAGTACGACGCCAATGTGGGTTCCTGGAAGCCGCAGCAGCGTTCCTAAAATTAGTTCGCCATAGTCGGCATAACCTACGTGCGCAATTGATGTAAGCGCATGCTTATTGCTACAATTCGTACAAATATGCTTTAAACGCACGAGGAAGGAACCACATGTTTGGTTTTAAGAAAGAGCTCTACACGCCCGAGTATCAGCTTGCCGGCGACGAGTGCGCCGTTATCGAGACGTCGAAGGGTACCATCAAGGTCAAGTTTGACGGCGAGGGCGCTCCCATTCATGTCGCGAACTTCTGCGAGCTTTCTACGATGGGCTTCTATGATGGCCTTAAGTTCCATCGCTATGTGCCCGGTTTTGTCATCCAGGGCGGCGACCCCAATACCCGCGATATGTCCGGCGCCGACGTCGCCGCTGGTCTTGAGGGCCCCGACGGCATGCCCGGTACCGGTGGCCCCGGCTACTGCATCAAGGGCGAGTTTGCCACCAATCCGCGCAACAGCCATGTCGATGGTGCCCTTGCCATGGCACGCTCCATGGACCCCGATTCCGCGGGTTCGCAGTTCTACTTCTGCCTGGGCGCCCAGCATAACCTCGATTCCGGTTACACCGTCTTTGGTACCACGGTCGAGGGTCTCGATGTGATTTCGCAGCTGCGTGCCGGCGACGAGATCGTCCATGTCGAGATCGTTCACGAGTAAAGGGGACTTCCTTGAATAGCCAGCTGATCCAACAGGGCCGCGCCGCTTACCGCGCGGGTGATTTTTCCGCTGCAGCCCAGATGCTTGGGGCGGCAAAGACTCCCGATGAGATTATGGGCGAGGCCGATCACCTTCGTGGCAACGCCTTGATGCACCTGGGCATGTATGCCGAGGCCGCCGAGGCTTATGCTGCCGCCCTCAACGACGGCACCTACGGCAAGCGCGGCGCGCTGCTCACCAACCGCGGCAAGGCGCTCGCCGCCGTGGGCGACTACACGACGGCCGCCCAGGCGTTCTCTGCTGCTACGCAGGATGCTTCCTATGCCACGCCGTTCAAGGCCTATCTGGGCCTGGGCAATGCGCTGTTCCAGTCGGGCGATTATGCCAACGCAGGTACTGCCTTCCGTCAGGCTGCCATCGACGGCGCCAATCCGGCCCCTGCCGCCGCACTCGGCGAGCTCGGTTGTTGCTTCATTAAGCTCGGTCGTCCGGCGGATGCCGTGGAGACCTACCGTACGGCTATCGACTTTGCCGGTCCCCGTGACGACACGCGCGCGCTCAACGCCGGCATGGGTCAGGCGCTTTCTGCCGCCGGCCGTCCCTCCGACGCACTCGACGCCTTTAACGCCGCTACTGCCGATGGCATCTACCAGCTCACCTCTGAGCAGGCCGATGAGCTTGCCCGCGTGCACGATTCGCTTGCCGCGCTGTCTGCCCAGACGGCTATGGCCACGGCTCCGGCGCCCGCGATGGACGCTCCCGCCGTCGATCCGCTCGATCCTACGGGCGCGACCGGTCAGTTTATGCCCGATCCCTCGGACACCGGCTTCTTTACACTGTCCGAGTCCGAGATGGTCCAGCAGGACCGTCAGGATCGTAAGCAGGCCAAGGTCCGTCGTCGCCATCGCCACACGGGTCTCAAAGTCTTCATCGTGCTGCTTCTGCTCATTTTGATTGCTGCGGGCGGTCTGGGCTTTGCCTACACGCGCGGCTTTGGCTTCCCGTCTCAGGAGTCTATCGTTACCGATCTGTTCCAGGCTGCCGGCGACGGTGACACCGCAAAGGCCGAGTCTTGCCTGGCCTCGAGCCTGTCCGAGGACGCCAAGTCGATGATCATCTCCTCGATTCCGCAGGGTGCCACCGTGTCCGTCGAGGGCATGGATCAGTCCATGACCGAGACGACCGCCAAGGTGAAGGCATCGCTGTCCAAGGGCGGCGAGCAGGAGTACACCGTCAAATTCGTGCGCTCCGACAACCATATCGGCTGGGCCGTTTCCTCGCTTGATATGGATTTCTCGGCTGCTGACAACCAGTAGTGACCTTATGGGATTTAGCTTTGCCCGGCGCTTCACCGCAAGTGAGGTGCCGGGCTTGCGCTAGTATCATGAACTAGTAGTTTTCCAGCAATCATCCAACACATCAGGAGTTGCGTTGTTTTCTTTGATGGATATGTTCTTCGGTAGCTATGCGGGCGATCTTGCCATCGACCTCGGCACCGCAAATACGCTTGTCTCCGTGCGCGGCAAGGGCATCGTCATTCGCGAGCCCTCTGTTGTCGCCATCGACAAGAACGACGAGCGCATCCTGGCGGTCGGCATCGAGGCAAAGCGCATGCTCGGCCGTACGCCCGGCAACATTGTGGCCGTTCGTCCCCTGAAGGACGGCGTCATCGCCGACTTCGATGTTACCGAGGCTATGCTTCGCTACTTTATCGACAAGGCTTCCGAGAAGCGCTATCCGTGGACCCCGCGTCCGCGCGTTGTCGTCTGCGTTCCCTCCGGCGTCACGTCGGTCGAGAAGCGTGCTGTCTTTGAGGCCACGATCCAGGCTGGCGCTCGCCAGGCCTACCTGATCGAGGAGCCCATGGCTGCCGCTATCGGCGCCGATCTGCCCGTCGAGGAACCCACCGGCTCCATGGTCATCGACATCGGTGGCGGTACCACCGAGGTTGCCGTTATCGCTATGGGTGGCATCGTCGTCTCGCAGTCCATCCGTATTGCCGGCGACGAGTTCGATCAGGCCATCCTCACGCACGTTCGTGATGCCTACAACTTGGCCATCGGCGAGCGTACGGCAGAGGACATCAAGATCAAGGTCGGCTCCGCCGTGCCGCTCAAGGACGAGCTCGACGTCGAGGTCAACGGCCGCGACGTGATCACCGGTCTGCCCAAGACCGTGCGCATCGAGAGCGAGGAGATTCGTCGCGCGCTCAACAAGCCGCTCGACGAGATGGCCAAGGCCGTCAAGGACGCACTCGACGCTACGCCTCCCGATCTTGCCTCGGACCTTATGTACTACGGTATTTTGCTGACTGGTGGCGGCGCGCTGCTGCGCGGTCTCGACGTGCGCCTGCGCGATGAGACCGGTGTTTCGGTCAACGTCAGCCCCACGGCGCTCGATAACGTCGTTAACGGCTGTGCCCGCGTGCTCGAGGCCAATGCGTTTGATGGCGGCTTCGTCCAGACCAATGCTTAATTTCCAAAAGGTGGATTCCATTTGGCACGATCTTCGGGTTTCTCCACAAATCTGAATACCAAGCGACAATCAACGGGTATGCGCCCGTTGATTGTTTTCAGCCTGATTTCGGTGTTGCTGCTCACGTTTTACATCCGCGAGGGCGAGGCAGGACCGATTCATGCCGTGCGTTCGGGCGTGACGACGATTACCTCGCCGGTGCGCTTTGTGGGCTCGGCTGTGGCGGCCCCCTTCAATGCGATCGGCAACGTGTTCTCTAACCTTACGGCGTCGCAGGACACGCTTGACGAGCTTAAGAAGCAAAACGAGGAGCTGACCTCTAAGGTTGCTGAGCTCTCCGAGGCTCAAAAGACCGCCGAGCGTCTGGAGGGGCTGGTCGGCCTGCAGTCGACCTACAACCTCAAATCGACCGCTGCTCGTATCGTTGGTGCCTCCGGCGATGCCTGGACCTCGACCGTTACCATCGACAAGGGCTCTGCCGACGGCCTTACCATTAACATGCCCGTGACGAGTTCTGCCGGTGTTATCGGTCAGATTATCGAGGTATCGGCCAAGACCTCTACCGTGCGCCTTATTGGCGACGAGAACTCGGGTGTGTCCGCCATGGTACAGGACACGCGCGCCCAGGGCATGCTGCAGGGTCAGGCTGACGGCACGTTGCGTCTTGAGTACGTGAGCGTCGACTCCGATGTTAAGGTTGGCGACATCATCGTGACCTCGGGCATTGGCGGTGTATTCCCCAAGGGTCTACCGCTCGGCACCGTCTCGTCGGTTGAGAAGTCGGCAAACGACGTGTACTACACCATTGTGGTGCGCGCTCAGACCACGGCCGAGAACAACGAGGAAGTGCTGGTCATCACCTCGCTGACCGACGAACAGTCGGCTTCGGATGAGGACGTGAGCACCGCTAATAGCACGCCGCAGGGAACGTCGCGCGACGCTGCGACCAAGACGAAGGACGAGAGTTCGGATGACAGTTCCGACGCGTCCGAGACGACCGATTCCGGCTCGAGCGAATAGGGGGCATGTCCATGGATCTACACGAGCAGGGGATGAGCTCCCGTACGTTTGTAATCGCCGCCATCGTGTGCGTGCTGCTGCAGGCAGGCCTGGCACCGCAGATCTCCATTGCGGGCGGTCGCGTCAACTTCATGATTATCCTGGTGTGCCTAAGCGTGTTCTCGGGCGACCCGACCCGTGCCGTCGTGTGCGGTTTTTGCAGCGGCTTGTTCTATGACCTGTCCGCTGCCGTGCCGGTGGGCGTTATGTCGCTCCTGCTGACCGTGGGTTCTTTTGCCCTGGTGCACAGCGCCGTCGGTCAGACGGGCGGTACCCCGAGTGCGCGCGGCGTCACTGTGGGCGCCTTCGCGCTCGTCATTAATGTGATCTACAGCATCGTCTTGCTGTTTATGGGTTTGGAGACGAGCTTTGTCGTGGCGATCTTCGGCCATGCGCTGCCGTCCTCGATCCTGACGGGTCTGGTTGCCATTCCGTTTTTGATGTCCGGCGTCGTGCCGCAGTCCGGCTATGGATTCTCCGCACGTGGCGGACGCCAGACGGGTATGCGCTTTAAGCCCAAGACCCGTAAGCTCAAATAGGGGAGGCCCGTAGATGTCTTCCCAGATGACGGTTATTATCGCCGGTATCGTGCTGGTTGTGGCCATCGTGGTCGCGTTGGTCATCATGCGTCGTGGCGATTCCCGTTTTACCTACGATACGCAGCATGGAACGGCCCCGCGCGCCACCGAGGGCGAGGGCAATACCGCGGCGACCGCCTTTAAGGGCCGCTTTTCCATCCTCACCACGGGTGTGGGCGCGATGTTTGCGGCACTTGCCGTCAAGCTGTGGGGCATGCAGATGGTCTCGTCGGACTATTACGAGAAGCAGGCCAATAGCAATCAGACTCGCACCGTTACCACACCCGCTGTGCGCGGCCGCATCCTCGACCGCAATGGCGTGGCGCTTGTCCAGAACCGTCCCTCACTTGCTGTCGTGGCCTACCGCGACCTTGCCGAGGATGAGATCCTGGTTCGCCATCTTGCCAACGTGCTTGGAATGCCTTACGTGGCGGTCCTTCGCAATATTCAGGACAATACAGAGGGCGCTCAGAGCCTGCATACCATCGCGACGGACGTCCGTCGCTCCACGGTTGCCTATATTCAGGAGCATGCCGGCGAGTTCCCGGGCGTCAAGATTGCCGAGCGTACCGAGCGCCAGTATCCATATGGCGAGACGGCATGCCATATCTTGGGCTATACCGGCACCATTACCTCCGAGCAGCTCGAGGCCCAGAATAAGAAAACCTCTGGGGATGATGATGCTTCTGCTGGCAAGATTACGTACCAGTCGGGCGATATCGTGGGCCAGGCGGGCGTTGAGAGCTACTACGAAAACCTGCTGCAGGGTATTCGTGGCGAGCAGACCGTCAAGGTCGATGCCTCGGGCAATGTGACCGGTCAGGCCGGCGCCGTGCCCGCGAAGGCCGGCTCCGACATTAAGCTCACGCTCGACCTTAAGATCCAACAGGCCTGCGAGACGGCACTGGCGAGCGCTATCGAGCTTGCCAAGACCACTGGCTACAGCAATGCCGGCAACGGCGCTGTGGTGTGTCTCGATCCCAACAATGGCGAGATCCTGGGCATGGCGAGCGAGCCCAAGTTCGATCCGTCCGTCTTTATCGGCGGCGTCTCAAATGACGTGTGGACCGAGCTCAATGATGACAAGGGTTCGCACCCGCTGCTCAACCGCGCCATTAGCGGACAGTACATGTCGGCTTCGACCATCAAGCCGCTCTCGGCACTGGCCGGTCTTGAGTTTGGAACCTACACGTCGGGGCAGACGACCAACTGCACGGGCTATTGGACGGGTCTGGGCAAGTCGTGGGGCAAGTACTGCTGGCTGCATTCCGGCCACGGCACCATGACGCTGCAGTCGGGTATCGCCAACTCGTGCGACCCCGTCTTCTACGACATGGGTAAGGCGTTCTTTTATGACGAGCAACATCCCGAGGGCCTGCAGGAGGTCTTTCGTCGCTGGGGCCTAGGCAAGACCTGCGGTATCGATCTGCCGAGTGAGGGCGCGGGTCGTATTCCCGATGCCGAATGGAAAGAGTCATACTTCACCGACGCCTCTGCCGAGGACCGCAAGTGGAATGCCGGCGATATGACCAACATTGCTATCGGCCAGGGCGACATCCTGGTGACGCCCCTGCAGATGGCGTGCGCCTATATGGGTCTTGCCAACGGCGGCAAACAGTACGTGCCTCACGTATTTTTGTCTGCCGTGTCGCGCGATGGCGACGGCGATGCCTATAAGTACAATGGCAAGGGCAAGAAGAAGCGCCTGGAGGCCAAGATCAACAGCGATTCGGATTTGGCTCTTGTTCGCAACGGCATGCACGACGTGATTTACACGGCATCGACGTCCCTGGCGGCGCACTTTGGCACCCTGACGCCGCAGGTATACGGCAAGTCGGGCACGGGCGAGAAAAGTGGCGAGGACGAATACGCGTGGTTCTGCGCCTATGCACCGGCCGATGATCCCAAGTATGTCATCGCTACCGTCCTGGAGCAGGGCGGCGGTGGCTCAGATACCGCGATGCATGTCGTGCGCGACGTGCTCGGCGTGATTTATGACGAGCCCGATACCTCTTCGGCCTCGGGCGATTCTTCGGTTCGATAGGAGGTTGCGATGGATTTTTCTCCGGCGGATCTGTTCCGTTCAACCAAGACCGGCTCTCGCAGCAGCCTGGACCGCGTCAACAAGCAACTTTCGGCCTCGCGCGGCACGTTTCGCCAAAAGGTGCATATCGGTGTGCTCGTGGCTACTGTGGCGCTCGTCGCCTACGGTGCCATCATTATCTGGTCGGCTTCGCAGTTTAAGGCCGATGCTTCGTTCTCGCGCCATTTGCTGGGAATTGGCATCGGAGCGGTGCTGGCGGTGCTCGTCTGGCGAACCGACCTGCGCGGTATTTCCAATTTCTCGACGGCGTTGCTCGTCATCGACCTGATCGTGATCTTCTCGCCCAAGATTCCGGGTCTGTCCTATACGGGCGGTCTGGGCATGACGGGCTGGATCAAGATTCCCGGTATCGGCTTGACATTCCAGCCGGTTGAGCTTGCCAAGCTCATCACCATCTTCTTTATTGCTACGCTTGGATCGCAGTATAACGGCCGCATCGATACCGTTCGCGACTACGTCAAGCTCTGCGGTATGCTGTCCATTCCGTTTTTGGCCGTCGTTGCCATGGGCGACCTGGGCTCGGGCCTGGTCGTGCTGGTTTCGGGCGCCATCGTCATCTGTATGAGCGGTGCACGCCGCGAATGGGTGCTGTCGACCCTGGCCCTGCTTGTGGGCCTGGTGGCCCTCGTCCTGGCGCTCGATTCGGTTTTTGATTCGTTGCTCGGCCACGATGTGCTCATCAAGCAGTACCAGATGAACCGTCTGACGGTCTTTATCGACCCCGATAATGCCGATTCGGACGATGCGTACAATCTGCAGCAGTCGTTGATCGCGGTCGGCTCGGGCGGCTTCTTTGGTAAGGGTTTGGGCCATGCGACGCAGTCGGCCGGCGGCTTCCTACCCGAGTTCCATACCGACTTCGTCTTCGCCTTTTTGTCCGAGACCTTTGGCTTCTGCGGTTCCTTTTTGCTGCTGTGCTTGTACGTGCTGCTCATCTTCTCGACGATCCGCGTTGCCTTTAAGTGCGAGTCTCTGTTCCTACGCTTATCATGCGTAGGTATCGTCGGCATGTGGGCGTTCCAGACCTTCGAAAACATCGGCATGTGCATCGGCATGATGCCGATTACCGGTATTCCGCTGCCGTTTATTAGCTTCGGTTCGTCTTCGATGATGATTCAGCTGCTGACGGTGGGTATCGTACAATCCATATGGCGGCATCGTTCGGGCGCCGCGTAACCGCTGGAGGGGTTTGCTATGAAAATTCCCGTAGATAAGCTGACCCGCGCTTTTAAGATGGGCGCGTCCGTTAAGAAGGATTCCGATACGCCGGTGCGCGTCTCGGTCTATCTGGATTCGTCCGCCTCGCGCTTTCTGGCCGAGACGGTGCGTGACGCCTTTGTGCCGCAAACGACCTCGGGTATTGTGCGCGTCGAGCGTCTGGGGGAGGAGCGAATTGCTCCAAAGACCGATACCGATGTGGTGCTGGTGCTCTCGTGTGGTTCCGACCGCTTGGAGAGTGCCGTGCAGGAGCTCGTGATCGCCGGCGCGCCCGTGTGCGTGCTTGCCGAGTCTGCTGTGGAGGTGCCGTTTATCGAGGAGTCCACGCCCATGCTCGGCGTGGTAGCGGCAACCGATAAGACGTATCTGCTCGAGACGCTTGCCCGCTGGATTCTCGATCGCACCGACAAGGAAACGGCTTTTGCGGCGAACTTTGCCTTCATGCGCATCGCGGCGGCCAATCGTATCATCACCTCGTGCGCGCTTACCAATATGGCGACCGGTGCACTGGTGTTTTTGCCGGGCGCCGATTATCCCGTTATGGCGCTGGCGCAGGTGGGCATGCTCTTTGAGCTCGCTGCCGTCTTTGGACGCGGCATTAAGCCCGAGCGCGGCTACGAGGTCGCGGGCGTGCTTGCCGGCGGTCTTGTGATCCGCGCGGTCACCCGCGCACTCGTCAAGCAGACGCCGCATATTGGGTTTGCCGTCAAGGCGCTCACTGCTGCCGCGGGCACCTACGGCATGGGCCGTGCGCTTGTTTCGCTCTACGAGCGCGATGTCGACTACAGCCGTGCCAACGAGGTGGTCACTGCCACGTTCTCCCGCGTTCGCGATCTGGTGACCACGGTCGCGGGCGCTACCCGTCCTATGGCGTCCTACCAGGACGCATCAGATCTCGCTGCTTAGGGGTTTTCCGTTGCGCGTTGCATACCAAGATTGTTTTCATTTAATTGAGCCGTTGCTCGCCAAGGTCGAGAAGCCGAGCCGCTATATCGATCACGAGTGGGGCACGCTTTCCAAGGCCGATGCCGACTACCGTTGCTGCCTGATCTACCCGGATGTGTACGAGGTCGGTCTGCCCAACCAGGGCATCGCCATCCTCTACAACATCCTTAACCAGGCCGAGGGCATCTCCTGCGAGCGCGGCTATGTGCCGTGGCCCGATATGGGTGACGCCATGCGCGAGGCGGGTATTCCTCTGCTGTCGCTCGAAGGTGCTGCGCCGGTCGCTTCGTTTGATATCGTCGGTCTGCATGTGCCGCACGAGATGGCGGTGACGAACTTCCTCGAGGCACTCGACCTCGCTGGCATTCCGCTGTTAGCGGCCGACCGAGGTGAAGACGACCCTATCATCATCGCCGGCGGCCCCTCGGTGTACAACCCCGAGCCGTACGCGGCCTTCTTCGATGCCATCCTCATCGGTGAGGGCGAGGAATCGCTGCTCGAGACCTGCCAGCTGCATCGCCGCCTGCGTGACGAAGGGGTCCCGCGCGCGCAGATTGTCGAGCAGCTTGCATCCATTGCCGGCAACTACGTGCCGTCGCTCTATGAGGTTCGTCACGACGAGCCCTGCTCGCCGCATGGCTACACCGTGCCGCGTGAGGGCAAGGATGCGCCGACCGTGGTCTACAAGCGCGTCGTCGAGGATTTCGGCGCCACAAATCCGCTGTCGCAGTCGTGCGTACCCTATGCGCAGCTGGTCCACGACCGCCTGTCTATCGAGATTCTGCGCGGCTGCGCCCGCGGCTGTCGTTTTTGCCAGGCCGGCATGACGTATCGCCCGGTGCGCGAGCGCTCGGCCGACCAGATCGTCTCGTCGGTGATCCAGGGTCTGGAAAAGACCGGCTATGACGAGGTGTCGCTGACCTCGCTCTCCACGACCGACCACTCCTGCATTCGCGACGTGCTCGGCAGGCTCAACCGTCGCCTGGAGGATACGGGTATTCGCGTGTCTATTCCGTCGCAGCGCCTGGATTCGTTTGGCGTGGATATGGCCGAGTCGGTCGCCGGCGAAAAGAAGGGCGGCCTGACGTTCGCGCCCGAGGCCGGCAGCCAGCGCATGCGCGACATCATTAACAAGAACGTGACCGAGGAGGACCTGGACCGTGCGGCCAAGGCGGCCTTCGAGGCCGGCTGGAACCGCATGAAGCTCTACTTTATGATGGGCCTTCCCGGCGAACGCGACGAGGACATCGTGGCCATCGCCAATCTGGCCGATCACGTGCTGGAGCTCGGTCGTTCCGTGGTGCCCAAGGCTCGTCGCGGCTCGATCTCGGTGTCCATCTCGGTTTCGGTCTTTATCCCCAAGGCTGCCACGCCGTTCCAGTGGTGCCCGCAGCTCGACTACGACGACGTCAAGCGTCGCCAGAAGCTGCTTATCACGAGCGTTCGCAACCGTGCCGTTCGCGTTCATTACCACGATGCCGAGACCTCGCTCATCGAGGCCGCGCTGTCCCGCGCCGGTCGTGACATGACGCCCGTCATCATCGATGCTTGGCGCTCGGGCTCTCGCTTTGACGCCTGGGTAGAGCATTTCTCGCTCGATAACTGGAAGGAGGCTGCTGCCAAAAACGGCATCGACCTCAATGAGCTCGTGCACCTGCCCTACGAATTGGACTGGCGCCTGCCGTGGGAGCACGTGAGCCCCGGCTGCACGCGCGGCTTCCTCGAGCGCGAGTACCGTCGCTCGCTCGAGGGCGTCACGACTCCCGACTGCACCCGCACGTCGTGCACCGGCTGCGGGATCTGCCCCACGCTCCACGCCAAGAATGTATTGATGGGTGATCGCGCATGAGTGAGCGCCTGACCGACAACCCCTCGCTCTTTAGGCTTCGTGTTCGCTATGGCAAGCGCGATCGCCTTAAGTACCTGGGCCATCTCGAAGTGATCCATACCATTGAGCGCATCGTGCGCCGTGCGGGACTTCCCTATGCCGTCACGCAGGGCTTCTCTCCGCACATGCGCGTGGGCTTCTCTTCGGCGCTACCGGTTGGTACGTCGTCGACCTGCGAGTGGTATGACCTGTTTATGACCGAGTTCGTGGGGCTCGACGAGGCGTTTGAGCGCCTGGCTGTGGCGTCTCCGGCCGATCTGGCGCCTATCGAGGCGGCGTACATCGACGTGCGCACGCCGGCGTTGACGGCGCAGCTCACGCGCCTGTCGTATCGCATCGACCTGCACTTAGATCCCGAGGCGCCCGTAAGCGCCGAGGAGGTGCGTCGTGCGATCGACACGCTGCGCGCGGACCATGGCATCGACTACGCGCGCGGAAAAAAGAGCAAGCGATTGGATTTGGATCACACGCTCGTGGGCTATGAGCTCACGGCGGGGGAGCGCCCGGACCATTTGGTGCTCATGCTCGACACCCATGCCGACAACGAGGGCTCCATGCGTCCGGAAATTTTGCTTTCCGCTGCTGATGTTTTGTTGCAGGGCTTGACCCCGGGCGTGGATGCACCTATTGTTTCCACCGGTATGCAAGACCTCGTGACCATCTGCTCCTACGATGTCGAGCGTC
>CAUBGU010000026.1 GCA_958435545.1 uncultured Collinsella sp.
GCTCGCTCATGTGCGACCCCGACATTGCGCTGAAGGCCGCCACGGGCGAGCCCATCCGCGAGTGCCTCAACTGCAACAAGGGCTGCGTCGATGCGATTCAAAACCGCAAGTACATCTCGTGCGTGCTCAATGCCGAGAACGGCGACGAGGCGACCATCGCCATTAAGCCGGGCGAGGGCGACAAGAAGATCGCCGTGGTGGGCGGCGGTATCGCCGGCCTGGAGGCTGCACGCGTGGCGGCCAAGCGCGGCTACGATGTGACCGTCTACGAGGCGAGCGATCATCTGGGTGGCCAGATCGTGCTGGCGGCAGCACCCCCGCGCAAGGACGAGATCATGCGCTCCGTTGAGTACTACGAGAAGATTCTGCCCGGCCTGGGCGTGAAGGTTGAGCTCAACCATGCCGCTACCGCTGAGGACCTCAACGCCGCCGACGCCGCGATTGTGGCCGTGGGCGCGCACGACGTGGTCATCCCCGTTCCGGGTGCCGACTCGGAGAAGGTCGTCTCGAGCTGGGACGTGCTGGCCGGCAAGGTGGAGCTTACGGGCCGCGTCGCCGTCATTGGCGGCGGCCTGGTGGGCACCGAGACTGCCGAGTACCTGCTGCAGCACGGCTGCGAGGTGGCGATCGTGGAGATGCTCGACAAGATTGCCGCGGGCGAGTCCGAGACCATTCTGCCGCTGATTATGAGCGACTTTGCCGAGCACAACGTGGAGCAGCACGTGAAGACCCGCCTGACCGCCATTACCGACGAGGGCGTGGAGGCTGTTCGCACCACCGAGGACGGCGCCGAGGAGCCGGTGAAGATCGCCTGCGATTACGTGGTGATGGCCGTGGGCTCCAAGGCCAACGCGTTTGATCTGGACGGCGTGACGGTGCCCGTGACCTGCGTGGGCGACTGCTCGGGCGAGCGCACCGCCGACATCGCGAGCGCCATTCGCACGGCGTATCACGCGGCCAACGAGCTGTAGCCGAGAAAGCCATCGCGTATTGAGTGGACGGGGAGTGCCGTATCGGTGCTCCCCGTCTTTTTGCCAATAAGAGATGCCCCTGACCAGCGGGTTCAGAAAATCCGAATCTTGAGCACCCGAAAATCCGAATCCTCAGAACATGAAAATCCGAATCGCTAACACCCGAAAATCCGAATTTGGTGCAAGGGGATTGGCGCAAGTGGTCATGTTTGTTTGCGCCATGTTGGCACGAAGTAACCTGACCACTTGCACCAAGGGTTTGACTTTTAAGACATCATTAAGGTTTGCGTTGTGGAGCAAACCGCAGGCCAATGCTATTCTTTTACCTTATCGTATGGTGTTGTATTCTGCCTGAATTCTCCTCCTGCGAACAACAGATAAACGCGACCGAGCGGAAAAGGATGGCAAGCCCGCAAGCAGGGCAAACGTAAGCGATGAGTGGCATGGACCGACATAGCGAGCTCCAGCAGCACATGACAGCGGCCGAGTACCGCCAAGCTGCCGACGAGCACGTGCGGACCCTCAAGGATTTCTGGAAGGATTTCCTGGTGAGCGGTCTGTTTGTGCTGGCCGCCATCGTTGCCATCTTTGCATGCCTGGCCTGGTTTGCCGCAAATAACCGAGTGAGCGCCACGGGGAGTACGATCGGGGCGAAGGCGGGGCGGTACACGCTGACCGCCGCGGGCGAGGGTGAGTCCGGCGCACACGTGGGCTATTACGAGCGCACGGACGCCGAAAAGCAAAACATCACGAGGCTCGATACGACGGACGCCATGACGGTAACGCTGGAATCCAACCTCAACAACGAGTCCGCCGGCTCTCTGTATCCGGGTGCCCGAGGTAAGATTACGTTTACGGTGAAGCCGCTGGTGAGTGACCTGGACGGGGTCACGATCAATCTGTCGCGCTTGCTTAAGGTCACGAACATTGTTGGCGTTGTTGGGGACGGAGGAACGCTGGCGCCCGAGGCAGAGGCACTCCTTGGCTTGATCAAAGGCCATGTACTGTTCTTTACGAGCTGCGAGAACGGGTATTACTCGGGGCGCGTGACGAACAGCCAAATCACGATTCCAAAGAGCAGTTTTTGCGAGGGCGGGAACGAGGCTAAACCGACGAACCAGTCTGTTCCCGTCACGCTGTACTGGGTATGGCCGGAGTACTTTCAGAACTTCGTCCTTACCGGCAACACGAATTACTACAAGAATCTGTTTGCGGCGGCGGGCGACGCAAAGTCTGACTACGGCGCTCTGCAGGCGGACATGAACGAGCATAAAGCGAACTACTTCTATGGCGCGGCAAACGGCACAAGTGCTGTCAACGCCCCCGTGGTTTCGTCTAGCATGTCCTTCAGCGACACCGCCATCTGCTCGGCGCTGTACAACAATGCCGACGAGCAGATCGGCAATAAGGTCGAATACATCCAACTTAGAATTAGCGCTCAGGAGGGCGTGAGCTCATGAGCACCGTGCAAACGCGCCTCGGCGATGCCCGCAATTGGATAGAAAACCACCGCGCACAGGCCCTTGCGGTCCTGATATTGCTGGCGGCAATCGCTCTTATCATCGGCTTGTCGCTCTCGTGGTTTGTGGGCAGCAAAAGTCTGTCTACGGTGGGCAAGATCCAAACGCCCGCGCAGCTTAAGATCATGGGTCCCAACCAGACGAGCATCGAGCCCATCGAGATTTCGTATGACGAGTCACGCGGCGATGAGAAGAAAGACGACGGCACCGTGACCGTTCGTCGCGCGTTTTGCGTGCAGAGTGACAATGGCGATCCCGCTGCCGGCGGTCAAGCGTTTGAGCTGCAGGTGGCAAATACCACGAATATCACGGGGCTGACAATCAACGTGTATCACGTGACGGTCAACGAATCGTCGGCAACGAAGGGAGATGTGGTCGGCCTCGACGGGCTCAACCGCACCTACTCATGGAGCAAGAAGAGCAGCACCCCGATTAAGTTCGCTTTTATCAACTCCGCGGACGGGACAAATGCGTTGGCTAAAGAGCTTGAGAAAAACGATCCAACGTACGGCTCGTACGTGAATGTCCAGAAAAACGCCCGTCCGCTGTATCGGTACCACGTGTTCCAAAAAGACGATCTAGACGGTTGGAATGGCACGAAAGCCAACGATGCCACCAACTTTATTGTTGAGTGCACGTGGAACGCGGATGGCGTAACCGTGGGTGGTGCCAAGGTCTCAAACGTCAAAGAGACCGACATGGTTTATCTAATCGCTCGCGGCATGAGCGGCACTAATAACTAATAAGTAGGAAGGGAGGGGTGCCAGATGCGGAAAGACAAGAACGAGCAAAATGAAATCGCGAGGCCTGTTGGCAAGCACTTTGCACAGGTTGATGATTCTAAGGCAGAGCCTTGCTGCGCGGAGACGGCGGCCCCTGCTTTCAAAGTGCGTAAACGCCTATGGGCAGTTGCGGTGCTGCTGTGTGCCGTCGCGATTGCGACGGGTACCTACCTTACCTACACGGCCTTTTTGGCGGGCGACTTTCTTAAGTCGGTTGCTGTTTCGGGCACGTCGCAGGCGCTGTTTGCCTCGGACATGCTTACGGGCTACACGAATGAGACGCTGAATGACGAGGGTATTGCCGTCCGAAGCGTCATCGCCGACACGAGTGGGGAAAAATGCTCTTTTACCTTTCGCATTTACAACCATCTGCTGGGCGACAAGAACAAGGTCAACGACAAGGACGTTAACGCGACGCTGAGCGTGACGGCGACGGGTACGACGAAAGCTTGGAGCATAAGCGGTGAGCCTGCGCTGACGGCGAACGGCACGGTCGGCCTTTCCTTCCCTGCCAACAGGGCAACCATGTATACCTATAAGGTTACGTTTTCCAAGGCGGACCTCAACAAAGCATCCTTCACCGTTAAGGCCCAGGTCGGCCCCAATAGCCCTGGCACCAACCTAAAATGGCTCGCCGCCAAGATTGCGCCTTCCGAGCGTGCAGAGGTGACGGCTTCGGGCGTTTCGGGCGAGTGGGTCGACGAGAACTCGGATACCGGCGCTTTTGACGCCTACAACTATCGTGTGACGGTTACGGGCGTTACGACTAAGGTAAAGCTTACGTGGGGAAGCGGGGTCGAGCTCGATCCGTTCTTTAAGCAGAACCACGAGAACGTTGACGTGCAGAAAACCGTCAACGGCGGCTCGGTCGAATATGATGCATCTCCCGGCTCGGAAATTATTACCTTTTACCGAGCGGGCACCGGTAAGCCGACCGGCTGGGATGCCGACGACATCAAAGTTACGTGTTCGGCCGCACAGAACTAGCCGAAGCGATCCGCAAGCATAGATTTTGAGACCCCACGCGGGGCATGAGATAGAACGAGGTAGGATCAGATGAGAACGGCAAAGCGCATAACAACCGCATGCCTGACTGCGATCATGATTTTCCAGGCGCTCGCGCCTTCCACAGAGGTGTTCGCGCAAGAGCTCGACGCCGTTATGGAGGCGTCCGTCTCCGCCGCGCGCGCCGCGGGCAATACTGCCCGCTCCGTACAGGATGCCGTGGCCACCTCGCTGCAAGATGCTGACCAGGCTGCATCTGATGATGCCGCGACGACTCCGGGCGCCGATGCGGGCGCCACCGAGGGCGGCGACGGTTCTACCAACGCTGGCGAATCGCAGGACTCCACGACCGATGGAACCACTAACGGCGATACCCCAACGGAGGGCGACGCATCCCAAGACGATGCGGCTGCCGATGAGGGCGCCGCCGACGAAGATCAGGCGGATGACGCGGACACAGATGCGGCTGCGCAGGCTAGCACCGACCCCGCCATCAAGACCGCTGGTGAGCTTGATGGCGCGCTGGTCGACGGCAAGGTCACCGTGAACGACGCTGGCGAGGTCACGGCCATCACCTTCGGATCCAACGCCGACCTTATCGCCATCTCCAACACCGACCCCGCCATCTACCAGAACGCGAGCATCTCCAAGACCGGCTTGAGCGGCGTCGACTTCGACGTGTGCAGCGCGCAGGCCGTGGGCGACCTGGGCAATCTCGCGTTCCAGGGGTTCGGCAGCGATGCCCACCCCTTCAAGGGTACGCTCGACCTGGGCGGCAGGTCCCTTACCGCCAACAAGACGCTCTTCAACAACATCGAGCTCAACGATAACAACGGCACCGTAAAGCTCACCTGGAAGGGCACCGATGCTCAGCCCATCGTGGCCGCAAAGGTCACGGGCGCGGGCAAGACGCTCAGCGCTGCCATTACCGTAGACAAGCCCGAGAGCGGCGATACGAGCGTCGTCAAGCTCACTTCGCCGCTCGTGGGTGAGGTTACGGGCGAGCTCACGCTTGACGCCACGTATTCGACAAGCGCGAATAGCCCCCTGGCGATTGGCATGCAATCGTCCACGGGCAATCTGGGCCTACTCGCGAACACCCTTACTGCAGGCGCATCTCTTACGATCGCGGGGCTGAATGGCCTGCCGAAGAGCTTCAACGGCACCCCCACCATCGATGCTACGGGCGCTGGTGCCAATGCCGGCGGCCTTATTGGCGAGGCAGGCGAGGGGGCTGCCGTCACCCTTGCTTCGAATGTCGATGTTTCGGCACTGAGCGTCGCGGGTAATAATGCGGCGGGCGGCCTTATCGGTAAGGCGACCAGGCTTACGCTTGCCGTAGATACGGACAACAGCGGAAAAGATGCCTCGGGCAAGGATATCAGTATCAAGCCAGCGCACTCGGTTGGGTCGTCATCAGCCGGTACGTATGCCGGCGGCCTTATCGGTGACGCCTCGTTTGCCAGCGATTTCACTATCGAGAATGGCACCTTCGATTTTGGCGAGGGCGTGGCGCTCAGTGTGGCCAACACGACCGCCGCCCCCTCTGTCGGTGGCCTGTTCGGCGTGCTCGACATCTCGAACGGCGATGTGACCGTAAACGGCGGATTGTATAAAAGCACGCTGCAAAACGGCGCGGACAACAGCAACAACAACGGCGTGCGCGGGAACTACGGCGGCTTGGTGGGCAAGCTGTGGGGCCAGAAATACGGCGACGCACTGCACGCGTTCACGGTGAAGGGTGGCGCTGAGGTGTCGTTTGGCGTGGGCTCTAACGGCAAGCTCGCGTATGCGGGCGGCCTGGTAGGCTACCTTGGTGAAGGCGGCGGGAGCGACAATGTGTCCGCCGTGGTCATCAGTGGCGCAGCGGTGACGTGTGCAACCTCGGGCTACGCCAGCAACAACGGCAAATACGGCGGCGCCGTGGGCGTCGTGGACACCAAAAACGTGCTGGAAGTGCGCGGCCTAACGGTCAAAACCGCCAGCGGCGCTACCATCGGCGGCACAAACGGCGGCTTTGCCGGAGTCGTTGGGTCGTCGTGGCTCGGCATCGTCAAGTTCAGCGGTATCACCGACCTGTCGGATGCCGCCTTCGTGGAAAATGATCACACCGCGCAGCTGATTTATGAGAACTTCAATTCACTGATTTTTGCTGCCGGTAGCGGAAGCGACAGAGGTGCCACCGTAGGCGGTACCACGGAATGGCAATACAAGCGTCCCTCTAAGCCGGTCAAGATCGATGACATCTACAGCTACGGCCAGGTTATTCGCCTGGGTGATAGTTTTATTACGCTGAACCCGACGACACACGAGCTGACTCTACCGGCACCGTTGGAACTGACTAACGGCGTCTATGCTCTAGCCTCGCTTGAGGATTTCGCCAAGCTTGCGATTACCTGGCAAACCAACGGCTACTACTCAATGGTCGAAGGCGTTACCGAAAACAATCTGAATGGTTTAAAGTCCTCGACCATTACGGTGAACGGCACAATTGACCTCAAGGGTACAGGCCTGACGGGCTTCACTCAGGACCGCGCAAACGACTCGCAAGTTTTCTCGGGTACGTTGAACGGCGGCGGCACGATCAAGCTTGCTGTCGGTGAGCCTTACGGCATGCGCGGGAACGCCCCTCTGGGCGCCGACGACATCAGTGCCGGCAACGGAAAAATCTACCGTCACGGCCGCCTGGGCTTGTTCGCAGCAATCAACGGCGCAGCCGCCAACAGCGAGACTGTCTCCAACGTCACCATCGCTGGCTCCATGAGGTTCGATAACGGCTCGGCAATCGAGGCTGGATCGCTTGCGGGCGCCATTGCGGGTGGTCTGACGCTGTCTGGCGCAACGTGCGAAACGAATATCGCATGCGATGATACGTTCACCAACGATGTGAACATTGGTGGTATTGCAGGCAGCGTGTCGGCAGCTTCTACGGTTACGTTTAGGGACAGTAGCAAGGCTCAAGCGAGCATCACTGCAACTAAAACGCTTAATGGCAACAGCCGTATTGGCGGCGCCATCGGCTATGTGGGCAATTATGTCTCGACATTCAACGTTACGGGCCTTGAGGTCAGCGGAAAAATCGAGACCGGCAATTGCACCAGCGGCAAGATTGCCCAGGTCGGCGGTCTTATCGGCTGCATCGCACAGAGCACCTATGGGGCTGATGGGGCAATAGCCAACTCGGCCAAAAAGGACGTTAACATTACGGGCCTTTCGTTCAACTCGTTCAAGATGGGAGTCGGAAAGAACGGCGATAAGCTCAATGGCGTGGGCGGTCTCTTGGGTTATAGCTGGGGCAACGCGGTCGTAACTATCGGAGATGACAACATTAACAAGAGTGAAAACTCCTATGCTTTGAAAACGACCAACGCTTCTATAATCGCGACTGTGGATGATTCCAAGGAGCTTGGCGGCCTTGTATACGCAGCCAGCGGTCACTGGATTATCAACAACTACGCCATCGATCTCTCGGGCACAAAGATTAATGCAGGCGCCGCTCAGACGCTCGGCGTTCTAGTTTGCCGCGGCTGCAAGGTGGATGATAAGATGACATATGGCGTCGAGAGCTACCTAGGCCTGTACTTGGAGGACAGGGCTTATTGGGATACCGCCTATAGGGTGCCCACCGGCGAGGGGGCCATCGTTGCGTCGGGCGTAACGTCCTTCGATGAATGGGTTGGCAGCGGTGTAAAACCAAACAACGGCAGCAAGCTCATGGACGCCGACTGGAACACGGTCGTTTCGCTACACACACAGAAAAACAAGCTGGACATGGACGGCGATTCCACAAAAGACAACAGCTACCATAATCGCTCGTCTTTCGGTCGAAGCCAGAATACGAACGGCAATACCCGCTACTTCTACAACCTCGACATAGCCTCTAAGAATTGTGGAGGCGGCTTTAGTGGCAGTCAAATCGATACAGCGGACAAGCTGCTCTTATGGTCTGCTTTCTGCTATGCTCCCGCCGGTATTCGTTCGACAATCGTTCCCGATGGTACGACAGGGCTCGATGATTCCATAACCATAACGGGCACAATCGATTTGGCCGGCTACAGCTACTATCCCACTCAACCGATCGGAGAGGTGACGGTTAATAATGCGGCCATCACCTTCTACTACTCCAAGATCAAGGCCGAGCAGAATGGCAACAAGCTAAACTCCGATGCCACCCAGCACGAGAACATGCACTGCGGTCTTTTTCAAACGGTGGCAGACGGCGATCTCACAGTAAGCAACGTCACTTTGGGTGGTACCGTTGGGCCCGTTATCAATGACGGAAAGAGCTCTACTGACGCTATTGGCGCGGGCGGAAGCTCATCGGGCGCGCTCGTGTGCCGCTACGTGTATGGGTCCAGCGACGGCAATGGCACCAAGATTAGAAAGATCTCAATTGATGATCTTACACTCAACAATCTGATTGTCGACGGCGCCAACAGCGCCACGGACGCTAACGCCTATATGCCTCTGCTCATCAACGAGATGCAGAAGTACGTGAGCCTGAACGCGAAGAATATCAAGACTACTGGGTACACGAGTGGCACCAAGGCGGCTACGTCGCTGTTCGGAAAGCTTGGTGTAGGCAGTGAGGCCGATCAGGTGACGGCGAAGTTTGAGCAAATCAGCTTGCCCAGCCAAGAGAACAATACGATCTTCACCCATGCGAGCCTGCTGGAGAGTTTTGGCTACGGAAGCACGAGCACGGGCTCTGCGGACTACACCTTTACTAAGGCCGATGGCGATGCGGGCAAGGTGACCTACGGATCCGAGATTGATGGGAGTACGGAGTACCCGGGCAAGCAGCTTTGGTATTACGACGAAGCGACGTATGGTGCCGTGAGCGGCTATGTGACGGTTGATGGTAAGAAGGACGGTGACGTCAGGCCTTGGTTCGGTGACTACCTTCCTTATGTTTACAAGGGAAAAGCCGCCGAGGATGGCGTCCAGTATCACGAAATTAAAGTCAACCAGCGCATTCCAAAGCTGGTAATGGGATGTGGTACCTACGGCGATCCTTATTCCGTCACAAACGCGGCGGAGATGAATGCCATTGCCAACTACATTAATAACATGACGGCGCTTGACGGCTGGGAGGTCACCATTGTCGCCGACCAGGGTAGGCTCTGCACTCGCCGCAGCAGCGATCACTCGACCGACAATGAGGTTACGTACGTCTACAAGCAGGCGAACGGTACCGATAATAAATGGGAGAAGAAGACCGGAGACGCGTCGACCAATTCCCCGCAGACGCTGAGCGACGAAACCATGCACCGCTATATGCAGAGCGCGTATTACAGCATCGAGCCTACTGAGGGCAATACGATTACTCTCGACGGCGCATCGTTTGGCGGTTTTGGAAATAGGGCCAACCCGTTTAGGGGCGTCATCGTTGGCAACTTTGGCAGTGATAATAAAAACGCAACCATCAAGATAGAGAATAACGAGGGTTCGCTTCGCGGCCTTATTCCCTATAGTTACGGCAGCGTGGTGCGCGATCTGAATATTCGCTATGTGAACGCGTCGGCGACTATTACTTATTCTGCCAAGGATGCCGACGGCGTTCCGACGGCGTTTTTCGGTGGCGTTGTCGGCTGCATCCTTGGTGGCGATAACATTATCGATGGCGTGGTCGTTAATGGGACGACGGCCGAAAACCCTACAACGGGATTTACCGTCACGGGCGGTGGCGACAAGCCGCATCTTGTTCCCATTGGTGGCTACGTCGGTGCCATTGCGGGTGGCGGCGTGATTTTCCGCAATATGGACAAAAGCGGAAAATCTTCCTGGCGTGCTGGAACTGGTGACAAATCTCGTGGTCTGGGAAAGGGCAACTTTGATCTCTACAACAATCCCTACGTCGGTCGCGTGATTGATGGCTATGCCTTTAGCGAGGGCTGTAAGGTTGAAAACGGTAACGCTAACTACCAGATTAACGAGCTCACAAAAAAAGGAACCCCCTGTGTCACCACCACGGGCACCGACAACAAGTACCTCGGCACTAACGCCGAGGCTCCTGTGACCATGGTGAAAAACGCCCAGGGCCTTTTGGTGCTCTCGGCCATCATCAGCTCGGGTGCGGGTGCTGGCGCGGCACATACCAACTACTCCAATAATGGCGTGTTCCGCGGTTCCAAGGCTTACTGGGGCAGCGATTCGCAAGACCCGGCGATATGCGGCTACCTGTTTGGCAACAAGGAATATGGCAAGGTACGGAATGCTAACTACGCAAATGTGGGCAAGCCTGAGAGTGCTGCCGGCGATTTCGAAATCGCCAAAAACGACGACCAGAAGGCCCCCGGCAAGCAGGGGTGGCACGGCCCGCTCGACCATGATGACGATGTAAATTCGCCCTACCTGGTGGCGTCCTACGCTGCCGACTACCAAACGGGCTATGTGTGCGCGTCGAAATCGATCGGCATGAGCTTGGAGTTCAAGCAGGGCGACACCTACGATATGACCGACTACGGCACGGGGTACGTGGGCCTAAACGGCCGCTACTATTCCAATGCCTGCAATTCGAACCAGCCGGGCACCGACCGCGACCGTATTACGCCGCACGTAGCCACGATCGACGGTAACGGCGCCACCATCACGGTGGGTACCGAAGGCACCGCCTACGGCGTCGTCGAATACGCCGACGACGACTATAAGGTCTCGGGCGTGGGTGGTCTATTCAGCACCGTGATGTTCACCTCCACCAATGTGGGGCAGAGCGTCACCGCGAACGACGGCGCGCAGGTCAAAGACCTCACCTTTAGCAACTGCAACGTAGCGCTCACCTATATCGACACCAACGGCGAAGCCAAACCAGGAGAGGCGCCGAACGACCTTACCGGTGCCGGCCTTTTGGCGGGTGCAACGGCCAACTACGACGACGGCACGTGCGGCATCTACCGCAACGTGCAGATGAAGAACTGCACCGTGTCGGGCGCAAAGAGCGTAGGAGGGCTTCTTGGCAGCTCGGGCCGCGCCAGACGAACTACGAGCGAAGACAGAACCTATATGGTCGAGTTCGGGGACGGGTGGGGCCCCGCGTATCTCTATGACTGCTCATACACTGGCCTTAACGTCACGGGCGAGAAGAATGTCGGTGGCTATGTGGGTACGGTCGCCTCGGCGTGCGGTGTGTGGACAACCGCAGGCACAGGGGTGAGCGAAAGGACCGTTGGCAAAAACTCGACCATAACTGCCACAGGGACAGTGCCCTACGTGGGCGGCGTGCTCGGCTATGTCGAAAGAAGCGATATCTCGGTCAACACCAACATCGGCACCACCACAGCGGCCCAGTCGTCGTGCACGGCAGTCATCTCTGGGGTAAACGTGCTAGCCACCGGGTCGAACTCCGATGACCATATGGGCGCCGGCGGCGTGGTCGGACGCGCCCGTGGCGGCGTTATTTCTATGAGCAACGTGCGCATTGATGGCGGAAACGGCACCGAGAACGCCGTCATCGGCGATAAGGCCGGAACGAACAATAGCATCTACAATGCGGGCGGCCTGATTGGTGAGGTTACGAGTAGCGGTAGCCCCAACAAGTACTGGTTCGACGACTGCAGTGTCAAGAATGTCAGCATCGCCGGCACCGGCAAATGCTCGGGCGGGCTTATCGGCTACTTCTTCAGCAATGTGAATATAGCCTGCAACAACATCGCGATCGAGAACGCTACGATTAAGGGTAACTGGAGCGGCGGCCTGCTGGGCGCGAATAACGCGAGTAACAGCGGATCCGTCGTCATCGACGTTACCAACACAAAGGTATCCAACACCACGTTTAGCGAAAGGTCCAACGGCGGCATTATGGGCGACGGGCGCGGCCAGTTCCATCTGTTAAACGTGCTCATGGACAGCAATAGCTACAATGCGGGCAAAACCCAGGGCGTACTCTTGGGCGAGGTTGACACGGGGGATGGTAAGTACAGCCTTTCCGCAGCGGGCGTGGAAGTAAAGCCCGGTAGTGGCAAGACCACGAGCGACCTGCCGCCGATGGTTTACACGACCAATACGAATACGGCTGCTGTTAACGAGAAAACTTATATTGCCTTCGGCGACTACAACGGCACGGCTGCCGCGCCCAACGAGAACAAAACGCTTTACGGCGCAGGCGATACTGCTACCACGGCAACGAGTCCGTACGTGACCACGAGGCCCGTGAGCACGCTGGCGGTGCGTGCCTCCGACGGCGACACCACCGACCGCTACCTGTTTGGCGACGGCGCCGCCATTGACACCGCGACGACCATCCAAAGCCAAGCGGGTGCCCGCGTTCCCGGCCGCTACACCTACACCAACATCGCCGGCATCAATGATGCCGGCGCATACCAAAACACGAGCACCTATAGCGCGGACAGCTCGCGTAGCACCTATAACGCTAACAACATTACTTCGGACAAGAAGGCCAAAACTGACTTCCCCGTGCTCGTGATTCCGGGCAACGATACCACGACGGTGGAGAGCTACCTGAACATCGTGACCAATGGCGGCTTCTCCGATGCCCGCCGCCTCAACGGCAGCACCGCGCATGTGACCGCCACCGCCGAGGTCTTCTCGCTCGCCGATAACGGCACCTTCGTCAAGGACGTAGCCGCCTCGCAAGCGCCCACGCTCAAGGTGCTCAACAATGGCACGAGCTCTATGGCATTCCGCGCGAGCACCGACTGGGACAATGAGCAGGGGCGCTTCACGCTGCTTACGGTCACCTTTAGCGAGGCCGGCCAGAGCTACCGTGTACAGGTACCCATCATCGTCAAGCGCATGCTCGAGATCGACTTTACCGCCACCTACTCCGAAGGTGCGAACTTCAAGGCTGCCGACTATGCGACAAAATACGACAAGCACGTACTTGTGAGCAGCGGCGACACCATGACCGGCTACCTTACCTGGACCTATGGCAGCGCTCGGGGCAAGCCGGTCGATTACGGCTGGAACACGCTGCTCGAAGCCGGCGGCTCTATGGGTCCGCTCAACAAGAGCATTACCTTCGGTGCCACGCTGCCCGAGGGTACACAGCTCACACTCGTGGACACGGCCAACAACAGCCGCGAATATCACTACACGGTGGGCACGGGCGGCGCGACGTCAGTCAGGCTCACCGAGTTTGTGGACGCTGGCAACAAGGCTTACTACACCGAACCGTGGCTGAGCGAAATCGTGGGCGTGAAGGCCGATGAGGCCAAGGAGGACAAGGACGGCGCTTGGGTCAAGCTCGCCGATGACGAGGTCAAGGACAAGAGCCAGGCCGAACTCGCGAAGATGGCTGGCGCCAAGGTCGATGGCGCGTACTACCGCGCGCGCACTTCTTCCGACGCGACGGGCACGTTCTATACCCTCTCCGTTGATAAGGAAGAGCCCAAGAGCGAAAACTTCTACTTGGTGGTGCGCACGCCGGCGGGGTCCGTGGGCGTCAACGGCTACACCGCCACCACGGTGGACACGAGCCTCAACGAGCACATCAACTACCTGCTGCGAGGCAAGAAAGCAGCCGACGGCAAGGCTGCCGAGGATGGGCACCAGAATACGCCCTCGACCTATAGCGTGGCATCAAACTACACGCACAGCCTCGTTGACAACAAGCGTAACCTCGTCGACAACAGGGACAGCATCAGCCGGATGGAGCTCAAGGAAGCCACCTATTCGCTTTCCATGAACGTGAGCGACACCGTGACGTTTGACTCGAGCCAGCAATACACGAGCTCTGACGCGCTGTATTATCAGCTCGATTCGTCGCTTGTCACCTATCACGATGGCGTCATCGCGGGCTCGGTAGGATACCCCACGGGCACGCAGGGCACGTATGAGTTCTACGTTAAGGTGGGTGATAACTACTACACCTGGGGCGGGTCGGGTTGGAGTCTGGCCGGCACGAAGGAGACCCCAGTGGTGTCGGGCCTTAGTTGGACTGCGAACGGTGGCGACATGTCACTGGTGCTTGCCGATGCTGAGGGTAATCCCATCGACATGTCGGGCCTGCGCGAGATCGCCAAGAACCATGTCAACGCCTTCACCGTTACCATGAGGGCCGCGCTCACCATGACGGAGCCTGCCTGCCAGGCGGGTATCGTGGCCTCGCAGAACAGCGGCACCGACCGCTACACCAAACCCAACTACCGCGCGTACCTTTCCACGCATGCCGACACGCTCAGCACCAGTAGCAACTCGGCATACAACGATGGCGGCGCCGGCTACTACCGTATGGATGTGGGCTCATCGACCATCGCGCTCGAGGCGTCTAAGAAATCCCAGTTGGGCATCAACATCGATGACCTCAAGTCCGCTGACGGCGAGATCGCTCTGGTGGGTACCTACGACCTGAGCAAGCTCACGGGCGCCGAGGCTAAGATCGACGCCGCAAGCACGGTGACCTACACGCTGAGCCTGGAGCAGCGGCAAGATAATGGCGGCTATGCTCCGGTCGGCGATATCTCGAACTACATTACGGTGCTCGGCAGCGATTACCTAGGCACGGGTGCGGCATCCGCCGACGGCAACAGCTATGTGTTCACCGACACCAAGACCAACGGCGCGTTCCTCACGCGCGACGGCAACAGCCTTGCCTTTAAGCATGCCTTCCGCGTTAAAGTGAATACGAATGTTGAGGGTGAGAACCAAACTTACGCAAACTACCGCTTGGTGCTTACGGCCAATATTATGACCGGCAACGTTGTCGACGACACACCGGTCAACGTTAGCAACCTTGATGGCTATTCGCACTCCGACTACGTGACGTACACGCTAGCGCGCATCAACACCGAGGGCATTCGGCACGAGACGAAAACCAACTAGCTACGCGAGGGGCGGCAACCACCCGGTTGCCGCCCTTTTTCTTGTTCGCTTGGCCTACTGCTGCCCCAGCTCTCCACCAACTTTCCAGCTTTCCACTTAACTTACCACTCAAGGTGGAAAGCTGGAAAGTTAAGTGGAAAGCTGGAAAGTTAAGTGGAAAGCTGGTAAGTTAGGTGGAAAGTTGGAAAGTTGGGAGGTTCGGCATGAATGAGGAGTGGTTGGCGCAGGTTATCCATCATCTGCGGGCAATAGGAAACGACACCCAGCAGTACGAAGTAAAAGAAGCCAAGGGCGCGCTCCCCAAAAGCATCGTCGAGACGCTTTCGGCATTTTCCAACGCGCAGGGCGGCTTTATCATCCTCGGCATTTCTGAAAAGAACGGGTTTATGCCCGTCGAGGGTTTTGATGCCCGCAAGATGCAAGACGCCCTCTCTTCTGCATGTGAAAAGCTGACGCCCGTTGTGAGGCCGGATATCCAAGTGCTCCCCTTCGAGGGTAAGCTGGTGCTTTGCGCGCGCATCAAAGAAATGCATCCACGCGATAAACCCTGCTATATTGCGGCACGCGGAATGTACGATTCGTCCTTTATCCGTACGGGCGACGGCGACCGGCGCATGACTCCCTACGAAATCGATCGCTTTATGGAGGAGCATGTTCAGCCTACATACGACGACGAGCCGGTCGAAGGCGCCACGCTCGATGACCTTGACGCCGATCTTTTGCAAGGGTTTATAAAACGCCAGCGCGAGCTACACCCTAGGCTTTTGGGCACCAGAAGCGACGATGAGATTCTCCTTGACCTGCATGTGACCAAAAGGGTGGACGACGCAATCGTGCCGACGCTTGCTGCAATTGTCGCGATGGGACGGTTTCCGCAAAAGTTCTTCCCACGTCTCAATGTGACCTTTACGGCGTACCCCGGGACCACAAAAACGCAGCGAGTAAGTGATAACAAGCGTTTTGTGGATTCTCAGACCATTTTGGGTCCGATCCCTTTCATGATTGAGGACGTGCTTGCCGCCGTTGCGAGAAACACCCGAAACGCAGCGGTTATCGAGGGCGCGTTCCGGAAAGATGTGCCCGATTATCCGCCCGTGGCGCTGCGCGAGGCGGTGGCGAACGCGCTCATGCACCGCGACTACTCTTCCGCCGCGCGCGGCTCACAAGTGCAGGTCAACTTGTATATCGACCGCGTCGAGATTCTCAATCCCGGCGGGCTGTACGGCGACGTAACGATCGATTCGCTGGGAGTTTCTGGGGTTTCGTCATCCAGAAACCAGTTCCTTTCAAATATCCTCGAGACCACGCCGTACCCAGACGGTGGCTACGTGGTCGAAAATCGCGGCACTGGTTATCAGGAGATAGGCGAGCAGCTCGAGCGGGCAAACATGTTGCCGCCCGAACCAAAGAACTCGACAGTTTCTTTTTCGTTGACGTTCGATAAGCGAAAGATAATGCGGGCGGAACAGGTGACGTCTGTGGGGCATGTGGACGAGGCAATCTTGGATTACCTGGCAACACATTCTTCGGCCTCGACCAAGGAGCTCACCGACGCTTCGGGTTTGAGCAGGAGCGCCGTTTCCAACCACATAAAAGGCTTGATTGGTGCGGGCAAGATTGAGGCGATGGAGCCTCCGCGCAGCCCGCGACAACGGTATCGACTCGCGAAGTAGGGCTGTCCGTCGCCCATGCTTCGGTCTCCCAACTTCTTTCCAGCTTTCCACTTAACTTACCACTTAAGGTGGAAAGCTGGAAAGTTAAGTGGAAAGTTGGGAAGCAAGTGGAAAGCTGACATGTTAGGTGCGGACTGACGAGGGGTTAATAATTGCACAAACCATACCAGCCAAACAAAAAGATACCAATCTGGTTGGTAAAACACCGTCAATGAGCCGCGAGCCAACTAGCTGCGTAAATAAAACCTAAAGAACTGTTGCAAATGAATGGCAAATACCCAGATGCCGCCGTTGCGATTTTCAATTAACTGTTACGCGGGAACAGCAAAATGCTACTATCTAACAAGCACGTAAGAAAGCAGATTAACGGTTAAGGCTAAGAAGTGGCAGGTATGTCGGAAGCAACTAGGACCCGCACGCATGCGCCCGAGGTTAGGCAGCGCGCCGTCGAGATCCTCCAAGAGGGGGTCGGTCACCGCGCCCTCGCCGCAAAGCTTGGCATTCCCCAGGCCACGGCTCGTCAGTGGGCCCGCGCATATGCCGTGGGCGGTGCCGACGCCGTGCTCAACGCGGGCGCTCGTCATCACACCTATTCGTACGACGTAAAGCTCGCCGTGGTTAAGGACCGTTTGGAAAACGGCCTGACGGTTCGCGAGGCTATGATCAAGCACAAGATTCCCAGCGAGTCTTCAGTCAAGGCTTGGTGCCGCCAGTATCGCGAGAGCGGTGAGTCCGCGCTGGTCGATAAGCCGCGCGGCCGCAAGCCGCGCGTTAAAAAGGCGGAATAGCGAACGGGATGGTGCGCCCACAGGGGCGCATTTTTCTTGCCGCCCCTCTGCTCCAATGCGGACAGACTCCTTACCCCGCACGTACAAAACTCCCCAGTTGACCGAAAACCCGCCGCCGCTACTCCTCAATTGAGCTATAACGTTAAACAATTGCAGCGTTTTTGCATGGGGGAGTGATGGTATGACGCTACTGTATTTCCTTACCCTGTTTCCGCTGGTACCGGCGCTGGGCATGCTGCTCGCGCGCGGTGACCGCGCCCGCGATGCGGTGGGGCTCATAGGTTCCGGCATCATTATGGCGGTGACAGTTGTAGTCGCCGTCATGTTTTTTGGCGCGGGCCCGCAGAGCTTTGAGGTTGCCTCCGGCACCTCGCATGTGCTCTCGATCATCAGCTCCGCCATCGATGTCATCCTGTGCGCCGTCATCCTATACAACGCGTATAAATATAGGAACGCGCTCACCACGGTGCTCGGCATAGTCCAGCTGGTGGGCTCGCTCGCCTTTGCAGCCATGACGCTGCCCGTGGCCGAGGCCGTCACCGCAACGCCGCTCTACCTGGACTACATGAGCGTGATCATGGTCCTCGCCGTTGGCATTGTCGGCAGCCTAATCTGCGTGTATGCCTTGGGCTACATGAAGGACTTCCAAGCGCACGATGAGCACGAGGCTGCGCTGCGCGGGCAGACCGCGCCCGACCGTCGCCCGCAGTTCC
>CAUBGU010000027.1 GCA_958435545.1 uncultured Collinsella sp.
CGGGCATCATCTCGATGGGGTACATGCCCGACGAACCCGGGATCTGCACGATGACAAGAATGACGCCGATTGCCTTGCCGATATGCTTAAACGTAGTGGACAACGCGTAAATGATGTTGACGTACGTAAATGAGATGGCGATGCCGCCCAGCACAAATAGGAGCGGACTGACGCACTGTACGCCAATGACCAGATCTCCCACCGTAACGATAATGGCCTGCAACGCGCCCAGGATCACCAGGAGCAACCAGCGGCCAAAGTAGCCCTGACGCGCGGTAAAGCTGCCAACGCCTTCGCGATCGACCTCGAGCTTGTAAATGGCGATGAGCACGTAGCCGCCCACCCAAAGCGCCAGATTGGTGTAGAAAGGAGCAATGCCCGAGCCGAAGCTCTTAACCGGATAGATCGACTTGGACGCGAGCTCAACCGGAGATGCCATGAAGTCAGCAACGTCATCGACGTCGACGCCCATCAGGTCGGCCAGCTCGCCCATGGACTCGGAGGTCTGCAGCGCCTCGATGTCGTTGGCGGCGGTGGCGAGCTTGTCCTGGACCTTGGCAAGCGAGGCGTCGGTCTGGGACAGCGTGGTCTTGGCCTGACCGAGCGTAGCGTTGAGTTGCGAAAGTGTACCGCGCGCACTTGCAATAGTAGGCGTGAGGCCAGACACGATTCCCGTCAGATCGCCCGAGACGGCGGCAAATGAATCAAGCGCGCTCGAGGCCTTCGGCAGCGCGTTTTGACCCAGGTCCGTCTGGGCCTGGCCAAGGTTGGTCGCACCGGTCTGGATTGCGTTATTGATAGCGTCGCTGGCACCCGAGACAGCCGCGGCGTCATTCGCCATGGCGCTCGACTGTGCAGACAGACCGTCCTTGATGCTCTGAAGCTTTTCATTCTGCTTGCAGAGCAAATCGATGGTCGATACAATGCGCGCGTCAATTTCCTTGGAACCTGTCGACGTGTCATTGACGAGAATTTCCAAGTGCCCGATAACGGCCTTATTGTGGTCGATCGTCGCCTGGAGAGACTCGAGCGAGTTGTCGATGCGGGTGGTCGTAGATGTGATCGTGCCCGTCAGCTTGCCAATCGCAGCGTTCGCGGAGGCTGACGTCTTGGTGAGCGCAAGGCTGCCTTCCGAGAGCGCCTTGGAGAGCGAGGCGACAGAGTTGCCCGCCGTGGCGCGAGCCTCGCCCAGCAGGTCATTGCCCTGGGAGATCGCCTGCGTCAGCGACGGCGCCTGACCCTGCAGACCGGCAAGTGCCGCATCTGCCGAGGCAATGGAACCACTCGTCTTATCGATGGCGGCATTCATGTCGCCAATCGAATCACGCACTTCGCCCAACGTATCGGAAGCCTCTGATACCGAACCGGCCAACGAATCCTGAGTCTGGGTTGCCTTGTCCTTTAAATCGACTCCGGCATCCTTGGCAATACTGGCAACGGTCTCGCCCACCGTGGAGACAAATTCCGAGTTGATCTGCTCCTCGATGGTGTTTGCACCGGTGTCGGTAACCTTGGGCGCAATAGCGCTCTTCTTCTCATTGACGTAGTACGTAAGCTTGGGCTGATGGTAGTTGCCGTCGAGCATCGAGACCAGGTTATCCGAGAAGTTCTTGGGGATTACGATGGCCGCATAGTACTCACCGCTCTCGACGCCCTCCTTGGCGTCGGCCGCCGAATCGACGAAGGTCCAGCCCAACTGATCGTTCTCCTTGAGCTGATCGACGACCTTATCACCCGCGTTGAGCTCACCCACCAGGTCGTTTTGGGTGCCCTGATCGTTGTTGGCGATGGCAATCTTGATACCCTGAGTGTTTCCGTACGGATCCCAGTTTGCCACGATGTTGTACCAGGCATACAGCGAGGGAATAACGCACACGCCGAGGGTAACCACCAAGGCGACGGGGTTCACAAGTAGTCGCTTAATGTCGCGCTTGAATATCGCAAAGGAGACCTTTGCATCGGATAGTTTGCTGCCGAGACTCACGCTTGGGCCATCCATCCTGTCGTTGAATCAAATCGTACTATCGACAACCATTGTACGTAGGCGCTTTAGCGTCTCAGAGCACAATGGTATTGAGTTTTGCGGGTAGCAATATACTACGAAGACGAATTAACGTACAGTTGTACAGTATCTTTAATTTCAGCATGTCACAAAACCACAACCCGCACAAATTAGCAATTCAAATAGCATCGGGGACGTTCTTAAACGACTAGTCAAACAAAAACGCCCCCAATGACTACTTAGGACCACGAAAGCGTCGCTGGTTGAGCATAAGTCAGCGAAAACGCCCCTAAGCGAGCAAGGTGACGCGAAAGAGGAGGGAAGCGTACTTCGATACGCGACCGACGATTGAACGTCAGATTGCCGCTTAGGGGCGTTTGCAGCGTCGAGCTGTTACGCGGTTTGGTAAAACCGCGTAACTACCTAACTACATCAAGTTGCAGACAGCCGCCGCGAAGGCCACGGGGTCCTCGGGCAAAACGCCCTCGACCAGCAGGGCCTGGTCATAGAGCAGACCGGAATACTGCTTGATCTTGTCGGCATCGCCCGCCTTCTGGGCGGCGACGAGCTTGGCGAAGACCGGGTGCTTGGCGTTGAGCTCGAGCACGCGCTGGCTCTTGGGCATACCGTCGGGCGCGCCCTCGGGACCCTTCTGGAGCACCTTCTCCATCTCGAGCGAAAGCGGGCCCTCGGTGGTGATGCACGCGGGAGCATCGGTCAGGCGCGCAGAGACGGCAACCTTCTCGACCTTGTCGCCGAGTGCCTCCTTCATGGCGTTAAAGAGGTCCTCGTTCTCCTTGGTGGCGTCCTCGGCCTCCTTTTTCTCGTCCTCGGTCGCCAGGTCAAGATCACCGGTTGCGACGTTCTTGAGCTCCAGGTGACGATCCTCAACCTCGGGCTCGGCACCATCGGCCACGGCCTTCTCGGCAGCCTCGCGGGCGGCATCGTCCTCGTAGATCTTGGGCATATCGGCGGCAACGTACTCACGCATAGCCTGGAAGGTGAACTCATCCACGTCCTGCGTCAGCAGCAGCACGTCATAGCCGCGGTCGAGCACGCCCTTTACCACGGGCATCTTGGCCAAGCGCTCACGCGAGTCGCCGGCGGCGTAGTAGATGGCCTTCTGATCCTCGGGCATGCCCTTGGCATACTCGGCCAGGGTAATCATCTTCTGTTCCTTGGCAGACCAGAACAGCAACAGATCGGCGAGCTCATCGGCCTTCATGCCATAGCTCGAGTAGATGCCGTACTTAAGACCGCGGCCAAAGTTCTCAAAGAACTTCTCGTAGGCCTCGCGGTCGTTGTCACGCATATCCTCAAGGTCGGCGGTGATCTTCTTTTCCACACGCTTGGCGATGGCCTTGAGCTGACGGTTCTGCTGCAGCGTCTCACGCGAGATGTTGAGCGACACATCGGCGGAATCCACGACGCCGCGGACAAAGTTGTAGTAGTCGGGCAGCAGGTCGTCGCACTTCTCCATGATCAGGACGTTGGAGCTGTAGAGTGCCAGACCCTTCTCGTAATCCTTGCTGTACAGATCGAACGGCGCGCGGCCCGGCACAAACAGCAGGGCATCGTACTCGAGCGTGCCCTCGGCATGGAAGCTGATGGTGCGCGCAGGATCGTCAAAGTCGTGGAACGTGGACTTGTAGAACTCGTCGTAGTCCTTCTGCTCGACATCGGAGCTGCGCTTCTTCCAGATCGGTGTCATGGAATTGACGGTCTCGAGCTCCTGGTAGTCCTCGTACTCGGGCTTGTAATCGTCGCCGGCGTCCTCGGGCTTGGGTTTCTGGCGGCTCTTGGACACCATCATCTGAATCGGGTAGCGCACATAGTTGCTGTACTGCTGAATCAGGCTCTTGAGACCCCACTCGGTCAGGAAGCGATCGTAGGTCTCGGCCTCGCCGTCGGCATCGAGCTTCTCGTTCTCGCGCAGCGTCAGGATGACATCGGTACCGTGCTCGGCGCGCTCACCGTCCTCGATGGTGTAGCCCTCAAGACCGTCGGATTCCCACACATGGGCGACATCCTCGCCATAGGCGCGGCTGACGACCTTCACATGGCTGGCAACCATAAAGGCAGAGTAGAAGCCCACGCCAAACTGGCCGATGATGTCGACATCGGAGCCCTGCTGCTCGGCGTTCTCGGTCTTAAACTCCTCGGAGCCGGAATGGGCGATGGTGCCCAGATTGCGCTCGAGCTCCTCGGCGGTCATGCCAATGCCGTTATCCGAGATGGTAATGGTGCGGGCGTCTTTATCAAAGGAGACGCGAATGGCCAGGTCGCCCTGGTTGATCTTGACGCTCGGATCCTGCAGGCTCTTAAAGTTGAGCTTGTCGACGGCGTCGCTCGCGTTAGAGATAAGCTCGCGCAGGAAGATTTCCTTATTGGTGTAGATGGAGTTGATCATGAGGTCGAGCAGTTTTTTGCTCTCGGTCTTAAATTGACGCATGTGCAGTCCTTTCGCGCTATCCCCGTCCGCAAAAACGGCCCGGTTGCCCGAGCCGGATCGCAGACCTGCTATGTTCAGACTTAGATTTTATAACCCATTAGCGCGCATATATACATACGGAATCGAAAAACTGTATGCCAGAGCGCTCTGATGCGCCAATTGCCAAGGAGTGTCCCCGACTGCCGGCAGAAAAGGAGCGTCCCTATCTGCCATCTACGCGCTTGGCCATCCAGGCATGGGGTTGGCCCTCGTCCTCGTAGTCTACCGGGGCAATTTGCGTGTAGCCCGCCTTTACATAGAGCGGCAGCACGTATTCCTGCGCATGCAGCTTAATAAGCTTGGCGCCGGCATCGCGTGCACACGAAGCACTGGTCTCCACGATCGCACTCGCCAGTCCGCGACGACGCATAGCCGGCAGCACGGCGACGCGCCCCATAATGTAGGTCTCCCCCGCCGCAACGCCTTCGTCCATGTCGCATGCCGGCGACACCGGGGCTTCCGCATCTGCCGCGCGCTCCAGCTCCTCGGGAAACACGCGCGAGCAGCCGGCGAGTTGACCATCAACATACAGCGTCACATGAATGCAGCTCGAGGCCTCATCGATCTGGTCGAACTCGTTTTCGTAACCCTGTTCGTCCATAAAGACGGCGCGGCGCACCAGCGCCGCGCCGTCAAAGCATCCCGTCTTAATTTGAATATCCATGGTCGCCCCTCCGTTCAAAGCAAACGTTAGGGACAGATTTTAGCGAAAGTGAGCGCCTCGCACGCTAAACTTGGCCCGCGCCTTTGCTAGGTAATCGTAGTGGCGAACATTGTGGGCGTCGCTTGCGATAAAGCTGTACAAGCCCTCGTCAAACAGACGCTGCGCCGGCTTTTTCTCGCGGCCAAAGCGGCCACCGGCGATAAAGTCCGCCGAAGCTTGCAGCTTGCAGCCCATATCGACCAGACGCTCCGCCACACTCACATCCTTTTGAACAGCGCGATATCGCTCGGGATGAGCGATGATCACCTGGTAGCCGCGGCATTGCAAATCGTAAATCGTACTCTCGTACTCTCTAAACGCATAGGGATCAGCATGCGTCGAAAGCTCAAGCAGAAACTCATTGGTGCCATCGAAATGCAGGTATTCCGCGGCGTCGATGCCCAGCTCGACAAGCTTTCGGTGGTTGACCTCAAAGCCCATCTGAAGCGGAAAACCATCTGCGTTATCCCGCAATAACTCAAAGGCATCCCACATCTTGTCGTAGTCAAAATAGGGATCTCGGCAGTGCGGGGTGCAGACAATTCTGGTTACGCCAGCCTGTTTGGCAGCCGCAAGCATCGCCAAGCTCTCATCGAGATCGGCGGCACCGTCGTCTACACCCGGCAAGATATGACAATGAATGTCGCGCATAGGTCGGCCTTAATCAACTAAACGTTTGCCCGGTTGGTGAAGATCCCCTTTTTAGAAGCACCCTGAGCAGCGGAACCGTTTTTTACCTTCTTACCGTCCTTGGTGTAGTAAGAATAGTAATATTCGCTGGTCTCGGTCTCGCAGCAATTCATAACGGTACCGATGAGCTTAACCTTCTCGGACTTCTTAAGCTGAGCGATGGCGTTGAGCGCCTCCTCGCGCTTGGTAAAGTCTTCGCGCACCACAAACAGCGTGCCGTCAGTCAGGCTGGCGATCTCGGCAGCATCGATGAAGGTGCCGACCGGAGGAGCGTCAAAAATGACATACTGGAACTTGGCAGACAGCGCCTTAACCAGCTTGGCAAAACGATGAGACACGATGATGTCGGCAGGATTGGGAATATGAGGCTCCGCATCGAGGAAGTAGAAGTTCTTCTGACCCGTCTCGGCGATTGCCTGGTCGATGGAAATCTGCTCGGACAGGACTGCGTAGAGTCCGCCATGCGAACGGACGCCAAGCATGTCGGAAAGAGACCTGCGACGCATATCTCCCTCGACCAGAAGAACGCTCTTGCCGCTGGTGGCGATAGCCTGGGCCAGGTTGATGGCAACCGTAGACTTACCCTCGTTGGGAATCGAGGACGTAACGGTAATGGTGCGGATGGGGTCATCCACGCTCGCAAAGCGAATGTTGGCCAGAAGGGTCTTGGCGGCATTCTGTACAACGAGCTTATCGGTGTTCTTAGCCCTAGCCATGCCTATTTACCACCTTTCATAGCCGGAATTCGGCCGACAACGGGAATACCAAGGAGCTCTTCTGCCTCTTCGACACCGCGGATGCGCGTGTTGAGCATATCTGCCAAAACGACATAGGCAATTGCGATAAAGACGCCGGCGAGGAACGCGACGGCGACGTACAGCATGCGCTTGGGACCACTGGGGGATTCGGGGGTCTTAGCCTTATCGATAACGTTGATGCTCTGAGCGGCACCGACATTCTGGGCGACCGTGCTCACCGAGCTGGCCATGGCCCTTGCCACCTCCGCCGTCTCCTCGGCATCGGTGCCCGTCACCGAAAGTGTGATGACGCGCGTCGTGGTCTCGGAGGAGACTGAAATCTTGTAGTCGCCGAGATCGGCGAGGCCCAGATCCTTGGCAGCACCGCCCTTAACGCTATCGCTATCGAGCAGCGTGGCGATATCGTTGGAAAGCATCTGGCTCGCCGAAAGATCGGTGTAGCTCATTTGACTGCTATCGTCGGTCTTGGCGAGAACGTACATGCTCGTCGTGGCGGTGTAGGTGTTGTCCATCATGGTGAAGGACACGATGCCCATGGCGACCGCGCAAATCACCGGAAGGGCGATGACCAGCTTGAGGTGCTTTTTAAGCAGCTGGAACAGTTCGAGAAGGGTCATGCAGCTTGCCTTTCATTTCCCTAGTTCATATCGACAAAACTGCTCATATCATATCGCATCTTTCTGCCAAGTCCGAACTCTATACATAAGATACAGCACATACGGCAATGTTGCGCAATAATAACGCCGCATCGGCAACCCCGGTGCGGCGTCAAAACAACACGTTTGCTGCATTGCTACGCAAATGATTCGTCCTGCTGTACGGGAAACGTCACCGTGATGGTAGTCCCCACACCCAGCTCGCTCGATAGGTCGAGCGAAGCATGGTGATACACGGCGGCATGCTTAACGATGGCCAGACCCAAGCCTGTTCCGCCACGCGCCTTAGAACGACTCTTGTCCACACGGTAAAAACGCTCGAACACCTTGCCCTGCTCCTCGGGCGCGATGCCGATACCTGTATCGGCAACCGTCAGGTACGGATGGCCCTCATCATTGGTCCCACATCGAAGCGTAACCGTGCCACCGGGCTGGTTATAGCGAATAGCGTTACTGGCCAGGTTATAAATCAGCTCGTCGATCAGGCGTGGCACACCTTCGACCACAACGGGCTTCGTCTTGCGCACGATGGTCACGTCCGACTGTCGGGCGACCTGCTCAAGGCGCTGCTCCACCGTCGTAATAGCGCGCGAGAGCTCAATGGGTTCCGTGGAACCAATAGGCACTGCCTCGCCCTCGGTCGCGCGCTCGGCCTCGTCCAGGTTAGACAACGTCAAGATGTCGTTTACCAGCGCTGCTAGACGGCCCGCCTCGCGATAGATTCGACCGCCAAAGTTGCGCAGGTCATCCTCGCCCTCAACCATGCCGTTTGCAATAAGCTCGGCGTAGCCCGAAATCGCGGTAAGCGGGGTCTTGAGCTCATGAGTGATATTGGCCGTGAACTCGCGACGCATGCGGTCGTTATCGGCCAGCACCGCCATCTGGCGTTTAAGCTCCTGGCGCTGCGACTCAATGCGTTCGAGCATGGGAACCATCTCGGTGTAGGCATGTTCATAGCTACCGCGCGGGTGGTCCAAATCGACCTCCTGCAGCGGCGCAATGATGGCACGGGATTCGCGGCGCGCAAGGAAAAACGAAAGCACCGCGCCCGCCGCCGCGATAAGCAGCATCGGCGCCACCAGCGAAAGCAAAATCGCCGCGACGCCAGGCTGGGCTTGCGCCAAACGAACGACCTGACCGTTATCAAGGGCGACGGCGCGATATAGCATAATCTCGTCGAGCGTGGCGCTCGAGCGCTCCGCGGAGCCCGAACCGCTCTCAAGGGCCTCAACGACCTCGGGGCGATCGCCATGGTTGGGCAACATGGAAGGAGACGCCTCGTTGTCGTAGGCGACCGATCCATCCCTGTTGATCAGCGTGATACGAAGGTCCTCGCGATCGAGGCTTCGCAAAAATGCGATGGGTTCCTTCTGCTCGTTTAAGGCGGCGGCAATAAGCTCGGTTTCTTGCGAAAGGTTGGCACTCGTGGCATCTGCCAAGGTGTTTTGCACAAAGAACGCACCCAACACCGTAAACGCCAAAATGACGGACATTGCGCAGACAAATATCGTCGCAAACACGCGATGCGAGAGCGTGTGTTTTCCCTGAGGGGCAAAGACCACGGGCTACTCCTCCGTTGCGGCGTCCGCAATGCCGGCATCTTCGGTATCGCCACCAGCGGAAGGCTCGGCCAGACGATAGCCCACGCCGCGCACTGTCTCGATAGCGCTGGCACGCTCGCCGAGCTTTTGGCGAAGCGTCTGTACGTGAACGTCGACGGTACGCGAGCCGCCATCGAAGTCCCAGCCCCACACGCTCTGCAGCAGCGACTCGCGAGTAAAGACCACACCGGGTTTGCGCATAAGATACTCGAGCAAATCGAACTCGCGCAAAGTAAGCTTGAGTGGCTCACCGGCAACGGTCACCTCGCGATGGCTGGGCGAAAGCACGATATCGCCCACGCTGAGCACATCACTCACCTGCTTGACCATACCGCCGCGGCGCAGCAGCGCACGGCAACGGCTGGCAAGCTCCATGAGCGAAAACGGCTTAGTCAGATAATCGTCGGCACCGCCATCGAGCGCCATCACCTTATCGAGCTCGGTATCTTTGGCGGTGAGCATCATGATGGGCACCGTCGCCGTCAGGCGGTCGGCGCGCAGGCGACGCATAATTGCCAAACCGTCGGTATCGGGCAGCATGATGTCGAGCAGGACGGCATCGGGTACCCGTCGCGCCACGGCAGCCTTAAACTCACCGTCGCACGAAAAGCCTTCGGCCTCAATCCCCTGCTTGCGCAGCGCATAGACCGTCAAATCCCTGATGTTGTCATCGTCCTCGACGTAATAGATCATGTTGAACCCCTTTGCGGCCGGCATGACCGCATCTTAACCCTAAAGGTACCTTTACTAGATGGTATCAGCCAAAACGTCCCGTTAAATAATCCGCCGTGCGCGGGTCGGTGGGATTTTTGAAGAGCTGAGCGGTGGGTGCGTGCTCCACCAACTCACCCAGCAAGAAAAACGCGACCGAGTCGGAGATGCGCGCCGCCTGCTGCATATTGTGCGTAACGACCACGAGCGTACAGGTCTCTTTGAGCTCGCAGGCCAGCTGCTCAACCACCAGCGTCGACACGGGATCGAGAGCGCTCGTGGGCTCGTCCATCAGCAGAATATCGGGCTGCACGGCAAGCGCGCGGGCGATGCACAGACGCTGCTGCTGCCCGCCCGAAAGGCCCAGCCCCGACTCCTTGAGTTTGTCCTTGACCTCATCCCATAGCGCAGCGCGACGAAGAGAGTCCTCGACCAACTCATCCAGAACGGCGCGGTCGCGCACGCCCATGCCGCGTGGACCATACGCGACGTTGTCGTAGATGCTCATGGGAAACGGGTTGGGGCGCTGGAACACCATGCCCACGCGCTGGCGCAGGCGGCAGATGTCGTAGTCGCCCAGGATATCCTGGCCGTCGAGCGCGATCTTACCCTCGATGCGGCAGTCCTTGATGTCGTCGTTCATGCGGTTAAAGCAACGCAGCAGCGTCGACTTGCCGCAGCCCGAAGGACCGATAAACGAGGTGATCTGCTTGTCGCGAATCTTGATGGATACGTCCTTGAGCGCGTGGTGGTCGCCATAGAACAGATCGAGGCCCTCGACGTCGATGCGCGTCGACGAGGCGGCAAGATCCTGCGCCGTGGGACGAGTCGCGTCCCCGACTTCGCGCTCGTGCGCAGCCTCGGCTTGCGCCTCCATTAGCTCCTCGAGCTCCGTGGGCTCCATAGCCGCAGCAGCCGTCATACCGCATACCTCCACATCGATATCAATTCAGCAGTATCGATAGTAGAAATCGCGGCTCATATGCACGTGAGCGCATTGTCAGGTGTTTGTAAGGGCGCCTACGCTACGCGGCAGGCAGCTCGATGGTAAAGACGGTATGCTCGGGCGTCGATTCGCACGCGATGGTACCGCCATGCGCGCATACAATCTCCTTGGCGATGGCGAGGCCCAGCCCAGCACCGCCGCGATTGGTCGCACGCGCTGCATCCAGGCGATAAAACTTCTCAAAGATCACCTTGAGCTTTGGCTCAGGGATCGGATCGCCCTGGTTCACAAATCGTACGCGTACGCCACCGTCGCCCAAACGCCTGGCCTCGATCGTGATCATCGAGCCTTCATAGCTATAGGCAACGGCGTTTTTCATGATGTTGTTGAATACGCGAGCCATCTTGTCGCCGTCCACGAGCACCGTCAGGTCCTCGCAGATATCAACCTGGGCTTCCTTGTGCTGTTCGTTGAGAATGGGATAGAACTCGTCGGCCACCTGCGCCAGCAATAGCCCCAAATCGACGTAGGCGCGGGTGAGCACGATATCGTGGAAATCGAAACGCGTGATGTCGAAGAACTCCTCGATGAGCGCGTCGAGCCGGTGGGCCTTGTCGAGCGCCACGCCCGTAAAGCGTGCACGCTGCTCGAGCGGCAAATCGGGAGCCTCCTGTAGGAGCGAAAGATAGCCCACCACGCTGGCAAGCGGCGTGCGCAGATCGTGCGCCAGATACGTAACCAGGTCATCTTTGCGATGCGATTCGTCGCGCAGGGCCTGTTGAACCTTGCGCTCACAATCGCGCGCCCGATTGAGCGCACCTTCGACCTCGAGAAAGTCGCCGTCGATGGTATCCCACGTGTCGGGGCTATCGATCAGACGGTCCTGAATACGGGCGGCGATTACGCGGTCGGCATGCTGCTCGCCCTGCTCATAACCCTGGTAATACAGGGCGCGTCCGCAAAAGAACAGGACGCACACGGCAAGCGCCAGCACAAAGCCGAGCATGTTGAACACAAAGGCGACGTCAAAGAACACGGGCTCGCCAATACCGCCAAGCGCCATGGCCCCGATCGCCAGCGTAATTGTCCACGCGGCACCGCCGATTACCACGCAACGGCGGACGATTTCGAATCGATCGATCAGCAAGAAGCCAATGAGCAGAACTGCCAGGATGCCAATGATATTGTCAATGCCAATGAGTAGCAGACTCAGCAAAAAGAGCAGCACCGTCGCAAGCGCGCGGTTGTCGACGACCGCCCTTATGTATTCAAAGAGTCGATCGGGCACCTCGAATACCCGCCTATCGTCTTTTGTCATATCCACTTCCCCACCACCAAAGGCGTTATTCGATTATGTAGCCGACGCCCCAGACGTTTTTGATAAAGCGCGGCTTTTGGGCATCGTCGCCGATCTTTTCGCGCAGATGGCGGATGTGCACCATCACCGTATTGTTGGAGCCGGGCATAAAGTCCTCGTTCCACACCGCGCGGAACAGGTCCCCCACGGCCACCACGCTGCCACGATGCTCCACCAGATACAGCAAGATGGAATACTCGATGGGCGTGAGACGCACCGGTGCGCCGTCCACCGTCACACAACGAGCGTCGCGGTTGATCTCGAGACCGTCGAGCTGGATGGTCGGTGACTCGACCGCCTGTGCGCGGCTGCCGTAGCTGGTGTAACGACGGAGTTGAGCATGAACGCGCGCTATGAGCTCCAGCGGACGGAACGGCTTGACCACGTAATCGTCTGCGCCCAGCGAGAGGCCCTCGATCTTATCCTGCTGGGCATCGCGCGCCGTCAGCATAATAACGGGATAGGTATGGCCAGCGCGGATGGTGCGCAGCAACTCAAAGCCGTCGATATCGGGCAGCATGACGTCCAGCAGCGCCAGATCGAACTCCTGCTCCAAAATCGCCTTGGCAGCATCTGCTCCGCTATAGGCAATCTGAACATCAAAGCCCTCTTTTGTAAGGTAGATACCGACCAGGTCGGCGATGGCCTTCTCGTCATCAACTACCAAAATGCGCTCGTTCATGCGTGCTCCTCTCGCGCTCCATTATGCCCGAGACAGCGCGCGCCACACACAACAAGCGCGGTCGTTTAAGTCGACCTTAAGCACCTATGCGTCCGTTCGGGCGCAGACATGGGCCGTGCACGCCCGCGCACTGATTGTCCGCGCCGGTAAACGATATACTTTGAACTCTAAAGAGACCATCCCGTCGAAAGCGAAATCTGTGAAGACTCTTAGTTCTCTTGTAAAGCGCTCCGCGCAACTGACCGCCGGCATTGCCTGCGCTCTCGCCCTTGCTGCCGGCGTGCCGTCTATCGCCAACGCCCAGGTGCTTACGACTGATATCGTTTGCGGCAAGACCGCCGACGCCCGCGGCATCACGGCCGAGAATCTGCCCGATATCGATGCGACCAACGCCATCGTCATGAGCAAGGACGGTTCCGTCTATTACGCCCGCAGCGCCGATGATCAGGTCAAGATTGCCTCGATCACCAAGGTGATGACCGCGATCCTGACCGTTGAGAACTGCAAAATGGACGAGAAGATCACGGTGAGCAATGCTGCCGCCACCGTAGGCAACTCGACCGCCGGCCTGCTCGAAGGCGACGAGCTCACCGTGGAGCAAGCTCTGCGCGGCCTGATGATCCCCTCGGGCAACGATGCCGCCATCGCGCTTGCCGAGCACGTGGGCAAAAAGATCGACCCCAAGACCAAGGACGCCGTGGCCACCTTTGTAAAGGCCATGAACGAGCGCGCTCAAGAGCTCGGCTGCACGGGAACGCTTTTTGAGAATCCGCACGGTCTGGACTTTGATGAGTGGGCCGGTAACATGCACTCCACCGCGCACGATGTAGCCCTGATGATGCAGGAGGCAATGAAGAACGACACGTTCCGCGAAATCGTGGCGAGCGATGATTCCTGGATTGAGGTTACGGGCGCCGACGGTTCCGACCATTCGCATTCCATGGATACGCACAATGAGCTGCTGGGGCAGGACGGCAATATCGGCGGTAAGACCGGCACCACCGACGATGCCGGCTATTGCTTTACGGCAGCCTACAACCGCGATGGCGACGAGACCTACACCGTCGTCTTGAACTCCAGCACCACCGATCAGCGCTTTGCCGACACGGCCGCCCTTGCCAACTGGTACTACGGCCACAAGGTGACGGTTGCGATCGCCAACACGCAGGAAAAGACTGCCAACGGCAATCCGCTCATCGCGCGCATTGGCCAGACCGATTGGACGGACAAGACGATCGATGCCACGCTCGCCGATCCCGCAGCTCAGGCGACCGTCTTTGCGCTTGCCGGAGAGGTGACCGAGAAGGTTACCTATGATGACCTTTCGGGCACGGTACATGTAGGCGACAAGGTGGGTAGCGTGATGCTCAAGCAAGACGGCACCAAGATCGCCGTCATGGATTTGGTTGCCGACGAAGAAGGCTCGGGGCCGAATCCCATTGAGTGGCTCCTTGTGAAGCTCGACCGCCTGGGCCGCCGCATCGACAATCGCCCGCTTACGGCAGAAAGCGAAACCGTAGCCAAGGCACCCGAGATGTAGGGTCGAAGGACAATACGCTCGCCGAAAGGAGGCATCCGAAAGGATGCCTCCTTTTTTGAGGGTTCGAATCCCCAGCGCCCTTTCTCGATAATAAAAAAAGGGCCCCAAATGGGACCCTTCTTTCAAGTCATACTGGCGGAGAGCTGGGGATTCGAACCCCAGATGCCCTTTTGGGGCATACTCGCTTAGCAGGCGAGCACCTTCGGCCTCTCGGTCAGCTCTCCGTAACAGCCGTTCTATAGTAACCAAACAGCCGAAGTTGAGCAAGAGGGAATTTTCTAATTGCCTAGAGGCCTTTCCTCCTTGCAGTTTTCGCCCCTACCCCAGCGAGCGACTGAGGGAGCCGAGCTCATCGTTACCCATGGTGCGCCACATTTGGAAGATGCAGACGCGCGCCAGGAAAAAGAAGCCGTTATCGACCAGCTGCATGGCGGCATCCGCCAGCTGGTTGGTCACGGCGGACACGGGAGGCAGCTCGAGCCCGGCCTTCCGGATGGTCTCAACCGCATCCTCGAACGTCGGCGGCTCATTGACGCCCATCTCGTTCATAAGGCCCTGCATTTCCTCCAGCGCGCTGCTACCCGACTCCTCGCCGCGCGGCACGAGGCGGTAGCACGCCAACGCGAGCTCGAGCTGGTCGCAGTTCCAATAGGCAAACGCCAGACGATAGAACAGATAACCGATTGCGGAACGGTCACTGGCAATGCGCAGACCGTGGCGCGCCACCTCGATAATCTCGTCAAAGCGCTCCAGGCGCGCCAGCACGTTGATGAGCGCAAAGTGCGACTGCATGGACGAGCGAGCCAGATCGTAAAGACGACGCACCTCGGGCAATGCCCGTTCAAAATCCTCCTGCTCGGCGTAATAACTGCAGATCTCGTGCTGGGCAAAGTACAGCGCATCGGGAGCACGCAAAATACGAACGGAGCGGTCTTCCTCCATTACCGGCAGCACCATGCGTACCAGCTGGTTGTCGCAAAACTGCGTCTGGACCGGACCCGTTGCCAAAAGCTCGGCAACGGCGCACTTAGCCTCCAACTCCTCAACAAGACGGGAGAAGCCCTCAAACGCGCTTGCACGGTCAACTTTTGCCTGCTCGCGCAACTCAACGACGCGCGCCACATACGGGTCGTCGTCCATCTCCATGACCTCGAGCTCATCAGCCGTATCGGCAAGCAGCAGGTCGCGCAACGCCGGCGGCAGCGAACGGTGGTCGTCACGCGGGCGAGCGTGAACCTCTGCAGGCTCAATCGCATCCGGCGCGTCCGACTCATATGCCTCAAGCATGCGCTTGCACGGCATATCGTCCATATCCATGCTCTCAAGATCCTTGGCGACAGGCACGCAATTGGCCAGATAGGCCGCACGCCCAAAGGAATATGTTGCAATGACGCGCTCGTCCTGCTCGCCGTCGGGAGCCGCAATCTGAACATAGCAGCGCGCAATGCAGGCACCTGCGGCAAAACACGCCGCCGCCAGCGTCAGCGCCACGCGCGCGTCGTGCTCCGCGGCCCAAATCACACGCGCGTTCTCGTCCAACTCGCGCCAGACATCCTCCCGGGCGTCGTATTCACGTTGTGGTATGGCATCCACGACAGAGTGCCCAAACCGAACGAGCATAATCCCCTCGGCAACGTTTGCCCGATAGGTATAGTCGAGCCGTGTGACCACGTTAAGTGCCTCGACGATACGCGCGAAGCGGGTACGCACATCCCACTCACCGCCCGGCTGGCAAGCCACCGTACCCGGTTTGCCCCACGGGTTATCGCTCGAGGCCGTATCGAGCAGTCGGGGAACATCGTTGGTCGTCTTGGCGATATGCCACGCATCAAAGAGCGCGCAGCCCTCAAGGCTCGGCGAGGATGCCGCAGGGGCCAATCCGGCCCCGATGCGCTCAAGGATGCCGGAGAGGCGGTTGAGACGGCACTCGATGGCAAGCAGCATGTCAATCTCGTCCTGGTCCAGCAGGCTACGATCAAAATTGAGATAGAACAGCTTTGAGCGGTCGATACGCGCTAGGCTCATTTCGGACTTGGCAGCAATGGTGCGCAGGCGGGGCAAGTCGATCTCGCTCATCAGGGCGGCGGCATAACGCTCGATACCGCTCGGATTCTCGGCATGGTCAACACGGTAAAGCAGCGTCTCGATAGCATCGGGGAGCGGTGCCGTGTCAAAGCCCAAAAACACCTCGACCGGCTCGGGCAACTTTACGAGTTTGATCTTGTCGACAACGTTTTGCATGCCTGCATCGAGACCGTCGACGCCCGCCGTGTTCGCAAGAGCGCTTTCGGAGTTGGCAAATATCACGTAGCGCAAGAACATCGAGGCCATGAACTCGCCGTAAGGAAGGGCGCGGGTCGAATTCCATGTCTCGTGGTCGGACTGCTCGCGCATGGGGCCTTCGGGAGAGCCGGCAGTTTGCGCACACGCGCGCATTGCACCGTTGGCTTCCCTTACCATAATCTCACCAATACCGGAATCCGACTCGTCAAGGACCAGTTCCATGTCGGGATCGTTGGGCAGCGGAGCCTCGCTGACGGGGCGGTCCACCTTGTACACCTCACCCGAAACGCTTACGTAGCCCAAAAGCGACACATGACTTTTGCCAACGAATTCGACGACATAACAAGATTCATGCTGATCCTCGCCAAAGAGTTTCCAGACCACGCCATATGAGCGTCCCGCAGGCTGCTCGGGCATCGCCGGAAAGCGCTTCTTGGGATCGAGAAACCTGAGCTTGTATGTCGGACGCTCTGCCACGAAATATCACCCTGATCGGTCGTTGAGAGAAGGAGTGGTCGCGGATGGGCCGCGACACCTACTCGGAATCTTACACGAGTCGATAAGAAATAGTCCGCTTCACGCTCGCGCCTCGACCGAGGTTCGAATCCATGGGATGCCGACGTAAAAGAAAAGCCCCCGTTGCCGGAGGCTTTAAGTTCAAATGGTGCGGCGTATAGGATTCCGCGCATCCGCTGCGCGGATCCGCGCCGGCTTCGCCCGCCTGCCGGCGTGCTTGCCCGCTCGCTACGGACGCTCCGCGTCCGCTTTACGCTCGCGCCTCGACCGAGGTTCGAATCCATGGGATGCCGACGTAAAAGAAAAGCCCCCGTTGCCGGAGGCTTTAAGTTCAAATGGTGCGGCGTATAGGATTCGAACCTATGACGTTCTGATTCGTAGTCAGA
>CAUBGU010000028.1 GCA_958435545.1 uncultured Collinsella sp.
CCACGATCGGCTGCAGCGCGCCGGCATCGCTCACCTGACGCATACCGCGCTCGTCAACGATCTTGTTGGGGTCGTCGCCGGTCTGGGCCATGGCCTCAAAGACCTCGTGTGCCTGGTTGGAGCTAATGGCATCGGTCGCGAGCAACTTGGCAAGCGCTGCCACCTGAGCCGGTGCAATACCGGACTCGGTCAGCGACACGCCTGCGCCCTTAAGGTAGGCGATCATCTCGTTCACCAGCAGGTTTGCGACCGTCTGGGCCTCCTTGCCAGCCATAACGGCAGCGGCGGCCTCAAAGAACTCGGCAAACTCGGGGTCGCCGGCAATCTGCTCGGCGTCGGCCGCCTTAATGCCAAAGTCCGCCTCAAAGCGGGCGCGCTTGGCATCGGGCAGCTCGGGAATCTCGCCACGGCAACGGTCGATGAACTCGTCGTCCAGATCGAACGGCGCCAGGTCGGGATCGGGGAACAGACGATAGTCGTCTGCCGTCTCCTTCACGCGCATGACCACGGTGCGTTTGCGGCTGGGCTCCCAGTGACGGGTCTCCTGGTAGATAATACCGCCCTCCTCGAGCACCTCGGCCTGACGGCAGATCTCGTAGGCTAGACCGTCATGCAGGCTCTTAAACGAGTTGAGGTTCTTGAGCTCGGTCTTGGTGCCCAGCTTGGTCTCGCCGCGGCGGCGCAGCGACACGTTGCCGTCGCAGCGCATGGAGCCCTTCTCCATGGAGCAGTCCGAAATGCCCAGCGTCACAAAGATGCGACGGAGCTTTTCCATAAACAGGCGCGCTTCCTCGGGCGTACGCAAGTCGGGCTCGGTGACAAGCTCGATAAGCGGCGTGCCGCAGCGGTTGTAGTCGACAAGCGACTCGGCCGCGGCGGTAATGCGGCCCTCGGCGCCGCCCACGTGGACCATCTTGGCGGCGTCCTCCTCCATGTGGATGCGCAAGATGCGGATGGGCACCGTGTAGGAACCGTCCTCGCGACGCTCGGGCATCTGCAGGTTGGACGCGTCATAGCTGGCCAGGTGGCCGGCGCGCTGGGTGCCCTCGCGCATGGTCGACGTCATGGACGTGGACAGGCCCTCGGCGTTGGCCGAAGCGCTCGCCAGGCTCTGGGCCTCGGCCTCGCCAAACGCGCAGTCGGGGCGCTCGGCGGCACCGCGACCGGTCACGTCTAGATCCAGGTGGCCGTACATAGCAAAGGCGACCGGGCCCTGCGTGGTCTGGAAGTTCTTGGCCATGTCAGGATAGAAGTAGTGCTTGCGGTAGAACATCGAGTGGCGCTGGATCTCGCAGTTGGTGGCCAGACCGGCCTTGACGATGCTCTCGATGGCGCGCTTGTTGGGCACCGGCAGGGCGCCGGGCAGGCCCAGGCACACCGGGCACACGTTGGCGTTGGGCTCGTCATCGTGGCTGAGCTTGCAGTTGCAGAACATCTTGGTATCGAGTGCGGTGAGCTCGGTATGGATCTCCAGGCCGATCACGGCCTCCCAATCCTGCAGGACCTCGGAAAGCTCCTTCATTACAGCTCGCCTCCCTTCCCGGCAAAATCGGGCGCGACGGAAAGCGCGGGCGCACCCGTGGCGGCATCGGCAAAGCCGCGCTCCAGGGCGCGGGCAAACGTGAGCAGCTGACGGTCCTTAAACGCCGGACCAACCAGCTGGGCAGAAACGGGCAGCTGAGTATCCTCGCCCAGGCCCAGCGGCACCGAGATACCGCCGTTGCCGCAAATGTTGAGCGAAATGGTGTACAGGTCGGAGAGATACATCTGCGTGGGGTCGCTGATCTCGCCGAACTTAAAGGCCGTGCGTGGCGAGGCGGGCATGAGGATGGTGCCCACCTTGGCATACGCGGCATCGTAGTCCTGCGTGATGAGCGTGCGGGCCTTTTGCGCGGCGTAATAGTACTTGTCGTACACGCCCGAGCTCAGCAGGTAGGCGCCGAGCATCTGACGGCGTTTGGCCTCGGCGCCAAAGCCGTGGGCGCGCGACAGCGAGCTCTGGTCGGACAGGTTGGCGCAGCCCTCCTCCTGATAGCCGTAGCGAATGCCGTCGAAGCGGGCCAGGTTGGAGAACGCCTCGGCCGGGCCGATGACGTAGTAGGCGGCGATGGCGGCGTCCAGGTGCGGCAGGTCGACCTCGACCAGCTCGGCACCCTGGTTCTGCAGCTCCTGGGCGGCGCGCTGAACAGCGGCCTTGACCTCGGGCGTCAGGCCCTCGGCCTCCATAAACGCGGGGATGATGCCCACGCGCTTGCCCTCGATACTGTCGTTGAGGTGCTCGGTAAAGTCGACGGCGCAATCCTGGCTGGTGCAGTCGTAAGGATCGTGGCCCGCGCCGGTAAGCGCGTTCATGGCCAGCGCGACATCCTCGACCGTGCGGCCAAAGGGCCCCACCTGGTCGAGCGACGAGCCAAAGGCAACCACGCCGTAACGGCTCACGGCGCCATACGTGGGCTTAAAGCCCACCACACCGCACAGCGACGCCGGCTGGCGAATGGAGCCGCCGGTGTCCGAGCCCAGCGAGAGCGCGACCTCGCCCGCGGCGACGGCAGCAGCGGAGCCGCCCGAGGAGCCGCCGGGCACGCGCTCGGTATCCCAGGGGTTGTTGGTGCGGTGGAACGCCGAGCTCTCGGTGGAGCTGCCAAAGGCAAACTCGTCCATGTTGGCCTTGCCCATGGGCAGGCAGCCGGCATCGAGCATGCGCTGGACGCAGGTAGCGGTGTAGACGCTCTGATAGTTCTCGAGCATGCGGGAAGCGCAGGTGGTGCGCGTGCCCACGAGGTTCATGTTGTCCTTAATGGCCAGCGGCACGCCCGCGAGCGGGGGCAGCGGCTTGCCTGCGGCACGGTCGGCATCCACGCGCGCGGCGGCCTCGAGCGCGAGCTCGGGCGACACCTGCAGGAATGCCTGAACCCCGCCCTCGCGCGCCTCGATGGCAGCAAGGGAGGCCTGGGCCACCTCGGTGGCGGTAAAGTCGCCGGCGGCAACGCCCGCGGCGATCTGGGCGGCGGTAAGGGAATCGAAGCTCTGCGCCATTACTCGCTCTCCCCCTCTCCCAAAATGGACGGCACGCGGAAGTAGCGGTCGCGCGCGCTGCCGGCGTTTTCGAGCGCGACGTCGAGCGACAGGTCGCGCTCGGGCTCGCGTAGGTCATCGCCCATCACGTTGGACAGGCTTCCGATGGGATGGAACGTGGGTTCCACGTCGGGCAAGTCATATTGCAAGACGGGCTCGAGCATCTGGACGGCGTCGTTCATGTAGGACGTCATCTGGGTGAGCTCGTCATCGGTCAGTGCGATCTTTGCGTACTCGGCGATGCCGCGCACGTCTTTCTCGCTGAGTGCCATAGGCGCTCCCTTCCGCATAACAGTTAAACCGCTCTAGTATACAAGGCAACGCCGGCTTGGAGCAGGCGCTTTACCCAAATGCAGCGAAAACGTAACGAGGGCGGCGGTTGGCGTGGCGTGGTCCGGCGGTACTGCAGCAAAACCGCACCGTCCATAGCGAAAACCGTCTCGCCCACAACGAAAACCATCACAACATTCGACGCTTTTCGTCAAAATCGCAATAATCATCGAATGTTGTGATGGTTTGGAAGTCCCGTCCACCACAAAGGTGCCTGTCCCCATTGCGGTGGCTCTGAACGATGTCTTATGCCGAGGCCTTGGCCTTGCGGCGCTTGCGGACCGCGTGGACCACGATGTCCAGCAGCAACAACACAATGGCTACGACCACGATGAGCACGGCAAACTCGCGCTTGCCCCAGTGGCGGCCGGCCAGCGACTTTTGCTTGTCGACGTCCTTCTTGCTGTACTTGGTGCGCACGCAATGCACCAGCAGGCGATGGTCGTTCACGCCGTAGGGCGTGCAGGTGACGAGCGTCACCTTGTCGGCGCCGGGCTCGATGGTTAGCGACTCCATCTCCTCGGGCAGCACCACCTCGGAGTCCACCATCTTGTAGGCGAGCGTCTTGTTCATGGTGTGCAGCAACACCAGGTCGCCGGGCTCCAGCGAGTGGATGTCGTCGAACATGCTCAGGTTGCGCATGCCCGAGTGCGCGGTGAGCACGCAATGAGTCGAGGTGCCGCCCACCGGCAGGCTCGTGCCCTCCAGGTGGCCGACGCCCGCCATAAGGACTTCTTCGCTCGTGCCGTGGTAGATGGGCATGCTCACGTCGATGGAGGGAATCTCGACCCAGCTCATCATGGGGTCGCGGTCAAAGATGAGCTGCTGAGCGTAGGGCTCGATCTGGTCGGCGGGAAGCTCGGTGGCCTCGCCCGCCAGCTGCTCGTTAAAGGAGCGCGCCTGGAGCAGGATGCGCTCACGCTCCTCGGCAGACAGCGCGTCCACGGTGCTGGACACGGTGCTGATCTGGTTGAACACGCCCGAGGCCTCAAGCCGGTCCAAGATCCACGGCCAGGTCATAAGGCCCACGCCAATAAGGATGATGACGATGGTGATGAGCCGGTCGGCCCAGCGCGGCAGTCGCTTGCGGCGGCGCTTGGGCTTGGGCTGAGGCTTGGGCTGAGGGCTCGAGCCACCGTTGGCCGCAGCGTTATTGCTCTTCATATGTTTGGCGCCCTGCACCATCGCCGGTCACTCCTCTTCAACTCAAGTTGTCTAAACAAATAATAGCCGATTAGCGAGCTCATGCGCCGGACAACGCCGCTAGACTGCACCGTCCGGGCCACGTAACTCCACTCAACCAATCAAGCCATATGTTGCTTTCATCGTCTCGAGCAACTGCGCCATCGTTACGCCCGCAACCCCAATCTGTTTCAGATTGACGTCGCCCACCTCACAATCTTTAACAAACGCAAGCATATCGTCCTTCAGTTCTCCGCCTAGGTCGACACCTTCCGACTCGCCAAGCAATTGAGCAAGCCTCAGCGCATCGCGTTTATGCTTTTTTACCTTCCTCGAATCAACGTTCTCCCCCGCTTCCCTTCTAGCTTTTAGGTCGAGATACGCCTTCGCTTTGAACGGGACAATGTATTCCGTCCCCAGGACCGAAACGCCGCCTACGGTTCGAATTCCCTGAAGGAACAAGCCGTAGTAAGCATCGTCCAACAAAATTGCCGAAAGACTGCTTATGTTTTCATCAACGTGAATTGGCGCCACATCAATCCCCTCACGACCCTTTAGAAAGTCGGGGCACTTCGCGAAGAGTTCAATCATATGGGGGTAACCCGGCCTCTTAGGCTCTGTAAACCGATAAAAACATGAGCCTTTGCCTTCGCCCCAGCCGCAGCGGTAACCGCCATCACGCACCAAAGTCCATATAGCTTCTGCCGTCTGAGGCAACCGGTCATCGGCGACAATTACCACATCAAAATCGTGAGTCGCCCTAAACGGAAGTCCCGCCTCCGCGAGCAAAATGTCGCATGCCGTGCCGCCGATAAGGGCATACGATCCTGCAGCTTCTTGCATATGCTGCTGAAATTCTTGAAGACCTTCTACAGCGCTTCTTGCCATGGATATTCCTTTCCAAACATGCGATTGACTTCGAGCTGAATTCGCTCATCGTCGATTGCCGCCAAAGATAGCGCAAGCGAAATGTCGTCAACACGGGAGGAGTCGGCAAACACGGGCGCATAGCGCCACACTTGGATCATCGCCGTCTCGTTATCCGGCAACTCCCCGTCTGCGACTTCGAGGTCGCTCAGTTGACGCCATGCACTTCTTAAGACGGCCTTTTGTTCCATACCCGGCGCAGCGAGCATCGAACGCGCAGCGAGCGCCGTCTCCCCGGCGTCAACAAGACAGTCGATCTGCGGTGTCTTCCTTGCAAAAAAGACCTTCGAGACAGGCGAGGAGAGCTCTGTCATGTGCTCGCTAAGCAGAAGATCAACGGCAACAGGGAACACGACGACACGTCGCTCGCAACGCTCGCGCCTCGCGAGCCCCCTGTCAACAAGCTCGGTTATGGCCTCACTCGCGCGGCTTGCCGAAATCCCAAGCGCACGACAAAGGTCATAGGGACGATATGGCTCCTGGGTTGCTCCCCAGATTGCGGCAGCCTGCGCGTTGGGTGACATCTTGGTCGCATGATTGCGAAACCAGGCACCGCCCCTCTCCGTGCAGGCCGTGCCCATAAATGGAAGAAAAGCCTGTCTACCCGGGCAGACAAAGGGAATCCCTTGTGCGACCAATGCTTTGCGCTGACGTGCATCGGCATCAGGAAACGAAACGACAACAGGAGTCTCCGCGCGCAAGGCTAGCTGACTATAGACCCTCTTAGCCTCGGGAAGCCCGACGCCAGTAGGCAAACTTGCAAGCAAAAACGAAAAACCGTTTGCGTCAACAGCGCGGACCTCAATCGCCCGCAGATGCAGCGGCAAGTGTGCGGATCCAGGCCAAGTTTTGGTCTTGGCGGAGAGGCCTAGTGCTTCTTGTAAGTAGATTAGCGCTTCGTTCATTTCCATCGTTTTCGTTTGATTCCAGTTTAAATTGGAATTATACATTATTTTCGGAATTAACGAGCTTCCTCTCATGCATAGGCCCGCATTTGAGTTTTCAAAATGTCCCGGATCGGCGGGGCGATTCGGGATACAATATCAATAGAAAACGACGCACCCCGCGTAAATGTTTGGGAGCGCGGGCGGCCTAGTTTTCAGCTTTTGTTAAATGCCCGGGATCCGACCCCCGGGCATTCTTATTTGCGCTTGTTGCGGCGCAAATGCCTTCTACCGTCCGCACCGCGCGTGCGCCTACGGACCTTAAACCGAACCTCATACGAGTCAAGAAACGCGATGACGGATGAGTCCGCATCGGACGGTGGAGGCTGCCTGTGTTGTCCAAAAAGAACGGGGCAAACTCCAGTGCGGAGTCTGCCCCGAAAAGAGAGTGGCAAAGCAAGAACGTGGATGGACGAGAAAAGTGTCCGCAAGTCTCACGGCCATCACATCCCACCTGCCAAAGGGATGGGTGAGCGAGCGTTACTCCTGCTCGGACTCCTCAGCCTGCTTACGGCTGCGGATGAGGTGCGCCACGCCGATGCACAGCACCGCGCCACCAGCGATCCAGGTGAAGGTCACGCCGTTAAGACCGGTGAGCGGGAGGTTGGAGCCCTTCTTGTTCTGGATGGTGACAGGAATGGTAGCGGCAGTGGCTTTATCCGCTTTAACCATGCCGGAATCTTTGACGGTAGCCTCCAGACTCGCAAGTTTTCCATTTGAATCGTAATTGGGAGCAACAATAATGGTAAACGGGGCAATGGTGTTATAGCCTGCCGGAGTAGTGGTCTCAGTGATTTGATACGTACCAGCATCGAGACCCGGAATCTTAACCTCGCCCGTAGTTTTGTCAGTTTTGAACTCATACGCACTTGCCTCATTAACAAGGCTGCCGTCCGCAGAAAGCCACTTACCGACCAAATTATTGTCCGCATTCTCAAGAACCTGGACCTTGAAGCCGGCTTCCAACATCTTCTTCGGATCATTCTGGTCGACCTTGGTGACGTCGAGGGCGAAAGCGTAGTCGGCTACGGTCTTCTCGGTGGAGGTGCCAGTACCCTCTCCCATGGGGTTGTTGGAGTAGACAAGCTTGACGGTGTTGCGGTTACCATCGACCTCGTAGCTAACATTGCTGGTGAGATGAGCTTTGTAGGTCACAACTACTTTAGAGTCCTTGTCGACAGCGATGGTGCCGTTGGCATCCTTGACAGCCTTAAGATCCTCGAAGGAAACCCTGAGGAGCTCGCTATTCTTCTGCGTATCGACTGCCGGCGTCACAGTAGCCTTGAAGCCCTCCTTAACCTCAGTCGTGGTATTGGTTGTGGGGTCGACGATGTAGACATGGAGGTCCTCGGGGCTGGTGTTGTCCGCCTCCTTCTTATTAACGACAAGGCCCTTGCTCAGTGTATCCTGGAACTCGTACGTGTACTTGGTATAGGAAGCAATGTTGTCCGCAACAGTACCGGTCAGCTTGTAGTCGATGTCCTGGCCAATCTGGGAATCGCCAAAGTTAGCCCAATCATTGGACGCGGGATCAGCGGTCTTGTTCGTGCTGTCTTTGAGAATTTGCTTGTCGACCGTGGGGATGCTGGTCTTCTCGGTAACGACAACGGGATCGCCGCCAACAATGGCAAAGATCGGGGAGGTGCCAGTGTTCGGCTTGGCCGGATCCGTAAGACCATCAGACACGAAGAGATAATAGCCATCGCCGTAAAGGCCATGATTTTCATTAGGGTTCGGGCGCGTCCACGACTCGCCCGCCCTAAGTTGTCCCGCAGCGGTCTCCGCCTTAACATTTTCCTTCATGCCTGAAACCGCAGCCGCAATTTCATAAAGCACATTGCCGGGGGCAACACGCGTACCTTTGCTGCTGGATGCCGTGCTGGCATTACTTTTCACATTTTGAGAAAGCCACTCGGCCACATCCGAAGCAGAGGGATCGTCCTTGAGCTTCTTGGTAGGTTCTTTCTTCACGAGTTCCTGATACTCGGTAGACCCCGTAATGGCGGTAATCACCTTGGAACCGATATCATCATTTGCCCATTTAATATCAGAAGCAACCTTGCCCCTGTCCTCCACGTCATCAACTTTTGCCTTGAAGATCTGATATGCCTTGAACGTATTGGTATCAATTTCGTTGGCGGCCTTTTTAATCGTGATGCTGCCGTCCTGCGTACCCTCAGCAAACGCCATGGTCACCGGGGCCATGACTCCGCCGAAGCTCAGCGCTGCTGTGAGGCCGGCGGTTACTGCCAGGCGTGCGATGTTCTTGCTCATGCTCATCTTCTTTTCCTCTGCTTTCTGCTCGAATTCCATTTGATCTAAATCTGTCTGTCTGTGTCTTAGCATCTGCTTCGCTATGTCTCGCCCCGCTCTCTGCGGGGCTGCCAGCTACTCTTTATGGCTGCCACCTCCCCGCTTGACCAAGAGCGCGACCACGATGAGCGCAGCTCCGGCGACCGCTGCGGCGGCCGCGGCGTACATTGCCATATCGCCAGTCGAGGGCATAAAGCCTCCGGTGGTAATGCTAGGGGGTGTGCCGGTGGGCGTGTTGATGAGCGACGCCTCCAGGCTGCCCGTCGACCCGTCCGCGCTGTCGGCGCGCAGGGGCGACTCGGCCGTGATGGTGAGTTTGGGCTTGGCGGCGGCCACCTGGTCGACGTCCAGGCCCTCGGCCTTGACCGTCACGGAGCGCGTGCCCTCAAAGGCGGTGTAGCCCTTGGGCGCCTTGAGCTCGCGGACCTCCAGCTTGCCCGAGTCCACGCCCGAGACGGTCACGCGGCCGTCCTCGCCCGTGGTGACGGTGGCCTTGCCATCCGCATCCCACGTGCCGTCGGCCGCCAGCGTGCGACCACGGTCGTCGGCGATGCTCAGGACCGCCCCGGCAAGCGGCTTGTCGCCGTCGCTGCCGCGCTTGGTGAGCGCGAGATCCCAGGTGTAGGCGCACGCATCGTCGCTCGGCGTGCGGGTGAAGCCGGCGTCGCCGGACTGGTCGGCAAAGGGAGAGCGCGGGTAGCGCAGGTAGACCTCGTTGGGGTTGCCCTTCGCAATGCCGTGGTTGCACGCGCTGTTGAGCGGCGCATTGTACACGGCGACCACGCGGGCGCCCGCGGCAAAGGCGTCGGCCCCGCCGAGCGCGGCGATCAGGTCGCCGGTGCGCACGGTGAAGGTCTTGCCGTCCGCCGCCACCTTGGTGGCGCACTGGGCCGTGATGTCGGTCCAGCCCTTCGCGGGCTCGGTGCCGGCGCAGCCGTCCTTGCCGGTCGAGACGGCGTCAAAGCCGCCGTCCGCGCCCGCCGCCACGTACACGCGCATGCTCGCGGCCACCTTGGAGGGGTCGAGCCCCGCGCTCATGGTGTCGACGAACCGCACCGTATAGGTGTCGTAGGCGGTGAGCCCGGCCGGGACCGTGGCAGAGAGGCGCCAGTACAGGTCGTCGGCGACCGTGGCGTCGGCGGCCTTCTGCCAGGCGGCGGTGCTGTCCTCCAGCACATGCTTGGCGACCTTGGGGGTCGCCGCCTTGGGCTTGACGGTGACGGCGCTGCCGCCGACCAGGGCCATGATCGGCGCAGTGCCGACCTCGCCCTGGGCGATGGCGTCGTCGTCGGCGACGATGAGCCAGTAGCCGCAGGGCAGCTCGGCCGCCGTGCCCGCGTTAAGGGCCACGGGCTCGGCGCCAGAGCTCTGGAGAGAACGAGCGAGCTGTGCGCTCAGCGCGCTCGTAAGGTGGGAATCGGTGTTGAGCCACTCGGCAGCTTCCTGCGCGGTGGTCTGGGAATTGGGCATGCCGGCGCTGTGCAGCACAGGCAGCGCGGCGTCGCGCACGGCGTCGCTTGCCCAGGCGAGGTCGGTGGCGATCTTGGCGTCGCTGTCGCCGTCGACGACGTTGGCGCTAAAGATCTGGTAGGCGTCGTAGCTGCTCGCCACGGTGCCGCTCACCGTGATGGAACCGGTCGAGGTCGGCGCGGCCTGCGCGGAAGCGGGGAACACAACCGCGCAGGTGCCGATCAGGAGGGCAAGCAGCGCAAACAAGATCGGGAAGGAGCAAACTTTCTTATTCACGACGCTCACCTCCCTTCGCATTCGCCTTGCGACGAATGTGCATCCAGGCCGCAGCAGCGCAAAGCACCACCGCGCCGGCAAGGTACGTCAGAGTGACGCCCGACATACCAGAAAGGGGCAAAGAGGTGGAGTAGGTGTTGGTGAAGGTGGGGGTGGAGGTGTCGGTGGTGGTGGGGGCGGAGGTGTCGATGAACGTCCGTTCTTCGGCTTTGGGGTCTGCTGTCCAATTGCCTGCGGAGTCAACGGTTCCCTTCTTGTAGGTCACCTTACAGTTGATCTCTCCTTTTTCGGTGTCATACGTTGGCTCAACCGTGAACTCATAGACCGAGTGGTCGTACGTGTAGTGCGAGAACTGCGAACCGTCGGTTTTCTCGCGCACATAGTACGTAAAGGTCTTGAAAGAGCCACCCGTGGAGCCATCCGGGTCGTCGGGATTATTCCTGATATCAGAAAGCGAGTACTTGAGCTTAACCCTCTCATTGTTTTCGTCCATGAACGGAAGCGTCTGCGTTTTCTCAGAACCAGAGGTCACGGCAGTACCGATCATGTTGTTAAATTTGCTGTCTTCCGCAAGCTGAAGTGTAAACTCCTTCATCTCGCCACCCTCAACGACCTTAGTCGCCTCAGGAGTCCAAGAAACCTCAGGGTCGTACTTGTTGGTGAAGGTTGCCTTGTTGGTGGAGGTTGCGCTGCTGGAGTCGACGATCGAATAATACCCATTAGCATCTACTGACGCAGTCCTCGACGAGCCAGCTGAACCCCCAGATATCTTAGTCACGTACACACCATCAATCGTGTAGTTATGGACATTAAGATTTCTAGTCGCACTCGAATTTCCCTGTATCGGAACAGACATAAGTACAGTCTTGTTGTATTTGACTGTCACCTTAATCTCATATACAGCACGATCGTATATGACACCAGGAAGATTGCCCGCATTTTCGACCAAGTAGTATGTAATTTCGCCAGTACCATTCTTTAAGAGCTGCTCGCTAAGCTGTTTACCGTCATGAAGCTGCTCGCTAAGCTTCTCGCTAAGGTCAAAGGCGATGTTGCCAGCGATATTCTTGGCAGATTTGACAAACCCGCAGACACCATGGCTGAAATTACCATTATTGTCCCAAGAAGGCGCCTTCGCAGTATCCGAGTCCTTGCGATAAACCGTAAAGGTGAACTCCCCATCTTTGAGGTCGCGGCCGGCCAACTCCTTGGTCGCCTTCAGCTTAAGGCTCGGGTAGACGTACGCATCCGCAGGCTCGCCTAGGTACAAGTCGCCATTCGACATGATGCCGCCACCATGGTCCCAGGAATAGTTGCCCGTGATGAAAGTTGTCGCTTCATTCTGCGCATCATTCCGCGCTTGAATCGCCGCCTCATCCTTGGCCATAACACCCGACATAACACCCGAGGTCAGGCCGATGCTATTTTTTACCCCAACAGCACCGTTGGCGGGGATGTTGATAGCTTTTTCAAGTTCGATGCTTCCCGAGTACCGGGCGTCTCCACCACCAAGCATCTTACCGGTTACCACTGCGACCGGCGTTGTGTGATCCCGCGATGCGAGGAAGAAATCGGCATGACCGTACTTGCGGAAATCGTCCGAGTTGTATGCATCTATATCTTCATTCTTATTAGTACCCTCAGCACCACCAGCTGAAAGATGGGGCGTACCATCATTACCACTGCCATCTTCCCGTTTGTATTCTTTGAAACTCTGATCATTGCCAGCAGACGAATTGCCAAAGATTGCCGTGCCCTCTTTGTTCGTTACCAACGTCTTGCCCGTGGGGCAGACTGCTACGCCGCCGCCATAGCCGCCAGCGGTATTGCTGCTAATGTACGATTTGTATACAAATAATCTACCAGCGGTCTTTTCCTTACCCTCATCCGAGTTTCCCTGAACAAAGATACCGCCACCGCCCCAGTCAAAGCGAGACATGCAGTGATTGTTAGTGATATAGACTTTACTATCTTTATTACCGTTAATCATCGCGTCAACCATCTGGCCCACTCGAATGCCAGCACCCTCAGATCGGAAGCTCACGTTAGAGGCAATAATTCCTCCCGTGATATGCAGCCATGCCATACCCTCACGGGATTGGTCATTACGCCCGACATCCGTGATATAAACGCCGCCACCAGCTTCTTTAGAATAATTGCCGGTAATCTGGCCACCAGAAATGGTGACCTGAGCGCCGTTATTGGCAGCAAGCCCAGCGCCGCCATGACAACCCCAACCATCATTACCGCAAAATCTGGCATAGCAATTGTTCGTAATGTAACCACCAGAAACGGTCACACTACCGCCCGAAGCCAAGATGCCACCGCCAAGGCCGTTGACAGAATCGCGTGTGTAGTTGCCGGTAATTATGCCACCAGTCATCTCGACTGTAGGATGACCCTTAGTAGATTCGTTATTATTCGCCTCGGAGGCATTAACGTAGTCCTCTGCAAAAACGCCAGCACCGCTAGAAGCAGTATTGCCGGCGATTACACCATTGGTCATTTTAAAAGTTGACCGTTCGCCTTTACGATTTGACACCTTGATGCCGGCGCCAGCACCCGAGTCTCCCGTATCGGCGCCGCAAATGTAGCCGCCGTTCATGGTGACAGTTGAACCGTTCTCGGCATAGATCAGATTACCGACGTGATCGCCCTGCTTCTGCGTAAGTGTGCCACTCTCGAGGTTGAAGTGACCACCGTCGAAAAGGTTGACAAGCTTCAAACCATAAGCATTATCGCCGCCGCACGCCACGATGGCACCCTGGATATTAGCCTTATACGCCTTAAGAGTCTCGGTTGTACGGGTTCCGTTTGCGACCGATTCGGTTACGTAGTAGATAAGGTTAGCCGGAATGCCATTGGAATCGTAACCCACCAGCTCGGCTTTCTTGCCGTAATTAGCGGCAGTCAGATTCTGACCCTGGTCACTCAGCGTTTGAGGGCTTCCAATAGGTTGATCCGTTTGAGGGCTTCCAATAGGTTGATCATCCGTTGGTTCTTTATCCTTGACGGTCAGCGTTGCGCCGCCGGTTATGTTGAATAGGGGCTGGCTCGGACTTGTATGCTTAATTTTGCAGTCGTTTAAATACAGCGTGATATTGCTGCCGTTGTTGAGCGTGATCGTCTCGCTGGTCTCGACATCATTCATAAGCTTGAAGCTAGCAACACCGCTTGCATTCGCCAGTTTTTTCAAGTCGTCAGCTGTTCGTATTTCAGTGGATTCCGTTTTAGTCTGCCCGCCTTCCGCAGCCAGCATTACGGTATTGCCATCCGACAACTCGCCATCTTCGGCCTGCAGCTTACCTTCAAGCTGACCTTGCTCAACACTATTTGAAGGGTCGGCTTCGCCATCCTCGATCTCGTCACTATTCTGCTTTTCGGTATCCCCATTGTTGGTGTTTTCTACATCAGTAGACTCAGTTGAGGAATCCTCCGTCACAGTCTTCTCGGTAGGAACCGTCTGGGCATCGTTGGCAATGGCCTGCGAGATCGGAGGCATGACGAGCGACAGTACCAGGCTCAAAACGGAGGCTCCGCACAAAACGCCTGCCAGTACACGGCGCGTCGCTTTTTTACTCTGCTTAGTTTTTTCTGAATTCGCTTTCATCGATGTCTCCTCCCCAAGAGACCGCGATCTTGCTCTTTCACTATCAAACGTATCTGCGCAATCTGTGATTGCGCACGCTTAGTAATACTATTGTAACTATTGTTTAAACATCCGAGCAACAAAATCGACATTTTTGTAGCCAGTTCTCAATTCTCTTGACATTTACTCAGATTTGCCTTCGTTTATTCGCTATCTATTTTTGGTTTCTACTGGTAATTTAGTTGACTATCATTTTTTAATGGCATTAGATTTATTTGCACAACATTTTGCTCAAGAGCAAACATCCCGCTCACGGTCGAAAATCGACCGTGAGCGGTAGGTCATTAGCCAGCAGGAATACCTTACCAAACTGATGAGAATATCTTTAACCCATCGGTGGTTAGAAGCGTGATGTTCAGACAATCATATTTGATTTTGTGCGCAGATTTTAAGCATCAATTCGCCCAAATCGCCCGAGGCCGCCACAAAGGCACCTGTCCCCATTGTGGCGGTTCTCCCCCGGCGCTACAGCAGATGTTCCTCGATAAAGATCGCTATACCGTCTTTGTCGTTGCTCGCGGTTACAAAATCGGCGGCGGAGCGGGTGGCATCGCTTCCGTTTGCCATGGCCACACCCACGCCGGCGTCAGCCACCATGCAGGTGTCGTTATCGGCATCGCCAAACACGCAGATGTTCTGGAGCTCCATGTCGTTGAGCTCCGCCACGCGCACAAGACCGCGCGTCTTGGACACACGCGGATCCATGAACTCGTAGAGCCGCTGCGTGGTTTGCAGAGCCGCCGCTTTAACGGTGCCATCGGCAAATGTCGACGCTCGCTCAATCACCCGCGGCATTACCTCGGGCGCCATGGTAAACATCACCTTGGTCTGCGGCTCGCGCAAAAACTCGGCAAAGTCGACCACCTTGTAGGGCACGCCGTCGACACGCGACAGGTGCTCGACGCATGCATTGCTCTCGGGCACATAGAGCACGCCGTCCCGAGGGCAAACGGGCGTTGCCGGCAGGCCTGCCATGTGCTTGCAGATGCGCGCGATGGTCTCGCCCGGCAGCGGATAGCTCAGCTCGTTGATGTCGTGCGCGCGGTCAATGACCTCGGCGCCACCGCAGCCCACCATCACGTCTACCAGGCCTTCGATGCCCCAGAGCTCGTACATGGCCTCGGTCGCGTGGGCGTCGCGCCCGGTGCACAGGCCAAACAGCACGCCGCGCTCGCGCAGGGCGCGGATCGCCGCCACGGTGCGCGGGGACACCGTGTGCTGGCTCGTGAGCAGCGTGCCGTCAATATCGCAGAACACGGCTTTGATGTGGCTGAAGGTGGCGTCCATGGGGGGCCTTTCTGAGTTGTGCGGCGGTGTGGGGTGTATCTGGAAGTGGCGTTCATGGTATACCAAAGCGCACACGGGGCGCTTTGGCGCAAAACCACCACAAAGGTGCCTGGCCCCTTTGTGGTGGCCGGACCCGCAGGATGGCATGGCCGGGACGTAAACCATCGCAACATTCGACGTTATTCGGCAAAATCGCGATTTTCATCGAATGTTGTGATGGTTTTTACTGCTTTGCGGCACGATCCAAATGCCAACGACCAAATAGCAGCAACGTCGCGGGAATTGCCGTCACGACCATGCCCGCCCCTACGAGCGTCTGCTGCACGCCAAACCTCGCCGCCAGCCACGGGGCAATCGCCAGCGGGGCCACGCCGGCGAACATGTTGCCAAAGCCCATGACCGAGTTGACGCGACCGAGCTGCTCGAGCGGAGCCGTCGTTTGCACGATCGTGTTGTGGAGCGGGTTGACGACGCCCCAGGCCACGCCAAGGACAATCTGGCCGACAAGGGCTACGCCCACGTACGGCGTCCCCACATAGAGCAGACTTCCCAGGCCCACGGACATAAGTGCCACGAGTAGCGTTTTAAGGTTAACCAAGCGCGGCGGCAAACGGAGCGCAACAATGGCGCCCAGCACCGCGCCCACGCCCGAGGCCGACGAGAGCCAGCCCATCCATTCGACACCGACGTGCAGAACATCGCGGTAGAAGAACGACTCCAGCGGGTCAAAGGCGCCATAGCCAAAGTTCGAGAGGAAGATGATGCAGAACAGCAGGGCGAGGACGCTGTTGGTAAAGACCGTCTTGATGCTGGTCACGAAGGTGACGCGGGAAGATGTGTTGGGGTCGGGGCTTTGGCTGGCCTTATCTGATGTGATGTCGCCGACCGCGGGTTTGCCTTCGTGTGTGGCGGCCTGGCCTGCACTTTGCCTAAAGCCCCAACCGGCAATGAGCGCCAACGCGGTAGAGAGCATCATGAGCACGAACACCGCGCGCGACGACGCAGCAGCCGCGACAAAGCCGCCCAGCGTGGGGCCAACGATGATACTCACGTTTGAAAACATGGCGATGGCGGAGTTGATGTCTTTGAGCTCGACGGGGTCGTCGGTGAGATACGCCGGATAGGACGTGGCGATGGGCTGGGCGAATCCCATCACAAAGCCCAGGAGTACCGCGCCGAGCAGGACTATGCCGGTCGCGCTGCCAAAAACGAGGATCGCCGCACCCGTTACTAGCGTACCGACGATACTCAGCAAGAAATGGCGGCGCGGGCCCCAAGCGTCGAGCGCCGCACCGCCCGCAAAGGACCCCAGGATCACAAAGACGTTCATAAAGAGGACAGCCAGCGATGTCGCGACGACCGAAGCGCCGTCCGCATAGGTAAGCGTTCCAATGACGCCGATAAAGTAGCTGGTCTGAAAACCGGTGTAGATGAGAAAGCGCATCGCCA
>CAUBGU010000029.1 GCA_958435545.1 uncultured Collinsella sp.
GCCTATCGAGACGATCGAGTGGTAGCGCCCATGGACCAGGATCGCCAAAACAGCCAAAACCACGATACGGAGCACACGGGTCGCGATCGGGAGTTCGCGACCTACCGTACTGCCCAAAGCTCAAACGATATGGTGCCGACGGTTTTTCGCCGTGGCATCTACCGCACGATTCGCGGCAGCCTCAAACGTTTCTTGTCTATCGTCGTGATCACCGCGCTCGGCGTGAGCGTGATGTGCGGCCTCAAGGCGGGCTGCGAGGACCTGTGCGATTCGGTCGACGCCTATTTTGATCAGCAGAATGTCTATGACATCAACGTGCAGTCGACCTATGGCCTTACGCGCGACGATCTTGCGGCTATCCAAGAGGTCGACGGCGTCGAGACGGCCGAGGGCATCTACACCGAGACCGCCTACACCGCCGTGGGCACAACGCGCGAACGCGTGGTCGTGCAGAGTCTCTCCAAGGAGAACATCGATCAACCGGTGTTGGTGAGCGGCGATTTGCCCGAGAGCGCCGATGAAGTCGCGGTGACTTCGAAGTTCCTGAAGGCTTCGGGCAAAAAGCTCGGCGATACGGTGAGTTTTGCCGCCAATGACGCGAGCTCGTCCAACCAAAGTGCCAAGGATCAGTTTGCCGCGGGCGATTACACCATTACGGCCGAGGTCCTCGATCCTACCGACGTGAGCTCCGACTCGACAGTCAACGCCTTTCGCGCTGCTTCGGCTGCGGACTATAAGTTCTATGTGAGCGAGGATGCCGCGACATCTTCTTCCTACTCCGCAGTCCACGTGATTGTCGAGGGAGCCAAGAGTCTTAACTCCTATTCGGATGCCTACACGACAAAGATCAACGAGGTTAAAGGCAACATCGAGAAGATCCGCGAGGGGCGTGAGAAGGCGCGCGTTCAGGAGCTGACGGTCGACACGCCGGTAAGCTTGGATGCGGCCGAGCGCCAGGCGAATATGCTCTTTGGGATTGAACAGGACAACATCAATCGCATGACCGAGGGCAGCGAGGAGCGCGTCCAGGCTCAGGCAGAGTTGGACCAGCGGCGCGCCGCCGCCAACCAGCATTTTGCCGATGCCCGCGCCGAGCTTTCCGATCTGGGCGAATGCACCTGGTACATTCAGGACCGCGGTAACATCGCAAGCTACTCGAGCGTCGAGAGCGACAGTTCTTCGATCGAGGCCATCGCCACGGTTTTCCCATTTATCTTCTTTGTCGTCGCTGTGCTCATCAGTCTTACCACCGCCACGCGCATGGTCGAGGAGGAGCGCACGCTTATTGGCCTGTACAAGGCGCTTGGCTATTCACGCGAGCGCATCCTGTCCAAATACGTGGACTATGCGCTGTGGGCATGTCTGATCGGCGGCGTGCTCGGCAACATCATCGGATTTGTGGGCCTGCCGCTGTTCCTGTTTACGGTGTTCGACGACATGTACTCGCTGCCCCAGATGCTGCTCTCGTACGACATCGTGTCGTCGCTCGTGTCGGTGGCGCTGTTTGCCGTGGGCGTGGTGGGTGCCACGATTATCGCCTGCCGCCACGAGATGGCCGAGACCCCAGCCTCGCTCATGCGTCCCAAGGCCCCGCGCGCCGGCTCGCGCATTCTGCTCGAGCGCATCGGCTTTATCTGGCGCCGCATGGGCTTTTTGAACAAGGTGGCAGCACGTAACCTGTTCCGCTACAAAAAGCGCGCTTTTATGACCATCTTCGGTATCGCCGGCTGCACGGCGCTCGTGATCTGCGGTATGGGCATTCGCGACACGTCGGTGGCGCTTTCGCCCAAACAGTACGGGCATATCACGCGCTACGACCTGCTGGCGGTCGCCAATCCCGACGATTTTTCGCAGACGTGCGCGGCATTGGATGAGCGCAGCGCGGCCAATGATTTCAACGTGACCGTGACCTCGACCCTGCCGATTATGACCGACAACGTCACCTTTACGTTTGGCGGCAAGAGCGAGACCGTGCAGCTGATCGTGGTGCCCGATGACCGCACGAGTGACTTGGGCGATTACGTGCGTCTGGAGGATGAGTCCAAAGAACCGCTGCCTTTGCGTGACGGAGACGTGTATCTGAGCAAAAGTTCACAGCTGGTGCTGGGGATTCAGCCGGGCGATACGGCTCACGTCCAGGATTCGTCGCTCAATGTTGCCAAGGTCAAAGTCAGCGACATTTCGCTTAACTATCTGGGCAACACGCTTTACATGACGCAGGGCACCTATGAGCGTGCGTTCGGTCGAAGCGTACGCCTTAACGGCGTCTTTGTGCTGCTTAAGGGTTCGTCGGCCGACCAGATTGCGTTTAGCAAGAATCTTAAGAGTGACGGTTGGCTTACGATTTCGAGCACGGCCGAGCATTGGGAAAACTATGAGGCGAACTTTACGATTATCAATTCGGTCGTGGTGCTCGTGACCTTTATGGCGGCGTGCCTGTCGTTTGTGGTGGTGTTTACGCTGTCCAACACGAACATCTCCGAGCGCGAACGCGAGCTGGCGACCATTAAGGTGCTGGGCTTCCGCCGTGGCGAGGTGCACCATTACGTGAACAAGGAGACGTTGATCCTCACGGCGATTGGCGCCGCGCTGGGCGTGCCGCTAGGCGGCTTGCTGGCCGAGAGCTTTACGTACATTTTGCAGATGCCGTCGCTGTACTTTGACGTCGAGGTCGAGCCGCTAAGCTACGTGCTCGCCGTGGTGCTTTCCTTTGGCTTTACGTTTATCGTCAACCTCGCCACCAATCGTACCCTCAACAAGATCGACATGGTCGGCGCCCTCAAGAGTGCCGAGTAACCTGTCCTGGGATTCAAGTTCTAGCGAGCTGCCGACGCGCCCACAGCAACATTTTTGCATAAACTGCCCCTTCGAATGTATATTTCGGCGGGGCGGTTGCTTTTTGCCCACGGGTACCCCAGGGGGCGGCGTGCAAATTCCGGAGTATTCAGCATCCCGGAGTCCGCGGGCGCGGGGGCGGGGGTGCAAAACTGCGCTGAAAGCCCCGATTCTGAGCCCCAACGCCTCTAGAGCCGCTCGTTTTTTTACAGGATGCGGCCCATGGTGCCTGCCTTTCGCCCAAAATCCAGTATGCAGGCACCCTCGGCTGCTGAATACTCCCAAAAATGCACGCCGCATCCTACCCTAGGCACCCGTAGCTACTCTGCGGGTGCGTGGCCTGATAGTAAGTTGCGGTGGAATAGTTCCTGTTTGGCATAGCAGAGCCATGAAACAGGAACTATTCCACCGCAACGTATTGAGAGGGCTCTTGGCTGTTATGCGAACTAACATTTGTCATGAAATGGCAGGCCATTAGGGGGTTGCTACTCGTAGTTGCGGTAGGGTTGGGGCAGATTCTAACTAGAAATGGTGGTCGCTACCGGTTATTCTCGGCATACTCGGCTCATTCGATTACGGTCGCCACATGAAAGGAACCACTATGGATCTTGCGATGGCACAGCGCCTCGTCGATCGCCGCAAAGCTGCCGGTCTTTCCCAGGAGGCTCTTGCTGCCCAGTTGGGCGTAAGCCGCCAAGCTGTCAGCAAATGGGAACGCAGCGAATCCTCGCCCGATACCGATAACCTTATTGCACTCGCCGCGCTGTATGGCGTGTCACTGGATGAGTTGCTATATGGGGAAGCGGCTAGCGATGTCGACACCTCGGCCGACGATGACGTTGACGCAAATAATTACGACGAGACTGAAGGCACCGAGTCTTCTACCGAGCACGTGGATCCTGACGGCAAGCCATTTGTCGACATTTCCCTTGCACGCGGCATTCACGTTGTCGACCCCAACAAAGGTGAAGAGGTTCATGTTGGTTGGAGCGGCATCCACGTGGCTAACGAGCGCAAGGGTGAAGAGGTCCATGTGGGGCCGGGCGGATTGCATATCGATACGCTAGAGGACGATGGACACAGCGTACATACCAATGCCGACGGCACCGTCACCATCGACGGCGAGACGTTTTCCAGCTGGAAAGAGGCACACGACAAGCTCGACCATCATGGCAAGCATTTCCACACCAAGATCGGTCGCGCATGGAACGAGTTTCCCTTTCCTGCACTTGTCGTCCTCGCCTATCTCGCGCTCGGCATCATCTGCGGCACGTGGGGTATGGGGCTCTTTCTGGTCTTTCTGATTCCCGTCTACGAGGCGATGGGCGACTTTATCGACCGACATCATCTCTCCAAGCTGATCGGCGTCGTCTATGCAACAGCCGCCATTGCCTGGTTCCTCTATATGTGGCTTTGTTTGGCACAGCCCCATCCCGCATGGGTCATCCTCATCACGATTCCCTTCATAGAGGCACTCATGTGCTGGTGCCGAAAGCAATGGAAGCGCCGCAAACAAGCCTAAGCCGTTCCAACCCGTCAACAATGCTTGGCCAACGCCGCTCGCCCCTTCCAAGTTGCGGTGAAATACGGACCGTTGAGGACCTTGGAGCGTCTAACAGTCCCGATTTCACCGCAACTCACGAATGGACAGGGCAATTCCAACACGGGAACTGGCATTTAACTCGCCGCATGCCAAGAAAATGGCCGATTTACTACGATGAACTCGATGAGGCCGACCACACCCATCTTTTTCAAAAATCGGCAAGCTTTCTACCTGCGGTTTTACTTTCACCCTTTTCGGCATGGTCGAAGGCATTCGAATCATCGTAGTAATTAGGCGCATTTTGTAGCAAACGGTTCATTCAGGTTCGAACTCGAAGACCGATGGTCCCCTCATCCACGGCTGTGAGCGAAAATACCAAATAGAATAAAAATCGAATGGCTAAGTCTGTTTGGTGAACGGAGGCAATATGGGCGAGGTAACTGAAAGCGACTGGAAGCTGTTTAAAGAGCTGCTCCCAAAATGGCAAGAAAGCTATATGGAAATGCTCATCGGCCAGTACATCGAGATACTGAACGGTGGCAGTGAAGCGTCCAGTAGATTTTGGGCGTTAGAAGAGCGTATCAATAGGGACAAGCTGTCCTCAGGAGTGCTTGTGAACGATATTCGCCGCAGCACCATGCGTTATGAGTTAGCCAACTTGCTTTCCGATAACGTTATCACGCTCGACGACCTTGACGGTTTCACCGAAGACATTAAGGGCTACGCACGACGTTGCATCGGTCGGCAAGAACGCTGAACGACATGCGCATCCACAGCCGCTGTACTGCATAAACCGCCCCGCCGGATGCATATTTCGGCTGGGTGGTTGCTTTTTGCCCACGGGTACCCCAGGGGGCGGCGTGCAAATTCCGGAGTATTCAGCATCCCGGAGTCCGCGGGCGCGGGAATGGGTGCACAAAACCGCGTTGAAAGCCTTGATTATGGGCCCTCGGCACCTCAAGGATCGCTCATTTTTACAGTATGCGGCTCATGGCGCCTGCTTTTCGCCCAAAATCCAGTATGCAGGCACCCACGGCTGCTGAAAACTCCCAAAAATGCACGCTGCACCCACCCTAGGCACCCGCAGCAAGAAGACGAATAGCCTCGGCCTTCCTAGTTACCGCAGGAGGCCCCAGGGCTTACCTCCCAAATCTTTCCGCAGGACGGAAGGACCCCGCCGCGCGAAGCGCGCAGCGGGGTCCTGACATGTCCGAGGACGATTTGGGAGGTAAGCCCTGGAGCCTCCGATGAGAGCAGTTCCAGCCGAGGCTATTCGTCGCCGAAGCTGATGCCCAGCGCCTTGGCCTCCCGTACCAGGTCACTCTGGGGGTCGACAAACTTGAGCTTGCCGGCGACATCCTCGAGCGGCATGTGGCACATTTTGCCGTCGCGCAGGGCAATCATGTAGCCAAACTCGCCGCGCAGGCAGCCGAGCGCTGCCTCGACGCCGCACTGAGTCGCAAAGATGCGGTCCTGGGCGTCGGGCTGACCGCCGCGCTGCGTGTGGCCGGGGATGGCGACGCGGGTCTCGCGACCGGTCTTGGCTTCGATCTCCTTGGCGATGTCGTAGACAATCGACGGGCTCGTACGCTCGGCGAGCTTCTTCTTGTACTCCTTCTTGGACAGCGCCGCGTCCTCCTTGGAGATAGCGCCCTCGGCGACGGCCACGATGGTAAAGCGGCTGCCGGTCTCCATGCGATGCTCGATGGTCTTGATGACGTTATCCATGTCGTAGGGGATCTCGGGAATCAAGATGACATCTGCGCCGCCCGCGACGCCGGCATACAGCGGGATCCAGCCAACCTTGTGGCCCATGATCTCGATAACGAACACGCGCCCATGGCTCGAAGCGGTGGTGTGGATGTCGTCGATGCACTTGGTAGCGACGTCGATGGCGCTCGTAAAGCCAAACGTCAACTCGGTGCCCCAGGTGTCGTTATCGATGGTCTTAGGCAGGGCGATAACGTTGAGGCCCTCTTCGCGCAGACGGTTGGCGGTCTTGGTGGAGCCGTTGCCGCCCAGCATAAACAGGCAGTCGAGCTGCAGCTTATGATAGGTGTGGACCATTGCCGGCACCTTCTCGACTCCGTCGGCCTCGGGAATATCCAGGCGCTTGAACGGCGTACGGCTTGTGCCCAGAATAGTGCCGCCACGGGTAAGGATGCCGCTAAAATCGGCGGGCGTCATGACACGGAACCTGCTGTAGATAAGGCCCTGGTAGCCGTCCTCAAAACCATAGATCTCGATAGGTTCTTCGCTATTGGTCATAAGCGTTTTGACAATGCCGCGCATGGTGGCGTTGAGCGCCTGGCAGTCGCCGCCACTGGTAAGAAGACCGATCCTAAGCATGATGAATCCTTCCGGGCAAGTTATAACATGCGCATAAGTTTACCCCCGCACACTGTTGATACGGGGGTAAAACGTGTTAGCCCAAGCGTATAGAAATGTAAACAACGTCAGGTGAGCGTAAGATCGACGGACCTGGCTCCTTACAGTGCGAAGGCATCGATGTCGCCCCAGTGGCGGCGCAGCGTGATGACGGCGGCGGGTTCGGTATTGTCAAAGACGACCGACCATTGCGTATTACTGGTGATGTCTTCCGGATTGGGCTCTTGTGCTGCGGCGCGCAGGGCTTCCCAGACAATCGTTTCGTCCTGGGCACCGACATGGGCGTCAAGGACATCGGCGATTGCGACGGCGCGCTCTTTGCCATGGCCCAGCTCGCCATTCTTTTGGTTGGGCAGCACTTCGTCGCCATAGCAGGCGTAGAAGTTCGTAACCTGGCGTACGGGAGTCGCTTTGAAAGCACGGTCCGGATCGCGCGGATCCCACTCTACTACGTGCGCGTCACCGGCGGCGTCATTGATAAAGAAGTGGTAATCGCGTCCTGCCATGGCGTGCATGTCGTAGGCGGAAAGCAGGTCGACAGCTTCTTGCGTGGTGGCGGCACGGTCGAGCACCAGACGGATGGCGAGCGAGGTATTGATGACGGGACGTTGCGTGTCCTGGTCACAGGGCTTGGAATCCAGAGTGAGTACGGCAATGGACACGCCGCATTCGTTAACACCGTCGAGCTGGGCAAACGGGCCCATCAGCGCCGCGGCGCGTCCGGCGACGGAGTCAAGCGGAGTGTTATCGCCCAGGTTGTTAAGGGCGGCAAGCCCGATGGAAGCATAGCCGCCGCGTGGGTGATTGCGCACCAGCAGCGCCGAGGTGTCGTCCTTAAAGTCGTAATTGCGACCGGTGCGCACGCGGCCTTCGGCATCTACGGTGACAAAAGCGCTGCAGGCAAACTGGGGCGCCTGGACATGTGCCGGCACACCGGGCAGCACCTGCGCCACCACGGCATCGATGTAGGCCTGGTCGTCGCGCACGCCAGCGGCGATGATGCGATCAAGATCGTAGTCGTAGGCGATGTCGATTGCGTACAGGTCATAGCCATCCGCGTAGCCGGTCAAGCGTCTGAGCGACGCGGCGGACTTGATTTGCTTGCGGTAAACGATGCCGGCGGCAACGGCAAAGCCGACGGCGACTCCCGCGACACCGCAGGCGATGGCAATGTTACGTGGCTTCATGACGGTTCCTCTCGTCCTGTTAGCGCAATTGTCGCAAAAGGGGCGCGGGCATGATGGCTCAACTTGGTGAGCGGTGCGGAATTAAGCACGGAATGAAGAGTGCGGCGCTGGCGTGGCGGGGTATGCTGGAGGGGACCATCAACCCAGCGAAAGGGGAGAGCATGACGGATCAGGAAACGCCCGAGCGCGCGCACGTGACGGCCGACGATATCGAGGCCGCCAACGACCTTATCGACTTTATCGAGGCATGCCCCAGCATGTTTCATACGGCGGCGACCATTATGGCCGAGCTCGACGAGGCGGGCTTTACCTACCTGCCCGAGAACGCGGCATGGGATATCGAGCCGGGCGGGCGTTATTACACGCAGCGCAACACCTCGAGCGTCGTTGCCTTTAAGGTGGGCGAGGACCTGGCCGCGACGTGGGGCGAGGACGGCGTTGCCGGTGATTATCATTTTCAGCTCACGGCGTCGCACAGCGATTCGCCGACGTTTAAGGTCAAGGCTGTGCCCGAGCTCGATGGCGCGGGCGAGACACTGCGCCTGAACACCGAGGCCTACGGCGGCATGATCGACTACACCTGGTTCGATCGCCCGCTGGCGCTCGCGGGCCGCGTGTTGGTGCGTGAGGGCGACCGTATCGAGAGCCGTCTACTTGCCACCGAGCGCGAGGTCGCTATCATTCCGAGCCTTGCTATCCACATGAACCGCGGCGTTAACGAAGCCTTTGCTCCCAACCGAGCCGTCGACCTTTGCCCGCTTATCAGCGCCGGTGATCTTAAGCAGGGCGACTTTGATGCTCTGATCGCCGACGAGCTGGACGTTGAGCCCGAGCAGATTCTGGGCCGCGATCTGTTCCTGGTCAATCGTCAGGATGCGCGCATTTGGGGCTGGGCTGACGAGTTTATCTCGACGCCCAAGCTCGACGACCTGGCCTGCGCCTACACCTCGCTGCAGGCATTTTTGGGCGCCGAGAACGCGCACGATGTCTCGGTCTTCTGCTGCTTCGATAACGAGGAGGTTGGCTCCGAGACCAAGCAGGGCGCCATGTCGACGTTCTTGGCCGATGCATTGCGTCGCATTAACGGCTCGCTGGGCTTTGACGACGAGTCGTACCATCGCGCACTTGCCGCCTCGATGCTCGTGAGCTGCGACAATGCACATGCTGTGCACCCCAACCACGCCGAGAAGTGCGACGCTCGCAATCAGGTTGTGCTCAACGGCGGCATCGTCATCAAGGAAGCCGCCAACCAGCACTACTGCACCGATGCCTTTAGCCGCGCGGTGTTCCAGGCTATTTGCGATGACGCCGACGTGCCCACGCAGGCCTTCGCCAACAAGAGTGATATGGCCGGCGGCTCCACCCTGGGCAACCTGTCGAACATGCAGGCGAGCATGCATGCCGTGGACGTGGGCCTGCCGCAGCTGGCCATGCACTCGAGCTACGAGACCGGCGGCGTGCGCGACGTGATGTACGCCATCCGCGCCCTCACCGCCTTCTACGAGCGCGACCTCCATATCAACGGAGCCGAAAGCGCGGAGCTCTAAAACCTGCCAAAGAGGGATGTTGATTTCGGCAGGTTTTATCTGGGCGAATGCAAAGGGTGAAACCGAACTAGATCTGTGATACGTGGCCGCCGAGGTGCAGTGTGCCTCGGCGGCTTTTTGTGTACAGAGCACGGCTAATGCTTATAAATGCTATACATGCTTTACGTATCTACCATAGAGTTTTATGATAGTTTTGAAGTATTAAGGAGGGGTCATGACCACAACAGCCGCTCAGATCAACGTGCGTCTCGATGCCGATCTTAAAAGGAGTGGGGACGCCGCTCTCTCCAGGGCCGGTATGACGCCGAGCCAAGCGGTGCGAGCGCTCTGGCAACTTGCAGCGTCGCTGGCCGATCGCCCCGGTGCGCTCGAGGATATCCTGCTGCCCAGTCGTGCCCGGGCGGAACAGCGCGAGCGCGAAAAGGCCGCCAAACGTAAGCTCGAGCTCATGGATCAGGGGTCGAAGCTGTTCGCTGCCGCTTGCCGTGAGTCGGGAATCGATATGGTCAGGGCTCAGCCATCGGACGACGAAGAGCTCAAACGGAATGCCTATGCGGATCGCTATGGCGAGGAGATGAGCTGGCTCTATGAGTGAGGCTCCAAGGCGTATCTTGGTTGACACCAACGTGTGGCTCGATTACTTCATTCCCTCACGACGTGGTCGTTCGGTGGCGATTGAGTTTTTACGCGATGCATGCACGGCGCAGGTGGATTTGCTGTATGCGGCGACATCGTCCAAAGATCTGTTCTATTTGATTTCAAGCGAACATAAGGCATGGTATCGGCGCGAGCATGGCTCACTATCCCAAGATGCCGCCGTGGCGGCGACATCACTTGCATGGGATTGCCTCGACGTGTTGTCGCAACTTGCCACGCCGGTACCCTGCGACCTGAGTGACATATGGATGGCGAGCAAGCAGCGTAATCTCCATAGCGATTACGAAGACGATTTAATCATTGCGGCAGCGATGCGCTCCCAAGCAGATTTACTGGTCACCAACGATGTCAAACTCTGTTCACACGCGCCTGTCGCAGCAATGAGCGTAGAAGACGCAAAGAATTACTTAGCAACGCTCTAGCAATTTGAAGACCCTGCAGGTTGGCCAAACGGCGGGCGCACAGCGTCGGCCGGTCCGCCGTTCGTTAGAACGGCGGAACCCTAATGCTCGATCCAGCAGCGCAGGGTCTCGCCGGCCTGCAGGTGACGCAGATTCTCCGCGGCAATGTCGACCACGTTGTTGAGTGTGGCTGCCAGGTGGAACCAACCGGAGACGTGCGGCGTGATGAGCATGTTGGGCGCATCCCACAGCGGGCTTGTCGCGGGCAGGGGCTCGGGGTCGGTGACGTCGACCGCGGCGCCGGCGAGATGTCCCGACTCCAAGGCGGCAACCAAGTCGTCGGCGACCACAAGGTCGCCGCGGCCGCCGTTGGCAAAGAAGGCGCCCGGCTTCATCGCGGCGAAGAACTCGGCGTTCGCCAGGCCGCGGGTCTCGGGTGTGCTCGGCATAAAGGATGCGACGATGTCTGCCTCTGCCAGGCACTCAGGTAGGGCGTCCATGCCGTCCATGTCCTCAAACACAATGGGGTAGACGAGTGGATGGCGCTTGATGCCGCGGACGTGCGCGCCCATGTTGCGGCAGAGCGTGGCAAAGTGGCCGCCAATGTCGCCCGCGCCCAGCACCAGCACGTTGGCATTTTTGAGCGAGGTAACCGGCCCCAAATCCTCCCAGCGATGCTCGCGCTGCAAGTCGTGATAGCCGGGCAGGCGCTTCATCATGGAAAGGACCATGGCAAACATGTGCTCGCTCACGGCCTGGCCGTAGGCGCCGATCGAGCAAGACAGCTTGGCTTCAGCCGGCACGGTGCCGGCGGCCAAGTAATCGTCATAGCCGGCGGTCTGCAATTGCAACAGCTGGAGATGCTCGCATGCGGTAAGCAAGGCAGGGTCTATGTTGCCCAAGATTACGTCGGCGTTGGCGACCTGCTCACGCGTGATGGCGTCGGAGCTCGTGTAGATAAAGTCCTCGCCCGGAGCACTCGACTCAAGAATTGCGCGATGGCGGTCGTTGACGGGCAGCAAAACCAGGATGTTCACAAGCAGTCATCTCCGCTCAGCCTGCCAAAAAGGGACAGGTTTATTTTGGCAGGTTTTATCAGGCAAAACGTTCAAATAAAACGCCGGATGCAAGACGAGCGTGCCCGTCAGCATCCGGCGCATCTGCGGCTACCAGCTCAGCAGCTCGTAGCCGTCCTCGGTCACCACGAGCTGTACCTCGCACTGAGCCGAATCGCTACCGTCCTTGGTGCGCACGCACCAGCCGTCGCCCTTGCTAATCTTAATGTCGGGCGCCCCGGCGTTGACCATGGGCTCGATGGTAAAGACCATGCCCGGAGCCATGATGGTGTCCACATCGGGCGCCTCGGTGGTAAAGCCCACAAACGGGTCCTCGTGGAACTCCTTACCGATGCCGTGTCCGCCGTACTCGCGCACCACGCTAAAGCCGGCGTCCTCGACCGTCTTTTGCACGGCCTCGGCCATCACGGACAGCGGTAGCCACGGCTTGACGGCAGCCAGGCCCGCTTCCACGCTGGCGCGGGTGACGTCGACCAGGTGCTGGCGCTCGGCAGAGACCTCGCCGATGCAGAACATGCGGCTCGAGTCGCTAAAGAAGCCGTCCAAAATCGTGGAGCAGTCCACGTTGATGATGTCGCCCTCGTGCAGCACGTCCGTATCGCAGGGGATGCCGTGGCAGACCACATCGTTGATTGAGGTGCACACGCTCTTGGGGTAACCCTCGTAGTTGAGGTCGGCCGGCGTGCCACCGTGCTCGACGGTGTAGTCGTAAATCATCTGGTCGATCTGGTTGGTGGTCATGCCCGCGGCGATGTGCTCGCCTACGTAATCGAGCACGCCCACGTTGATGGCGGCCGAGCGCTTGATGCCCTCGATATCGGCGGGCGTCTTGTAGAGCGTGCGGGGCAGAACCTCCCAGCCCTCTTCCCACAAGCGCTCGAGGCGCTCATCAAAGGTGCTATGGCATTTCTTATATTTTTTGCCGCTGCCGCACCAGCAAGCGTCGTTGCGGCCGGGCACGGGTCCTTTGTCAAACATGGCTAACTTCCTTTCGTCCGCAGCTAGTATAGCCCACCCACGCGTCTATAAAAGTTGCGGTGATATAGTTCCGATTTAAGCGGTTTAACAGCACAAATAGGAACTATATCACCGCAACTGATGGAGCGGGATGGCGGGCACTAGCTGCTGCGTGGTTTTGCTAGTAGCTCACCTGGCAGGGGATGCCGAGGGCGCGCACGCGTGCAGCAATCTTGTCGAGCACCTCGGGCGCCGCTTTAGCAAGGCCGGCGACCGGTGTTTCGCGCGCCACCGTGTAAATGGTCGCCTCCTGTGGGCGAATGCGCTCGAGCGCCGAGAGCCAAGGGCCAACGTACTCCTCGCCGGTGTTATCGAGAGACTTGCCCCGGTACTCACCGCTCAAAAACATCGTCTGGATAATGACGCGGCCGTTAAAGCTCGCGAACGTCTCTATCTGGTGCTCTACATCGTAGGGGCCAACGGGCTGGTCGAGCAGCTGGATAAATGCCGGGTCAACCGTATCGAGCTTGAGGATGTTGTCGTCGACCATCATGAGTGCATCGTGCACCTGGGGACGGTCGGCGCGCGTGCCGTTGGAAAGCACGGCAATCTTGGTGTTTGGGGCCAGCTGGTCGCGCAGCGCGATGGCACCGGCGATGGCCTGCGGAAACTCAGGTGCGGCGGTTGGTTCGCCGTTGCCGGCAAACGTGATTACATCGGGCAGCTCACCCTCGATTGCCATCTCGTGCAGCTTGGCCTCGAGTGCGTCGAGTACCACGGCAGCTATGTTGTACGGCTCATGGCAGGGGCGCTCAGCGTTGAGACCGTTTTCGCAGTAAATGCAGTCGAACGTGCAGATTTTGCCGCTGGCCGGCATCATGTTGACGCCGAGCGAAAGGCCCAGGCGACGGCTGCGAACGGGCCCAAAGATGGGGCTGGCATTCAAAAACGTAGACATAGGCATATGCTCCTCAAGACAATTGTGCCTAAGCATAGCATCGGCTCCAAAGCAAGGTGTGGGCTCTTGCTTTACAAGTTTCGTTTTTTCACGTCGCTCATTATGCGGTGCCATGAAAAGTCTCGGGTCAGGTACAGTTAATCTGTTAACAAGGCGTAAGGCAATGCAGGCCCATCCAACCGTACCGATGTGCAACTGGATGGGCGTTGATGATGGGGGCACAACATGGATTTTACGGTCGAGAATGCGGGCACTACGATCGCCTGCCGCGAGTATGCCGGCCCGGATGTATCGTCCGATACGCCCGCCTTGGTGTGCGTGCACGGCGCCTGCGTCGACGGTGTCTTTTTTGACGGTATCGCCCGCGAGCTTGCCTTTGACTATCGCGTCATTACCTACGACCGGCGCGGTTGCGGCGAGAGCGGCGACGCTGCAGACGGACGCTACGACCTCGCCGTCCAGGCCGCCGACCTACAGGCTGTTATCGAGCATATTGGCACTCCGGCAAACGTGCTCGCGCACAGTGCCGGTACGTTGGTGGCCCTGGAGCTTCTCCGTGCAAACCCCGCCATAATCTCGCGTGCGATTCTGCATGAACCCGCCGTGACGGATGAGGGCGCCGGCCTGGGCGCGGCCCCGGTTTTGCTCGAGATGATCGCCGCGGGAAAGGTCTCCAGGGCATTACGGGCCTTTCTGGGCGCCATCGGCGATTCGGACCCTGAAGCCCCCAAGTTAACCGAGGCGGAAGCCAAGCATGCCCTGCGCAACGGCCGCAGTTTCATGGCGAACGAATACGGGATTACTATGACCTGCGTTCCCGATTGGGATAGCGTCCGTGCGTCGAAAACGGTGGCCGCCGTGCTCCTGGGCGAGCTCTCGATTGGCACGCCCCGCGAGGCGGGCACGAGGGTGGCGGCTGAGCTTTTGGACTGTCCGCTCGTAATGGTTCCCGGCGCGCACAACGGCCTGCGCGATCGCCCGGGAGCGGCTGCCCAGACTGTCCTTGGCATCCTGGGGCTCTAACACCCGCAATAGCCAAAGCAGGCTTCATCCGCAAACGTTTCGGCATTGTTAACAAATGTGTTCAAAACCTCACGTCTGCGGCTTCAATCGCGCCGTCTGCCAACTCATAAAAATGTAACAGCATTCACGTACTTACCTGCATCGGCAAGGTGTTACCCTTGTAACATTTGGAACCCACCGCTACCATGCGAAGCCATCGAAAGGGCCCCATATGCTCAATAATCACGAGGTCAATCTAACCGACGAGGAGGCTGCCGCCGAGGTCGCCCGTGTCGCGAAGACCTACCCCGTGGTACGTTTACTGTCGGCCGATCAGATTAAGAGCGAGCCTAACTGCCTGCTCGCCGGCGATCGCTGCCCTTGTTTGCGCCAGGCAAGTCTTGAGGCCTTGACAGATTCCGATGAGGTGTCGGAGCAACTGCTCAACGATGGCGTTGAGTACCGTGCCCATCTGCGCCCTCTGAAGGTCGAGGGCGAGCCTCATGTCCTGCTGATGGTGCGTCCGATCGATGGGCAAGAGGCCGCAAAAGAGGACCTTGTCTACACCGACGTGCTGACGAGCGTGCACAATCGCCGATATTACGAGGAAAAGCTCCGTAGCGCCCGCATGAACGCCGGCGTTGCGATGATCGACCTTGATGATTTTAGGGTCTTCAACGATACGTGTGGCCGTCATGCCGGCGACCTTGCACTCGGTGCTGTGGCGACGGCCATACGCAGCGGAATTCGTTCGACTGACGAGCTTGTGCGCTATGGCTGCGACAAGTTTGTGGTCGTCATGCCCAATATTCCCTCCGATGACTTCACCCGTCGCCTGCATCAGGTATCCGACGCCGTTCATGCCACGATTATTCCGGGCCATGAGTACGTGAGATTGACGGCATGTGTTGGTGGCGTTCGCATTCATGGCGAGACGGTCGATGAGGGCGTTGGCCGCGCTGTCCAGTTACTGAGCCGCGCTAAGGCAAAAGCCGGTACGGTCGTGACCGATGCCGATTCCATCGAGGCCTTCCAAAGCGAAAAGCCTTTGGTACTTATTGTCGATGACTCCGAGATGAACCGAGTCATTCTCAGCGAGATGCTCAAGGACGAGTATTGCATCCTCGAGGCCGACAACGGTCGTACGGCGCTCGACATGGTCGACCGCTATGGTGATGAGTTGTCGCTCGTGCTGCTGGATATTGTCATGCCGGGCATAAGCGGCTTTGAGGTGCTGGCCGGTCTGTCGCGCCGATCGGTTAGTGACAATCTGCCTGTCATCATGATTTCGAGCGAAGATTCCGATGATATGGTTCTGCGCGCGTACGAGCTGGGCGCCTCGGACTATATCAACCGCCCGTTTGACTCCCGTGTCGTGCGCCGCCGTGTAAGCAACACCATCCGCCTATACGCCAAACAGCGCCGCCTGACGAACCTACTGTCCCAGCAGTACAACGAGCGCGTCAAGAATAGTCGCATGCTCATCGACATCATGGCCGGCGTCATGGAGCTTCGCAACGGCGAGAGCGGCAGACACGTTACGAACATCGAAAAGCTGACCGAGCTGCTGCTTGACTGTCTAGTCCAGCGTAGCGACGCCATCTTCCTTGACAATGAGGAACGCTCCACGATTGCCCTGGCTTCGGCGCTGCACGATATCGGCAAGATGTCGATTGACGATGCGATTCTCAACAAACCCGGGCGCCTTACGTCCGAGGAGTTCGAGATTATGAAGACGCATACCACGATCGGCGCCGACATGCTGCTTGAGCTGGGTAGCCATCACGCCGGCAATGCGCTTATGGAATATGCGTACCAGATCGCGCGTTGGCATCACGAGCGCTGGGACGGCAAGGGTTATCCCGATGGCCTTAAGGGCGACGAAATTCCCATTGCCGCACAGGTGGTTTCGGTGGCCGACGTGTACGATGCCCTGACGAGCGTGCGCGTGTACAAGGACGCTATCCCGCACAAGGAGGCAATTCAGATGATCCTGGACGGTAAGTGCGGCACCTTTAACCCGCTGCTGCTCGATTGTCTGCTTGAGGTGCAAGACCAAATTGCCGAGACGTTGGCACGCCCCGCCGACGTCGTCGCGTTTCCCACGATTTAGTTTGACCAAAGGAGTTTTTAATCCATGATTTCCATGCGTGAGGCGTATGAGAAGATCGGCGCCAATTATG
>CAUBGU010000030.1 GCA_958435545.1 uncultured Collinsella sp.
GACGTCGTCGATTATCAGTAATATCTGAGCGATTTATTTCGCATCGGAGGCACAAGGAAAACCCCGCAGCTCGCATGGGCTGTGGGGTTTTCCTTTTAGATATCGAGGATGCCACAAGATAAAAGGACGGCCCCGCATCTCCCCGATCTGGAGAAATGCGGGGCCGTCCCGTATATCGAACTACAAGCGAAATCGTCGATTAACGGCGTGCTGCCTTCACAAGCTCGGCGACCTTGGCGACGACCTCGTCGATCGCCACATCCTCGCGCTCACCCGTGGCACGGTCCTTGAGCTCAACGGTGCCATTCTTAAGGCCACGCTTACCCAGAACGACCTGATACGGGAAGCCCATAAGGTCGTTGTCGGCAAACTTAAAGCCGGGACGCTCGTCGCGGTCGTCGACGACAACCTCGATACCCTCGGCGCACAGGCCATCAACGATCTGCTCGCAGACGGTAGCGCACTCCTCCTTCTTGGGGTCGAGCGGAATCACCGCAACCTCGTACGGGGCAACGGAGACCGGCCAGACGATACCGTGCTCGTCGTTGTGCTGCTCCACGACGGCAGCGAGCGAGCGGGACACACCAACGCCGTAGCAGCCCATGATGAGCGGCTTCTCCTTGCCGTCCTCGTCCATAAAGGTGGCACCCATGGCCTCGGAATACTTGGTGCCCAGCTGGAAGACCTGAGAGACCTCGATGCCGCGGGCAGCGGAGAGCGGCTTGCCGCAGTGCGGGCAGGGGTCGCCGGCGACAACGGTGACCAGATCGGCCCACTCATCGACGGTAAAGTCGTGCTCGGGGCAGGCGCCGGTAAAGTGATAATCGACCTCGTTGGCACCGCAGGCCCACTGCTTGGACTCGCGCAGGCTCTCGTCGCACACCAGACGAATGCCATCGGGCAGGTTAACCGGTCCGATAAAGCCCTTGTGCAGACCGTTCGCCTGAAGCTCCTCGTCGGTCATCATGCGATAGCCCTTGCCAAAGACGTGCTCGGCCTTGCAATCGTTGAGCTCGTGATCGCCCGGAACAATGGCCACGACCGGCTTGCCCTCGGCGTCGATGAGCGCCAGCGACTTGCGCGTGCCGTTCTCGGGGAACCCAAAGAACTTAGCAACTGCCTCAATGGTGCCCATGCCCGGAGTCTCAACCTTGGTGAGCGTACCGTCACCAGGACCCTCGGTCACGACGACCTTGGTGCTTGCCGCCTCGTCATCGGCAGCAAAGCCGCAATCGTCGCAGTAGACGAGCGAAGCCTCGCCGGCGTCGGCCAAAGCCATGTACTCGACGGAGGTATCGCCACCGATCTCACCGGAGTCGGCAACAACGGGCAGGGCCTTGATATAGCAGCGCTCGCAGATGTTAGCGTAGGCCTGCTTCATCTTGTCATACTCCTCCTGCAGGCTCTCCTGCGTGGCGGAGAAGCTGTAGGCGTCCTTCATGATGAACTCGCGACCGCGCATCAGGCCAAAGCGGGGGCGGAACTCGTCACGGAACTTGTCCTGGATGTGGTAGAGGTTGACGGGAAGCTGCTTATAGGAGCGCAGTTCATTGCGCACCAGGGCGGTGACAGTCTCCTCGTGGGTGGGGCCCAGCACGAACTCACGGCCGTGACGGTCATCGAAGCGCACGAGCTCCTTGCCATAGGCATCGATACGGCCGGACTCACGCCACAGCTCGGCATCGACCATGATAGGCATCATGAGCTCCTGGGCACCGGCGGCATCCATCTCGTCGCGCACGATGTTCTCGATCTTGCGGATCGAGCGCCATGCGAGCGGCAGATAGGAATACAGGCCGGCGGCCTCCTTGCGGATCATGCCGGCGCGAAGCAGCAGACGGTGGCTCGCAAGCTCGGCGTCCGCCGGATCCTCTTTGAGCGTCGGCGCGTAAAGCTTAGACATATACATTGCTCGAGTCATTTATTTCTCCTCAATAAGCTTGTCGACCTCGGCCATGAGCGCGTCGACAATTTGATCCTCAGCTACTTTACCAATGATCTGGCCATGCGAAAAGAGCAGGCCCTGACCTCGTCCACAGGCCACGCCCAAGTCGGCGTCGGAAGCCTCGCCGGGGCCATTAACGGCACATCCCATCACGGCGATGGAAAGCGGCGCGGAATAGTTCTTCAGTCGCTCGGTAACCTCCTCGGCGATGGGAATGAGGTTGACCTGGCAACGAGCGCACGTGGGACACGAGACGATCTCGGGACCACGGCGGCGCAGGTCAAGGGACTGCAGGATACCCCAGGCGACCGGCGGCTCCTCGACCGGATCGGCCGTGAGCGAGACGCGCATGGTGTCACCGATACCCTCAGACAGCAGAATACCAAGGCCCACCGAGCTCTTAATGGTGCCCTGAAGCTTGGTACCCGCCTCGGTTACGCCCAGGTGAAGCGGAACGTGGGGAATCTCACGCGACAGGGCTCGATAGGTATCAAGCGTCGTTTGCACGCTATGGGCCTTAGCCGAAAGCACGATGTTCGTAAAGCCGCGGTCTTCAAAATGCTTGACGAAACGCTCGCTCGACATCACGAGCTTTTCGGGCTGCGAAAGATTGTCGCGCTCGGCAATATCTTGCTCAAGCGAGCCCGCGTTCACGCCAATGCGAATCGCGCACCCAGCGGCGCCCGCGGCATCGATCACGGCATCGACCTTGGCCCAATCGCCAATGTTGCCGGGATTGATGCGGAGCTTGGCGGCACCGGCCTCTACGGCGCCGATGGCGAGCTTATGGTTAAAGTGAATATCGGCGACGATCGGCACCGGAGACTCGGCACAGATGGTGCGGAAACCCTCAAGCGCGGCCTCAGTGGGCACGCTCAAACGCACGATATCGCAGCCAGCCTGCGCCAACGCGCACACTTGCGCAAGCGTTGCCTGGGCATCAGCGGTATCGGTGCAGGTCATGGATTGGACCACCACCGGCGCGCCGCCACCGATCTGCACACCGCCCACATGCACGGGGCGCGTCAACTCGCGAGGCAAAGGATGGGATAAAGACAATCCAAACACTCCCCTACAGAATAAATCGAAGGATGTCGGAACGAAGCATATAGACAAACAGCAGCGCAAAGAGCGCGATGCCCACATAGCTCACAATCGTCTGGACCTTGAGCGGAAGCTCGCGGCCCACAATCTTTTGAATGATCTCGATGACCAGCTTACCGCCATCGAGTGGTGGGATGGGCAGCAGGTTCATAAAGCCAAGCGAGAACGAAATGAGGGCGGCAAACGAAAGGAATGTGGCAGGGCCGGCAGCAGCAGCCTGTGAGGACATAACGCTAATTCCCACAATCGAGGAGGACTGATCGAGGATCTCCATCGTATGCTGCGGCTGGAGCAGGCGCATCACGCCCTCCGCTGTCTGCACGACATAGGAGAACGAAAGTCGAGCCGACGTGATGGGGTCTAAACGGACCACCTGCGTAGAGGCATACACACCTAGGCGCTCGTCCTCTTTGAGCGCAACCGTGGTCGAATGCTGCTTGCCGTCACGCTCATACTCAATGGCGATATCGTCCTTACCGGCGGCCTTGCCGATGGCATCGTAAACGTCCATCCAGGTAGAGCACGATACTCCGTCAACCGAAAGGATCGCGTCGCCGCCCTCGATACCCGCCTTGGCGGCAATAGACCCCTCGTCAACCTGACCGATCACGTTGGTATCCATCGGCACGGTGACACCCGCAATAGAGTAGATGCTCATAAGCAGCAAAAAGCCCGTCAGGATATTGACGAGAATGCCCGCGAGCAGCATAAAGGCGCGCTTGAGAAAACCCTGGCCCAGATAGGTATGCGAACGCTCTCGCGCAAGGAACTCGGCTTCGCCGCACGGCAGCTCCCACACATCGCCCTCGGTAGTCGCATGCTCTCGATCGAAACGGCGGCCGTCAAAGGTGGTGTAACCCGCCGCATCTCGTGGCAGCGTCTGATACTTGGTGGGATAGTAGCTCGGCGAGGGCTTCTCCCCTTCCTCATACCAAGGCGCGATAGAGCCCCAACCCAAGAGCAAGGCGCATGCCTCGAGCACAACCTCCTCGGATAGCTCGAGCTCGGCGGCAAGGTCGGCCACGGTCACGCGACCATGACGATAGATAGCCGCGAGCACGCGATCGGCGCACGAGACGTCGGTCGGATCCATACCGCAGATGGCAGCGTAGCCACCCAGCAGCAGCGGGGTCACGCCAAACTTGGTTCCAATGCGACGTGACGTGTAATGGATGTCAAAGCGGCACGGCAAGCCCAAAAAGAACTCGGTCACACGGACGCCGCAGGCACGTGCCGCCAAAAAGTGGCCGCCCTCGTGCAAAAACACGAGGACGGAAAGCATCAACAGGCCCCAAAAGACCGATGAGAGAACGCTCAGAACAGTATCCATAAAACGAAAAAGCAATCCTTATGGGTTAGGAACGGGTTGCGGCGAGCACCTGCACAGCCTTTTCACGCGCCCATGCATCGATGTCGCGAAGCTGCTCAAACGAATCGACCGCCTGCATATCGTGGGCATCCATGCAGGATTCCACAATGCGATCGATATCGGTAAAGCTGCAGTCATCGTGCAGGAAGGCATCGACGGCGACCTCGTTGGCGGCATTGAGCACGCACGGCATGGTGCCACCCGTCTTGCCGGCACGTTCGGCCAGTGCCAGACAGCGGAAGGTATCCATGTCGGCAGCATCAAACGTGAGCTGCCCCAGCTCGCGGAAATCGATACGAGGCGCCGGGGTATCCCAACGCTCGGGATACGAGAACGCGAACTGGATGGGAATACGCATGTCGGAAGCACCGAGATGCGCCATCACGGAGCCGTCGGCGAACTCGACCATAGAGTGAATCTTGGACTGACGCTGCACGACCACGTTAATGAAATCGAGGTCGCAGTTAAACAGATGCATGGCCTCAATGCGCTCCAGGCCCTTGTTCATGAGGGTGGCGGAGTCGATGGTGATCTTGGCACCCATGGCCCACGTGGGATGTGCGAGGGCATCGGCACGCGTCACGCGGTCGAGCTCGTCGCGGGTGCGGCCAAAGAACGGACCGCCCGAGCAGGTGAGCCAAATACAATGAGCCTCGCGTGGGTTCTCTCCCAGATAGCACTGGTAGATGGCGGAGTGCTCAGAGTCGACTGGAATAAGCTGGCCCGGTTGCGCCAACGGCATAAGCAAGTCGCCGCCGACGACGAGGGACTCCTTGTTGGCAAGGGCAAGGCGCTTATTTGAGGTCAAGGCCGCATGGCTCGCCTCGAGACCGGCGGCACCCACAATAGCGACAAGCACGCAGTCGACATCGTCGCGACGCGCGAGCTCGCAAACCGCCTGCGCGCCAACGCCGAGCTTCGTTCCCTCGGGCAACTCCTGCAGCACGGCGTCATCGCCATGAGCGACATCGGCCACGGCAACCGCCGGAACCGAGAACTCGCGGGCAGCGGCAACGAGCTCGGAGGTACTGGAGTTAACGGACAGCGCCGTCACCTGCAGGCGATCGGCATGCTGACGGCACACATCGAGTGCCTGGGTGCCGATAGAGCCCGTACAACCCAGGATGGCAACACGGAGGCGTCCATCGGGGCCATACGTCGTCTGGAAGGACATTACAGCACGCCTCCGATCATCAGCATCAGCTGCGCGGTGATGCAACCGAAGATAAGCGAATCGCTACGGTCGAGCATGCCGCCATGGCCCGGGATAAGGTTGCCGGAATCCTTGACGCCCACGCCACGCTTGATACGCGACTCGATGAGGTCGCCGATAACGCCCAGGACGGACACGACCACGCCGCACAGCAGCGCATAGGGCAGGCTGAGCTTGTAGAAGTGCGTCGCCCACAGGATGAGCCAAATCAAAACCGAGCCCAGGATGCCGCCGACAAACCCCTCCCAGCTCTTTTTGGGAGAGATCTTGGGAACCATCTTGTGCTTACCGATACGGCTGCCCACGATGTAGGCAAACGAATCGGAGACCCAAAGGGACGCGCAAACGCCCACCGAAAGCAAGGCGCCGGCAAAACCGGGCACGGCATCGCGCAGCAGCACGATAGCCGACAGCATAAAGCCAGTGTAGATGGGACCCATGAGCGTCACGGCCACATCAGAGATGCGGGTACGCGGCGACCAGACATACCAAATGCCCACAGCGAGCATCAGGGCAAAAAGCAGGGCATTCAGCAGCATCGAATCGCCCAGCGCCGACAGCGGAAAGAGCACGGCGGCAGCGATGCCCATGCGCTCGTTAGCCATCTTGCCATCGAGCCTTGTCATACGGAAATACTCATAGCAGCACAGACCGCTCATGACGGAAACAAAGATGGCAGTGGGCACGATACCCAAAACCAGGCACAGGATAAAGACAACGGCGTAGACGATACCCGCGGCGGCACGGGTAATAAAGCCCGCCAGCCACGAACCGGTGCCGCTCTTCGCTGTAGGCGCTCCCGCAGCGGTAGCTTTGCGCGCAGGCGTCTTGGGAGCAGATGCCTTGGGACGATCGGACACGATTAAGCCTCCTCGGTCTTGCTCAGTCCACCAAACCTACGGTCACGGCCCTGATAGGCCAAAATGGCGTCGACAAGGCCCCAACGATCAAAGTCGGGCCAATAGGTATCGGTGACATAGAACTCGGAATAAGCCACCTGCCATAGCAGATAGTTCGAAAGGCGCAGCTCACCAGAGGTGCGAATCACAAGCTCAGGATCGGGAAGGCCGGCGGTATAGAGGTGGGAAGCCACCATGTCGTCATCAATTGCGGCAGGATCAATCTTACCGGCGGCAACGTCGAGCGCGATCTGACGGACAGCGCGGGTAATCTCGGCACGCGCGCCGTAGTTGACGGCAAGCGCCAGCGTCATACCGGTGTGATCGGCGCACTCGGCAAGACCGCGTTCAAAAACGTCGCGGGTCTTCTTGGGCAGCGCGGAAATATCACCCAAAAAGACAACGCGCACGTTTTCGCGCTTCAGAAGCGGCAACTCGTCGATGAACGTCTTGGCAAACAAGTGCATCAAGACGTTGACCTCATGCTGCGGGCGGTTCCAGTTTTCGGTAGAAAACGCATAGGCAGAAAGCACGTCGACGCCCAGGCGCACGCAGGCGGTAATGATCTCGCGCAGCGAGACGATACCCGCCTTGTGGCCCTCAGTGCGTGCAAAACCGCGCGACGTGGCCCAACGACCGTTGCCATCCATGATGCACGAGATATGGTGCGGAATGTTATTGAGGTCAAGGTCGGAAAAACCGACGCCCGCAGGGGCGTCGGCAAAGTACTCGACCAGTTTATGCTCGTCGTATTGCACCTTAGATCTCCATGACCTCGGCTTCTTTTTCCTTCAGAAGCTCCTCGACCTTGGCGACATACTCATCAGTGTGCTTCTGGACCTTGGCCTGCTCGCGACGGACATCGTCCTCGGTGAGCTCCTCATCGCGCTCGAGCTTGTTGTTGAAGTCGCGACGGATGTTACGGATAGACACCTTGGCCTGCTCGGCGTACTCGCGGCACTCCTTGACGAGCTCGCGACGGCGCTCCTCAGTGGGAGCCGGGAACGGAAGACGAACGACGGTGCCATCGGAGTTGGGGGTAATACCCAGATCGGAAGCGCCGATGGCCTTGACGATAGCATTGATGAGTGCCTTGTCCCACGGCTCGATGAGCAGCATGTGGGCCTCGGGGGTCTTGACGGCGGCAACCTGCGTGACCGGCGTGGGAACACCGTAATAATCGACGGTGATGTCGGACAGAATGTTGGCATTGGCGCGGCCGGTACGGACCTTGGAGAAGTTATGCTTGAGGGACTCGAGCGACTTGTCCATATGGGCGGTGATGTTCTCTGCCATGCTTAATCCTCCTGATAGACGAGCGTGCCGACGGGCTCACCCGAAAGCGCGCGCTTGACGGTGTCCTCGCCATCGATGTTGAGGACCAAAATCGGCATACGGTTGTCCTGGCACAGTGCCGTAGCCGTGGAATCCATAACCTGCAGACCGCGGACGAGAACCTCGTGATAGGTAATCTTGTCAAAACGGACGGCATCGGCGCACTTGACGGGATCCTTATCGTAGATGCCGTCAACCTTGGTGGCTTTAATCAGAATCTCGGCGCCGATCTCACACGCACGAAGAGCCGCGGCGGTGTCGGTCGTAAAGTACGGATTGCCCGAACCGGCGGCAAAAATAACGACGTTGCCCTTGGAAAGGTGGTTGATGGCGCGACGGCGAATATAGGGCTCGCAGATCTCGTTCATCTGGATAGCGCTCATCACGCGGCAGGGAACATCGTTATGCTCGAAGGCATCCTGCAGGGCGAGCGCGTTCATAACGGTTGCCAGCATGCCCATGTAGTCGGCCTGAGCACGCTCCATGCCACCGGCAGCGCCTGCCATGCCGCGGAAAATATTGCCGCCGCCGACAACGACGCCGACCTCATGGCCAACGGCTAGCAGCTCCTTGACCTGCTTGGCAAGATGGTCGGTAACCTTGGGGTCGATGCCATATTGGCCGTCGCCCATCAGTGCTTCGCCGGAAAGCTTAAGAAGCACGCGTTTATATCGGATGTCGGACAAAGCGATCCTCCTTTAATTAGACTCTCAATATGATATCAAAGGCTCTGATAAGAGCCATGAAAAAGCAGGCTGTGAGTAAAACCCACAGCCTGCTCATTACCAGCTACAAGAGCTTATTTACTCGCCACGGACCAGACGGTCAAAGGCAACGACGGTAATGGTGTCGCCGAGCTCCTTGGAGACCTGCTCAGCGTACTTCTTGATGGTGAGGGAGCTGTCCTTGATGAACTCCTGCTCGGTGAGCACGGACTGCTTGTAGAACTTCTCCAGACGGCCGACAGCCATCTTCTCCTGAATGGCCTCGGGCTTGCCGGACTCGGCAGCCTGAGCCATGTAGATCTGCTTCTCGTGCTCGACGGTCTCGGCCGGAACCTGATCGCGGGTAGCGCAGATCGGGGCGACGGCGGCAACCTGAAGGGCAACGTCGTGAGCGAAGGTCTTGAAGGACTCAGCCTGAGCGGTCTCGGCCTTCTCGAAAGCAAACTCGACGAGGACGCCGATCTTACCACCCATGTGGATGTAAGAAGCGAGCGCGCCGTTCTCGGCCTTGCGGGCAGCGAAGCGGGAGATCTTCATGTTCTCGCCCATGATGTGAATCATCTCGGTGAGCTCGGAGGAAACAGTCTCCTCGCCCATCGGCTTCTCGAGCAGAGCGTCGACGTCAGCAGGCTCGGTGGTAGCGACAACCTCAGCGACCTTGGAAGCAAAGCCGGTGAACTTGGCGTTGGAGCCAACGAAGTCGGTCTCGCAGGAGAGCTCGAGCAGAGCGCCGGTCTTGCCATCCTCGGAGACGAACGCGGCAACAGCGCCCTCGTTGGTCTCACGGCCAGCCTTCTTGGCAGCCTTGGCAAGGCCGTTCTTACGCAGAACGTCGACAGCGGCGTCCATGTCGCCGTCAGCCTCGACGAGAGCCTTCTTGCACTCCATCATCGGGGAGTCGGTCATCTCGCGGAGCTGCTTGACCATAGCGGCGGTAATCTGGGCCATTGTGGTTCCTTTCAAAGAGATGAAAAAGAATTAACTAAGACTGATTTACTCGGCCTTGGGCTCAGCGGCCATCTCGGCCTCGGAGACCTGCTCCTTACCAGAGCCAGCGAGGCAGGCGTCAGCCATGAGCTCGCACATAAGGGTGACAGCGGAGATAGCGTCATCGTTGCAGGGGATGCCGTACTCGACCTCGTCGGGATCGGAGTTGGTGTCGATCAGGGCGACGACGGGGATGTTCAGGCGCTGAGCCTCCTTGATGGCGTTCTCCTCGCGCTTGGTGTCGATGACGAAGAGAGCCTGGGGCAGACCCTTCATGTCGCGGGCGCCACCGAGGTTGGTCTGGAGCTTGGTGAGCTCCTTGCCGAGAACAGCCTGCTCCTTCTTGGGCAGAACAGCCATGCGGCCGTCCTCGACCATGGCCTCGAGCTCCTCCATGCGGTTGATGCGGGAGCGGATGGTGACGAAGTTGGTCAGCATACCGCCGAGCCAACGCTGGTTGATATAAGGCATGTTGGCACGCTCAGCAGCGTTCTTGACGGCCTCCTGAGCCTGCTTCTTGGTGCCGACGAACAGCACGTTGCCGCCCTTGGCGACGTTCTTGACGAAGGTGTAGGCCTGGTCGGCGTCGAGGATGGTCTGCTTGAGGTCGAGGATGTAGATGCCGTTGCGCTCACCGAAGATGAACGGCTTCATCTTGGGGTTCCAGCGACGGGTCTGGTGACCGAAGTGGCAGCCGGCCTCGAGCAGGGTGCGGATATTAATCTTGGTAGCCATGTTAAACCTCCTGTGGTTTGCCTCCGCGCGGGGTCATCCTCCAAAACCAACCCGGACATGTGCTACCAAAGCCCGGGCACCACGGTATGAAGTAGCCGCGCGTGCGTGATAAAAACATGTTGCCGTGAAGCAACCCGATGAATGATAGCAGGAATGCTTCTTCCTGCCAACCCGCAATCAAAACCACACACCTCGGTGCGGCGCGGGACGTCCCAGCCACTATTCGCCGCGGGGATGGGCTTGAGCCACGGCACGTTTGAGCCGATCGGGTGTGAGATGCGTGTAAATCTGCGTCGTGGACAGGCTCGCATGGCCCAGCAGCTCTTGAACCGAGCGCAGGTCCGCACCCCCCTCGAGCAAGTCGGTCGCAAAGGTATGGCGCATCGCATGCGGGGCGATGTCAGCCGGAATGCCGGCGAGCGTCGCCAGCGTATGGAACCGCCGCCGGAGCATCGCGGCGCTCATGCGATTGCCGCGCGCCGATATAAGCAGCGGATGCGGCCCGGTAGCGAGGTCGCGGCGCTTTGCCCGAGCGAGCAACTCCGGCCTCCCCTCTTCAATATAGAGACGCGTCACATCGAGCGCACGACGATACAGAGGAACGATGCGCTCCTTGCTTCCCTTGCCCCACAGGCGCAGCGTGCGCTCGGACCATGAGATGGATTCCACATTGAGCGCCGCAAGCTCTGAGATGCGGGCACCCGAGGCATAGAGCAGTTCGAGCATCGCCGCATCGCGCAGTCCCGCGGGCGTCGAGGTATCAGGCGTCTTGAGCAGCGCCTCGACCTGCTGGGTCGTAAGGACGCCCGGCAGGTCACGCGGCAGCTTGGGCGATGCGATCGCCGAGACCGCATCGCCCTCGACAATCCCCTCGGCAGCCATCCAGCGATAGAGAGATCGGATAGCCGACAGGTGCGCCGCAAGCGTTCGGGGAGCCACCTGCTCACGCGAAAGCTCGGCAAGATAGCGACGAATGGTGCGCACGTCGGCAGCGAAAGCATCGATATCCTCGCGCTCGCACCAAGCAGCAAAGCGCTCCAGTCTCGAGCCATAGGCCGTCACCGTATTGGGAGAAAGCCCCTCAACGCGTGCGATATAGGCGATAAAAGAGTCGACGGTGTCGTACAGGTCAAAGGCTATGACCGGTCGCCTCCAAACAAGTCGGAACGTGTGGCCAAGTAGGCATCGAGGGCCTCGAGCGCACGGTCCGCATAGGCCTGATAGCGGTCGCGCTTGCTGCGGCGCTTACCGTCCTCGAGCGGCGGCACCAGGCCAAAATTAACATGCATGGGCTGATAGCCCACGGTGGCAGGATCGGTCGCATAGCCCACGAGCGCACCTAGGGCGCCCACGCGGGGCAACTCGACGGAATCGGCACCGATAGCCTCTGCATAGGTGTTGAGCGCCGCGAGCAGACCGGTCGCCACGGCTTCCATGTACCCCTCGGTGCCGGTGATCTGACCGGCCAGGCGCACGCCGGTACCAGGCACGGCAAAGGTGCCATCGAGCACGTGCGGGGCGTCGACAAAGGTATTACGGTGCATGACACCGTAGCGGAAGAACTCAGCGTTCTCCAGGCCCGGCACCATATGGAAGACGCGCTTCTGCTCGCCAAAGGTCAGGTTGGTCTGGAAGCCCACCAGGTTATAGGCGGTCTTCTCCTTGTTCTCGGCACGCAGCTGAATCGCCGCCCAAGGGCGACGTCCGGCACGCGGGTCGGTGAGGCCGACGGGCTTCATGGCGCCAAAGCGAATGGCGTCCTTGCCGGTGCGCGCAACCTCCTCGGCAGGCTGGCAGGCCTGGAACAGATCGCCGCCCTCAAAGTCCTTGAGCACCACGCGGTCGGCCGTGGTGAGCGCCTCGATAAAGGCCTCGTACTCCTCCTTGTTGAGCGGAGCGTTGAGATAGTCGCCGCTCCCCTGCTCCTCGTAGCGCGACTGCGAAAACAGCACGTCCATATCGAGCGTGGAGGCATCGACGATCGGCGCCGCGGCATCGAAGAACGCAAGGGCGTCGCCACCGACGAGCTTCATGACCTCTTCGCTCAGCGCCGGTGAACACAGCGGGCCCGCGGCAATGACCACGTGGCCCTCGGGGATCTGGGTGACCTCGCCGTGAACGACCTCGATATTGGGGCGGGCGGCAACCTCAGCCTCGACGAGCTCGGAAAACTTGACGCGGTCGACCGCCAAGGCACCACCGGCGGGAACAGCGGCGCGATGGGCGCAATCGAGCAGGACTGAACCCATGCGCTCAAGCTCGGCCTTCAGCAAACCAGCCGCAGAATCCGGACGGGTCGACTTAAACGAATTGGAGCAGACGAGCTCTGCCAGGTGATCGGTATGGTGGGCCGGGGAGCTCACCTGGGGGCGCATCTCGCACAGCTTTACGGCAAACCCGCGGTCTGCCAGCTGGATCGCGCACTCCGAACCCGCCAGACCGCCACCGATAACCGTCACCTGATCGAACTGCATCTGCAAACACCTTTCTAATTGACACGTTTTCCATTGTGACCGAAGGGCGTCTGGGCGTGAAGGGCAAACTTGGAGGGCGCATACCTTCCATCCATCATGTGCTCGATAAGGCCCTCGAGTTCAAGCGAACCCAAGAGTTTGAGTACGCCGACAGCATCGAGTGAGACGAGCGCCGCGATGTCGTCGACCTTGAGCGGAGAGGCGATGAGCGCATGCATCACGGTCTGCTGTGTTGGATTCAGGTCGGCAATGCCGGGAGCATCGGGGCGCGAGTAGCGCAGGGTGCCGTATATGCGAGAGATAGCCATCTCGATGGACTCCTCGTCGACAATGCAGCAGGCACCGTTCGCAATGAGGTAATTCGTGCCACGCGACTCGGGCGATAGGATCGACCCCGGCACGGCAAGAAGTTCGCGCCCCAAATCCATAGCAGCCTCAGCTGTAGAAAACGTCCCGGAAGGCATACCCGCCTCGGATACAAAGAGGGCTTGCGACAGGGCCGCGATCACGCGATTGCGGCGCGGAAAGGCAAACTTGCGCGGACCCATGCCCCACGGAGAGATCGACACGACCGCGCCGCCCGTATCGAGCGTGCGCGTAATAAGCCCCGCGCTCGAACGCGGGTAGACCACGTCGGCGCCCGTCCCCAGCACCACGACGTGTTTGCCGCCGGCGTTGACCGCAGCCCAACCCGAGGCCTGGTCACAACCAACCGCGCCGCCCGAAACTACCGTCACTCCCGCCTCAACCGCCACCTTTGCCGCAAGCTCTGCCACGGCAAGACCATACGGCGAGGCCTTGCGCGCGCCGATGATGGAGAGCGCGGGTGTCGAAAGCACCTCGGGATTGCCGCGCACATAAAGCGTCTGGGGTACATCAGAAAGCTCCAAAACGGTCTCGGGATACAACGCATCACCTGGATGCAGCTCAAAGGTCCCCTCGGCCATCATTGGTCCCTCCTTCCCTGGTACATCGCCGCCTCGAGCACGTGATCCTGCGTCACTTGCTCGCTCTCGGCGACGTCTGCAATCGTGCGCGCAATGCGAACCAAGCGCACGATGCCGCGGCCCGTGAGATGCGTGCGTTTGGACAGACCGAGCACACACTTCTCCGCCGCATCATCGAGCTCAAAGGTCGAAACGACGCCGTCAATGGACCGTGTCTCGTCATCCTCGGCCTCGGCATCCGCATCGTCCATACGGGACTCGCGCCAGGCGCGAAAGGCGCGACCGCGCACAACGTAGTCACGTAACTCGGCCGACGACATACCCTCCGCGCCCTCGATAATCACCTGAGGGTCGGGACGGGTCACATCGATCATCATGTCGATACGGTCGGCCAAAGGACCGCGCAGTTTAGACCGATAGCGCTCGACCATCGCCGCCGAGCAGCGACACGGTACCTCGCGATCGCCCAAAAAGCCGCAGGGGCAGGGATTGCTCGCAGCCAGCAGCTGAAAGCGCGACGGGAAGGAAAAAGCCCCGTCGACGCGTACGATCCTGACGTAGCCGCGTTCGATAGGCTGACGCAGCGTCTGCAGCACACCCGTGGGAAACTCGGCAAGCTCGTCCAAAAATAGCACGCCGCCATGAGCAAGGCTGATCTCACCCGGGTGCACCGGGCGTCCGCCGCCGATAAGGCCTGCGGTCGAAATACTGTGATGGGGACTGCGGAAGGGCCGGTGCCCCGCCAACAAGCCATCAATGTTCTCGCCCAAAACCGAATGGATGCACAGCGCCTCCTGTTGATCCTCGACGGAAAGCTCGGGCAGGATGCCGGTCATACGGCGTGCGAGCATCGTCTTGCCCGATCCCGGGGACCCAATCATGAGCAAGCCGAGTTCTCCTGCCGCCGCAAGCGCCATGCCGCGTTTAGCGACTTCCTGCCCCAGCACGTCTGCATAGTCGAGCTCGGGCTCAAAGGTCGCCTCGACACCCTCGGAATCCAAGTAGTGCCGTGCGGCATCGCCCATGCCGTGAGCAAGCTGAGACAGATGGTCGATAAAGCCGCAATCCACGCCCGCGAGTGGCACATGCTGGTCGGACCTGCCGGCGATAAAAGACAGCCCCATGTCGCGAGCCAATAGCTGAAACGCCACCTCGCCTTTGACAGGAAGCACCGTGCCGTCCAAGCCGAGCTCGCCGGCGATAAGACAACGATCGAGGTTGTCGCGGGGAATCTGACCATCGGCCGCTAGAACCGCGATGGCGATGGGCAGATCAAAGCCGCTACCGGTCTTGCGAATATCGCCGGGCGCCAGATTGACCGTAATGCCCGAGCGCGGGATCTCAAAGCCGGCCGAGCGCATCGCACAGCGAATACGACCACGTGACTCCATCACCTCCATACTCGGGATGCCGAGCATCTGAATGCCCGGAACGCCGCCGGCAAGCGAGACCTCGACCGTGACGTGAATCGCCTCGACACCGCGGATGCAGGCCGCGTGAACGGCAAACGTCTCGAACGCCATCACGACACCTGCCAATCGAACGCGTTGTACTGATGCTCGATCTCGGCGATATGCCCGCCGCGAATGGTGACACCCACTGCATCGAAGCGGATCGCCTTGAGCGGATAGTGCTCCATGAGATAGCAACTTGCGATACGGCGATACCGACGCTGCTTTTGGGCATCCACGGCCTCCTCGGGAAAGACCCGCGTGGTGCAATCCAGGGCGACGCGCCTGGTCTTGACCTCGGCCATCACCACGACATCGTCAAGCTCATCGAGCAGCACCAGATCGGCTTCGCCCTCGGTGCAACGATAACCCTGCTCCAGCAAGGTGTAGCCGCGCTCGTTAAAGTAGTCGATGGTGATCAGCTCGCCCAGCATGCCCAGCTCACGGGGACTGAGTCCCTTGATAAACTCGGGCGTCATCGCCCCGCAGTCGAGCTCGCCGTTTTCCCAACGCTCCTTGAGCTGCTGCGTCTTGCTCTTTTTGCTTGCGGCACTCATGGGGTCTCCTTTCCCGCACACTGCATTGCCCCGATGATGAGGGCACCTTTCATGCGGGTAAGTACAGGAAGCAAACCAAAAGCTGACCAAATGCCGTCAAAAAACGGGCCGTACGCAGCAATGGTGTTGCATACGGCCCGCTACCAGCAGGTTTATAAAACCCCAGAGGTCCCTGTCTCCACAATTGGCCTAGAAAAGGCGCTCAGTCTGCAGAAAGTTTCCGCAAAAGCTCACGCGGTGCAGCGGACAAAGTCCATGTTTGCGAATGGCCTCGATATGCTCGGGGCTTGCATAGCCCTTCGACTCGGCCAGATGGTACTCGGGGTACTCGGCGTCGTACTCGACCATCATCTCGTCACGCGTGACCTTGGCCATGATGGACGCCGCGGCGATGCAGGCGATCTTGGCATCGCCCTTCACCACATCGCGCTCGTTAGGAACGGCGCCCAAGGGGTTGCCATCCATAAGCACGCAATCGGGCTCGAGCCCTGTATCGGCCACGGCGCCTGCAACGGCGGTACGGATAGCACGGGCCATGCCCATCTCATCGATATCCTTAGGCGCGATATGGCAAAAACCGATCGCCGTCGCCACCTCGGCAATCTTCACTGAGAGCAACTCGCGGCGCGCCGGCGTGAGCTTTTTGGAATCGTTGATGCCCCAGACGCGCGGCTCCATAGGAAGGCAGACAGCGCATACCGTCAAAGGACCGGCCACCGATCCGCGACCCACCTCGTCGACACCAACGACCACTCCATCGCCGCCAAGCTCATGCATAAGCTCGTACATGTCATTGACGCGCTCGCGCTCGGCAAGCTCTTTGGCATGGCGTTTGAGGGCGCGTTCGCAAGCCTTGATCACCTGCTGGCGCGGATCCTCGCGATAATGCTCCACGA
>CAUBGU010000031.1 GCA_958435545.1 uncultured Collinsella sp.
CATGCCGCCGAAGTTGAAAGGCAGATTGCCGCTCTGGCGGGCTTGCAGCGTCGACTGGTTACGCGGTTTGGTAAAACCGCGTAACTAACAAACCTGGGTTTTACCGATCATGATGTTGAGGATCTCGACGTCAGTATCTTTCATACCCACACGGCCCACGTAGCCCATGCTGGCGATTGTCTGCTCAACGGTATCTTGGATCAGGCCCTCGCCGGCGCGGAAGCCGCGGCCTTGCATGGCCATATCATGGCCCAGAATCGCCGCATCGACGGCAGCGGAAATCTTGGCGGCGCAGCTTGCCTTGGCGCCATCGCACACGATGCCGCCCACGTTGCCGAGCGTGTTCGAGACTGTCGCGCCGATCTGCTCGCGCGTGCCGCCACACAGCCAGGTAATCGCGGCGCCGGCGCCGCACGCGGCGCAAATAGCACCGCAAAACGCCGAGAGCGCACCAATATAGCTCTTGATATGCACGGCGATAAGATCGGACAGCATCACGGCGCGCACCAAGCGCTCGTGGTCGCAGCGCAGGTACTCGGCATACTCCATGACGGGCAATGCGCAGGTAATGCCCTGATTACCCGAGCCGCACACAATGGCGACCGGCAGCGCGCAACCGTTCATGCGGGCGTCGGACCCGGCGGCCGCACGGGCACGGGCGCGGCAGGCGACGTCATCGGCACGAGCACCCAGCAGCGTACGGCCCACCTCGGCGCCCCAAGCGTGCGCAAGGCCCTCGGCACTGATCGCGCCATTCAGCTCAATCTGACGCTCAACGGCAGCGCGGGCGTCCTCAATGTCACCGTCCTCGATAAAGTCGATGATGGTCTCGATCGACATGGGCGTGTCGGCGTTATCTGCCGCACGCTCGGCCACCACGCGCTCGGCGCAGGCGGCGCACTCCCCCGCCGACTTACCGCATACCGGAATACCGTCGAGCGTATGGCACGTGACATTAGTGTGGTGATCGGTAATCTCGACGACCGCGGTATGGCCCCCGGCCGTCGCAGTCACCTTGATGTAGAGGTTGGGCACACCCTCGACAAGCGACACATCGCAGTAGCCGGCGTCGGCGAGGAGCTCGGTCACGCGAGCACGATCTTCGTCGTCAACGCTCTCGAGCACCTCGAGCGCGCTCTTGGCATCGCCGCCCACGGCACCCAGCACGGCCGCGGCTTCAATACCGTGCATACCGCCCGAGTTGGGAACGGTCACGCTCTTGACGTTCTTGATAATGTTGCCCGAGCAGGCAACATCCATATGATCGGGTTCGCAACCGAGCGTCTGACTCGCCAGCGCCGCTGCATAGGCAACGGCAATGGGCTCGGTGCAGCCGAGTGCACAGACAAGTTCGCGGTTCAAAACATCGCAAAACGCGGCATCACGGATGGAATCGGTAGGCATAGGTATCTCCTGCTTGCATAACGGGCTGGGCTCTCAAAAAAGTTAGCTCCTTTATTTGATAACAATGCATCAAAAACCGCAACCATGGTTCCGGCAGACGGCGCTCAAGCGCAAACTGACGACATTCATTCACGAGAAGCCAGTCTTGTTGCCTGCTAAAGCGTTTGACCAAAAAACGCTCGAGCGTTTACGCAAAAGTCGCGCTATCATGCAGTCGAACGCGGTAAACACCTTTAGCATTTGCGCCGCACAGACCAGAGAGGAACCATCCATGAAGATCGGTATCGGTAACGACCACGCCGCCGTCGAGCTCAAGAACATCATTTCCGAGCACCTGAAGGAGCGCGGCTGCGAGGTCGTGAACTTTGGCACCGACACCTCCGAGAGCTTTGACTACCCCATCGCCGGCTACAAGGTGGGTAAGGCCGTTGCCAACGGCGACGTCGACCTGGGCATCCTCATCTGTGGCACCGGTGTCGGGATTAGCTTGGCTGCCAACAAGGTCGAGGGCGTACGCGCCGTTGTGTGCTCCGAGCCCTTCAGCGCCAAGCTCTCCCGCATGCACAACAATACCAACGTGCTCGCCTTTGGCGCCCGCGTCGTGGGCTCCGAGCTCGCCAAGATGATTGTCGACGAGTGGCTCGACGCCGAGTTTGAGGGTGGTCGTCACGAGCGTCGCGTTAACCTCCTCAACGAGATCGATCACACGCGCGCCCTTAAGATCGTCGAGGAAGCCTAAACTATTCAGTGCCACAAGCTAACAGCAGGGGCCCGCTCGGAACACATGTCCGAGCGGGCCCCTGCATAGATTTTGGAATAAAAGGGCGCCGCGGATGGAGTTCCGCGGCGCCCAAGCCACACGCTAACAGCTTTAAGGAGTCAAAGCTGGTTTAGCCAAAGAAGCGCTTGATCTCAATCTCGGCGTTCTCCAGGCAGTCGGAGCCGTGGATCACGTTGGCGTTGACATCGACGGCAAAGTCGCCGCGGATGGTACCAGGAGCTGCCTCAAGCGGGTTGGTAGCGCCCATGAGGGTGCGCATCTTAGCAACAGCGGAGAGACCGGAAACGACCATCTTGACGACCGGACCGCTCGTCATAAAGTCGCAGAGACCGCCAAAGAAGGGCTTGTCGGCCAGATGGGCGTAGTGCTCCTCGACGGTAGCGCGCTCGAGCGTGGTCATCTCCATGCGCTCGATGACAAGGCCGCTGCGCTCAATGCGAGCAACGATCTCGCCGATCTTGCGGTCGCGCACGGCGTCGGGCTTAATCATGATGAAGGTCTTCTCGATAGCCATAAAAGTAGCCTTTCAAGTAGGTTCGCGCGTGCCCAAGTCCCATTCCGGCACCCGCCTGGACTGCATCGTAACAGAGTTTTAGCTGCAGTTAAACAAAAAGCTGTTTATTGAAACGTTGCAATTTATTAAAGCGCTCCATATGTGTCACTTCTGTTTCGAAGCCCGATTAGAGTACCATCCGACCGCCCATCAACCGCGCCGAACAGAGCAGGCGGTCGGTTGCCGCCCGCGAACGTATCCCCTTCACAACCTGCCCAAAGGTCCTACAGAAGTTCTCGACAAGCCCCTCCCCCATAGCAACAAAATACGGGCTCCCACATCAGCAGGCGCCCGTAAAGCGAAAACGATTTATCAATAAATGGACAATACGTCTTCAGCCAAACCTCTACTTTGCCCCGTGACCCATCTCGACGACCTTGGTTAGCGATCCAAACACACCTTCGTCGACCACGAGCTGCGCCTCGGCACGCTCAAGCTGCACGGCAACGGCGGCAGGGGCGGTGCCGCCCTCGGTCGTGCGCGCGGCGACAATCGACGGGATGTCGAGCGCCTCGGTAATGTCGTGCTCAAAGAGCGGGCTTGCCTCCTGGAACACCTCAAACGGCAGGTCCTCAAGATTGCAGCCGCGCTTCTCACACATCAGAACCAGATGCCCCACCACGGCATGTGCCTCGCGGAACGGCAGGCCACGCTTGGCCAGGTAATCGGCAACATCGGTAGCGGCAAGGTGCCCCACGCCGCACTCGCGCGCCATGGCATCTTCGTTGACGGTCCAAGTCGAAATCATTCCGGCCATAACCGACAGGCACTGCATGAGCGTATGGGCGGTATCGAGCGCGCCCTCCTTGTCCTCCTGCAAGTCCTTGTTATAAGCAAGCGGCAGGCCCTTCATGGTCACGAGCAGCTGCACCAGGTTGCCATACACACGGCCGCTCTTGCCGCGAATAAGCTCGGCAAAGTCGGGATTCTTCTTCTGCGGCATGATGGACGAGCCGGTGGAGTACGAGTCGGAAAGCGTGATAAAGCCAAATTCGGAGCTCGACCACAGCACGATCTCCTCGGAAAGACGCGACAGGTGCATCGCCATGACGGATCCGGCGTAATGCAGATCGAGCAGGAAATCACGGTCGGAAACCGCATCGAGCGAGTTGGGAATCACGCCCGCAAAGCCAAGTTCAGCAGCCGTCATCTGGCGATCGAGCGGATAGCTCGTACCGGCAAGCGCGGCAGCACCCAGCGGGCAGTTGTCGGCGGCATCAAAGGCGGCCTTCAGGCGCGTAAAGTCGCGCGCGAACATCCAGGAATACGCCAGCAGGTGATGCGAGAGCAGCACGGGCTGAGCGTGCTGCATATGCGTGTAGCCCGGCAGAATCACCTTGTCGTACTTCTTGGCCGCATCCACCAGCACATGGCGCAGCTCAAGATTGGCCTCCATGAGCTCCTTGGCCAGCGCCTTGATGCCCAGGCGCGTATCGGTCGCCACCTGGTCGTTGCGCGAACGCCCAGTATGCAAGCGCTTGCCAGCCTCGCCGATGCGACGCGTCAGCTCGCTCTCGATGGACATATGAATGTCCTCATCGTTGATATCGAAGGTGAAGTTGCCGGCATCGATATCCTGTTCGATTCCGGTCAGGCCCTTGGCAATCGCCTGCTCGTCCTCGGCACTGATGATGCCCTGGGCGGCCAACATCTTGGCATGCGCCTTAGAGCCGGCGATATCCTGCTTATAGAGATGCTTGTCGACCGGCAGCGACGCGCCAAACTCCTGCGTGACCTCGGCCACGCCTGCCTCAAAACGACCGCCCCAAAGAGCCATGGAACCGTCCCCTTTCTCCAAATTCCAAAACAAGCGCCCAAAGCAATGCGCCATATCGCTAAAGCGATTTTTCAACCGCTAGTTTTACACATTCCCCACCGTGTGCAGAGCCATGTAGCTAATTTGCAAAGAAGTGACGCGCCATGCACTTGGCGCCCAACGTCTCCCTCCGGATGTTGCCCTGCGAACCATCGATCCAGGCCTTCAGGCTCATAGGGACGTCCTCGACCCTTGCAGCATCGAACTCGGGCGCGAGGGCAAGTAAAGCATGCGCGATAGCATTGAACATAATGGATACTCCTCATATATATAGGTATAGGCGCAGGGCCGCCAAATTGATAGAAGGAGCCCCGCCGGACAACCCCGGCGGGGCTCGGACTCAGCCGCAGACGCGGCATCATATATGCGGGCGGAACGTAGGGGCCACCAATGTTAAGAAGTGTCAGCAAGCATAACGAAAGGTAGGGACCCCGTGCGCCCGTTATGTATCACGCGGATGGGCCGCGCGGATACCAAGGGAAGGAAGCGCTAGGCCTGGGCGGCAGCAGAGCTGGGGCCCTGGACCTTTGCCCACGTCTTGAGCGACAGCGTATCGATCTCGATAAAGCCGGCGCTGGCCTTCTCGTCAAACGTGGTGTCGCGGTCGTAGGTAGCCAGACCGTAGTCGTAGAGGCTGAAGGGGCTCTTGCGGCCGACGACATGGCAGTTGCCCTTAAAGAACTTCAGACGGACAGTGCCGGTCACGAACTTCTGGGTATCGGCCATAAAGGCATCGAGCGCGTTTTTGAGCGGGCTGTACCACTGGCCGTTGTACACGGCGGTGGCCCAATCCTGCTCGAGCTTGATCTTGGTCTTGAGCAGGTCGCCCTCGACGCAGATGTCCTCGAGCGCCTTGTGGGCGGTGATGAGCGTCAGGGCGCCGGGAACCTCGTAGCACTCGCGGCTCTTAAGACCCACCAGGCGATCCTCGACCAGATCGAGACGGCCAAAGCCATTGTCGCCGGAGATCTTGTTGAGGGCGATGACGATCTCGGAGAGCTTCATCTTCTTGCCGTCTACGGCGACGGGCTTGCCGGCCTCAAACTCAATCTCGGTGTAAGTCGGGGTGTCAGGCGTGTCCTCGGGGTTCTTGGTCATAACCCAAGCGTCATCGAGCGGCTCATTCCAGGGGTCCTCCAGGTGACCGCACTCGATGGCGCGACCCCACAGGTTGTCGTCGATGGAATAGGGGTTATCGTTGGCACCCTCGGGAACCGGCACGTTGTGGGCGTGGGCATAGGCGACCTCGTCGGGACGGCACTTCAGGTCCCACTCGCGAACCGGGGCGATAACCTTAAGCTCGGGGTCGAGGGCCTTGACGGCAGCCTCAAAACGGACCTGGTCGTTACCCTTGCCGGTGCAGCCGTGGGCGACGTAGGTCGCGCCAAACTCGTGAGCGACCTCGACAAGCTTCTTGGCGAGCAACGGACGGGAAAGAGCGGAGAGCAGCGGATACTTGTTCTCGTACATGGAGTTTGCGGCGATGGCCTTAGTCAGGAACTCATCGGAGAACTCGTCGCGCAGGTCGAGTACCTGGCAATCGAGAACGCCCAGGTCGAGCGCCTTCTGCTTCTTGGCATCCAGTCCGGTCTCTTCCTGGCCCACGTTGCCGCAGACGCAAACGACATCGAGATTCTTCTCGTCCTGGAGCCACTTGACACATACGGATGTATCAAGACCACCGGAATATGCGAGAACGACTTTTTCCTTGCTCATGGCTGTTTCCTTTCGCCCTTGGTAGCTAGTTAGAACATCGGTCAGTTGCAAGTCATTTCAAGGTCATATACCGTGCAATATCAGGTTAAATAGCAAAAATCAGCACATACATGCCCTAGAAACATGCAGCAATGTCGTGCTAAAACCCAACGACCTCAAAATGACTCTGTTGAGGCAATTCGCCCCATGCGGACAGAGACGATTGTTATCGTCGTCGGGAAATTGCGCGCTGGCGTCGGATGGCATTGTCTGCAGTGGTGATGATCTTTACGAACTGCATCTGCCTCTCCTCTCACGTATCGCCGGGCGCAATTCAAATATCGCAAACGGTACCTTTTCCTCGGTAAACGGCTCTTTTGCCGTCTCCGTTTTCGATGTTCGCTATATTACGATAAAGTGCACGCTGCACAAGCGACAAATTCAAATTTCTGAAAAGTTTTTTCATTAGTTTGTGAATTGCAGTGCAAATACGCACCATTCCTGCGAAAATACGCTCGACTACTAGTTGATGGTTATAACGTCTGAAACGATCTCGAAACGAAAGGCGCTTTTTTATGCAAACTTACGAATCGGACGCCAACATCGGCAACATTAAGATTCTCGCCGTCGATATGGACAAGACGCTGCTGACCGACGAGCGTGTGCTGCCCCAGGGTCTTGATGAGCGCCTGGACAAGCTCGCCGACGCCGGCATCGTATTCTGCCCCGCCAGCGGACGTCCCGCCCCCAAGCTCGAGGAGATGTTCGAGGGCATCAAGAACCGCCTCGCCTTTTGTCCCGACAACGGAGCGTGCGTGATCTATCGCGGCAGCTATATCTATAAGAGCAATATTGACGTGGAGCTGTATCAGCAGGTCTTGAACCGTGCCTCGGAGGATCCTCGCGCTGTCCCCGTCCTGTGCTGCTTCGACGAGTTCTACGTGCTTGCCCGCGACCATCAATACCACGACGAGATCAGCGTCTACTACAACACAATCAACTACGTCGACAGCTTTGAGGGCATTGATTTCGAGTCCAACAAGATTTCGGTCTTCTTCCCCGGCTACGACGCCGAGCCCGCTTTCCGCGAGACCTATAGCCCCGAGTTCTCGGACAAGCTCTACGTCACCAACGCCGGGCGCGAGTGGATCGACTTTATGAACCTGGGCGTCGACAAGGGCGCCGGCGTCGCGCACCTGTGCGAGCACCTGGGTATCGATATTGCCGATGCTGCCGCCGTGGGTGATACCTACAACGACATCCCCATGCTGGAGCGCGTCGGTCACAGCTTTATCGTGGACAACGCCGAGGAGCATATGAACGCGCACGCCAAGTGGCGCATTCCGAGCAACAACGACGGGGGCGTACTGACGCTCATCGACGCCATCCTGGCGGCTCGTTAAACTCGCCGCCATGCCCGGGGCCGGCCGTTTGATTTTTGTTCGGTCAGGTCCTGGGCTCGCTCGAAGAGCACATTAAGTGCTCTTCGGCTCGTGCGGAATCTACAAAAATCAAACGGCCGGCCCCGGGCATGGCTACGTTGACTTGCTTGCCGCATGGATGGCGTCTTGGCGCCTAGATACTTTGGCTGATTTTTATTGAACGAAGGACGCTCCTTGTTGATGAGGGGCGTCCTTCTGGTTTTGGTTACTTTGGAATTGTGGTCGTGCCCTTACTTGGCGTCTGCCCAGGTCACTCCAGTCGAAGCTTCGGCGATTAGAGGGACGCGGAGGTCTACTACGTGTTCCATGACGTCGCGGACCATGGCGGTGAGGCGCTCGACTTCGTCGACGGGGCACTCAAAGTCCAGTTCGTCGTGCACCTGTAAGATCATGTGGGCGGCAAAGCCCTCTTCTTCCAGGCGGCGGCTTACGCGGGCCATGGCGATCTTGATGATGTCGGCCGCGGTGCCCTGCATGGGATGGTTCATGGCCGTGCGCTCGCCAAAGCCGCGAAGTTGCGGATTTTTGGCCTTGAGCTCGGGAATATGGCGTCTGCGGCCATACATGGTCTCGGCGTAGCCCGTCTGCTTGGCACGTGCCACCACGCTGTCGAGGAACATACGCACGCCCGGATAGGCCTCGTAGTAACGGTCGATCATGTCGCGTGCCTCGACCATCGAGATATGCAGCGACTGCGACAGGCCGTAGGCCTGCTGACCATACACGATGCCAAAGTTCACGGCCTTGGCGCGACTGCGCAGGTCGGGCGTTACCTCGGACACCGGCACACCAAACACGCGCGCCGCCGTCTCGGCATGGAAGTCCTCGCCCTCGTTAAAGGCGCGCACCAAGTGCTCGTCACCCGAGAGATGTGCCAGCAGACGCAGCTCTATCTGCGAGTAGTCCACCGCCAAAAAGACGCTTCCTTCGCCTGCCGAAAACGCCGTCTTGACGGTACGACCCAGCTCCGAGCGCGTCGGGATGTTCTGCAGGTTCGGGTCGCTCGAGGACAGACGCCCCGTTGCCGTGATGGTCTGATTGTACGTGGTGTGCACGCGACCGTCACCACGGCGCAGCGGGCCCAGCGTATCCAGATAGGTGGACTTGATTTTGGACTTTTCACGCCAATCCAAGATCAGACGCACGATTTCGTGGTCGCGGGCAAGGTCGCTCAACACCTTGGCGTTGGTCGAATAGTAGCCGCGCTTAGTCTTCTTGAGGCCCTTGGTCGGAAGCCCCATCACATCAAAGAGCACATGCGACAGCTGCATGGGACTGCCGATGTTAAAGGTCTCGTCACCCGCCAGGTCGCGAATACTGCGCTCAACCTCGGTAATCTGGGTCGCCAGACCCTCGGACAGACTGTGCAGGCGGTCGGGATCCACGAGCATGCCCGCGCGCTCCATCTTGGCAAGCACCGGCACGAGCGGCATCTCGATGCCATCGAACACGTTGGCGGCATTCTCGAGGGCCATGCGGTCGCGCAGCGGTGCGACCAGCACCAGCGTCAAGGCCGCCGTGCGAGCGGCAGGCGCCGGAGCGTCCTCACCAGCACCCTCTGCGCCGCGCGCCGCAGGCAGCGCCATCTGCAGATACGTATCGGCCAGATATGCCTCATCGAACTCGGAGCGATCGGAATCCAGCAGATAGGCAGCGACCACGGTATCGAAGATACGCGTGGAATCGGTAGCGAGCGGATCCATGAGCTCGAGTTCAGAAGAATCGATGGGCGAAAGCTCGTGCAACAACGCCTTCATATCCGGGCTCGCCACGCGGCCCTCCACAAACAGGCGCGCAAGCACGCCGGCAATCACGCCGTGGGCGAAGTTGAAGCCATCGACTACGGCAGTGGTACCGCCGTCGCCCTCCTCGAGCGCGAACAGGCCCTTGGACGTCGCCAACCACAGCGTGCGCGTCAGTCCAAAGAGCGCGCCCTCTTCCTTGTCGTCGTCCACCACGGCGGCGACCCACTCGCCGGCATCAATCGCGCGGGAAACCTCAGCCGCAACGGCACCAAGCGCGTCGGCATCGCCGGCGGCTGCGCGAACCATCGCAGGTATCTCAAACACACTGGAGGCAGCAGCAGCCCCGCCCTCGCCGCCGATCAGCGCCAAGAAACGGTTCTGCATGGCGGTGATACCAAGCGTGCCCAGCGCCGCGGACACTTCGTCGGCAGAAAACGCCGGGAAGGACGTTTCGTCAAAGTCGAGCTCGACGGGCGCATCGGTGCGAATGGTTGCGACCTTGCGGCTCAGCAGCGCATCGTCGATGTGCGCACGCAGGTTCTCGCCCATCTTGCCCTTGACCTCGTCGGCATGCGCGATGACCTCGTCCAAGCTGCCGTACTGTGCGATGAGCGCGCTCGCCTTTTTGGGGCCGATGCCCGGTACGCCGGGAATGTTGTCCGACGTATCGCCCTTTAGACCGTAAAAATCGGGCACGAGCGCCGGCGTAATGCCGTGATACAGGTCGTCCACGCTCTCGGGCGTCATGATCGCCACGTCGGACAGGCCCTTGCGGGTCGAGACCACGTTGACGTGCTCGGTCACGAGTTGATACATGTCGCGGTCGCCGGTCACCAGCAGCATGTCGCAGCCGGCCTCTTCACCCAGGCGCGCCATGGTTCCCAGGATATCGTCGCCTTCCCAGCCCTCGGACTGCAGAATCGGCACGTTGAGCGCGGTGAGCAGCTCCTTGATCATCGGAAACTGCGCATGCAGATCGGGGTCCATGGGCGGGCGTTGCGCCTTATACTGCGGCAGCATCTCCATGCGCACGCGCGGTTTGCCCTTGTCAAACGCCACGACCACACCGTCGGGGTTAAAGGCATCGATCATCTTAAGAAACATGTTCAGAAAGCCAAAGATCGCGTTGGTGGGGCGCCCGTCCGGCGCATTCATGGTGGGCGGCACGGCGTGGAAGGCGCGGTGCATGAGCGAGTTGCCGTCGATAACGGCAAAGGTGCGGCGCTTGTCAGACATATTGAATACCTCGCTTTGGGCTGGGCACGGTTTGCTCACACCAGTTTACACGCTCCCCGCCCCGCGGCCACCGCACATCAGGCTTCCCTGCCGCCGCGGGCCCGCGCGTGATACGATGGCTCACGGTACATCAACCAGCACGATCGATCCGAAAGGAGCCTGCGTCATGGAGCGTCCCTGCGCATGGAAAAAGTACACGCCACAGCAAGTCGAGGAACTCGAGGAGCTTTGCCGCGGCTATAAGCAGTTTTTGAGCGAGAATAAGACCGAGCGCCTGTGCGTCAAGACCGGCATCAAGATGGCCGAGGAGGCGGGCTACGTCGACTTGGAGACCGTGATTGCCGAGGGCCGCACGCTCAAGGCCGGCGACAAGGTGTACGCCGCCAATCACGGCAAAGACCTCATGCTCGTCAACCTGGGCACCGTCCCGCTCGAGCAGGGCTTTAACATCCTGGGTGCTCACGTGGACTCGCCGCGCCTGGACCTTAAGCAGAATCCCGCCTTCGAGGCCGGCGACATGGCCTACCTCGACACGCACTACTACGGCGGCGTCAAGAGCTACCACTGGGTGGCCTCCCCGCTTGCACTCGTGGGCGTCATCTGCAAAAAGGACGGCACCACCGTCGACATCAACATCGGCGACAAGGCAGACGATCCGGTCTTTACCATCTCCGACCTGCTGATCCACCTCTCGAGCGAGCAGATGTCCAAGCCCGCCAAGGACGCCGTCGACGCCGAGATCCTCGACGTGATCGTGGGCGGCCGTCCCGTCAAGTTTGACGAGGACGACAAGGACGCTCCCAAGGAGCCCGTCAAGCAGATGTTCCTGGACATCCTCAAGGAGCAGTACGGCGTCGAGGAGGAGGACTTCCTCTCCGCCGAGATCGAGGTCGTGCCCGCCGGTCCCGCCCGCGACATGGGCCTCGACCGCTCCATGATTTTGGGCTATGGCCACGACGATCGTGTCTGCGCCTATCCGTCCATGCTCGCCCAGATCGACGTCGCCAACGTGGAGCGCACGAGCATCACGCTCATCGTCGATAAGGAGGAGATCGGCTCCGTGGGTGCCACCGGTATGACGAGCCGCTTCTTCGAGAACACCGTCGCCGAGATCATGACGCTCGCCGGCGAGGATAGCCCGCTGGCCCTGCGCCGCGCGCTCGCCCGCAGCCGCATGCTCTCCTCCGACGTGTCCGCCGGTTTCGACCCGGGCTATGCCGGCAAGTTCGAGACGAAGAACGCCGCCTTTATGGGTCGTGGCCTGTGCTTTAACAAGTACACGGGCAGCCGCGGCAAGGGCGGTTCCAACGACGCCGATGCCGAGTACGTGGCCCTCGTCCGCGACATCATGGACGAGGCCGGCGTGGACTTCCAGACCTGTGAGCTCGGTCGCGTCAACGCGGGCGGTGGCGGCACCATCGCCTACATCATGGCCAAGTACGGCATGAACGTCATCGACTCCGGCGTTGCCGTCCTGTCCATGCACGCCCTGTGGGAGGTCGCCAACAAGGCCGATATCTACGAGGCCTACCGCGGCTACAAGGCCTTCATCGAGCGAGCCTAACCAACCCTTCATCAGTTGCGGTGAAATACGGACTAAACTGGCCCATAAACGGCCAAAACAGACCGTATTCCACCGCAACTTCCTTTTTGGCAGAGGAGAGTCCATGCTGCAGGTCATCATTTCGCCCGCCAAGCAGATGCGCGCGGCCCAAGATGCTTTTGAAGTCCTGGACATACCGCCTTTTGCGCACGAAACGGCTCGCCTCCACCGCGCACTGCTAGATATCGAACGAAATGAAGGCAGCGGCGGTCTGCAGACGCTATGGAACGTAAGTGACAAACTGCTGGGGCCTTGCCTCAACACCCTGCATGAGTTCGGGCCCATCCTGAAAAACGGCGATCTCGACAATCCCGCACTCGCCCGACACCTCTCCCCCGCCGTCATGTCCTACCACGGCATCCAATACCAAAGTATGGCGCCCGAGGTCATGGATGCCGCACAGCTCGACTGGCTGCAAAACCATCTCTGGATCCTCTCGGGCCTTTACGGATGCGTACGCCCCTTTCATGCCGTTGAACCGTATCGGCTGGAGATGGGCGCAAAGCTTGCCGTCGACGATGCCCGAGACCTCTACGCGTTTTGGGGCGACAAGCTCGCACGGACCATCGCTCCGGCGAGCTCCAACGCTACGATCGTCAATCTCGCCAGCGCGGAGTACGCCAAAGCCGTTCTGCCCCACCTCGCGGGCGACGCCACAGTCGTCACGTGCCTCTTTGGTGAAGGCATCCGCAACGGCAAGCCCATCCAGCGCTCGACCGCCAGCAAAAAGGCGCGCGGCTCCATGGTGCGCTGGATGGCGGAAAACAAGGTCGAGGATGTAAGCGGGCTCACCGCATTCGACGTTGGCTATCGTCACCTTCCCGAGCTTTCAAATAAAAACACTTTGGTCTTCCTGAACGAACGGGCCTTGTAGGACCACCGCTACTCTTGAATGTACTGCCTAGGCACGACGTCTATTCCGCCAAGCCGTCGGCTTTGGCAATTTCATTTGTCGTGCCGTCCTGATAGGTAATCTTGACATGCTCAACCTCGGACACCTTGACGCCCGACGGAGGCTCCAGACGCCATTCCGCCAGGGCGATATCCATGGTCGTGGGCACATCTCCTTGATCTTTGAGCTTCACCGTCAGCGTTTTGAGCGCCGCGTCAAACGTCACGCGTTCGATTTCTTCGCCTGGAATGGACCCACCACTCAGCTGCAACTGCACAAACTCATCGCGCGGGTACCAATAATCGCCCGGAATGGCGAGCGTATTGGCATTACCGCCAGTACTCCTCACCGCCATAATCGGTAGGCTATCATCGGCCTCAAACTCCCAGGCAGCGCCGCCGCGACCGCCAAACGTCCAAATACAAAAGGCAATCACCAGCACGGCAAGCACCGCAAAGCCAATCGCGACCAACCCATGGTGCGCACGGCCCTCCTCGGCCGATATGTCCCATTGCGTCTCTCGATATAGATGCTTGTCTTCCATGTACGCCTCCCCACAGGCACGTTCGTTAGGCCAATCGTACCCATTCAGGCTATACTTGAGCCCACTACATAAACGGGGAGCTTGCAGGACCAGACGGCAGGCTGAGATTGGGCGCGCCCGCCCTGACCCGCAAACCTGATATGGGTAATGCCAACGAAGGGAGCCGTGCCAATGAGCACACAGACCGAGTCCAAGCTTGTCACGCAAATCGACTTCGCCCGCGCCGGACAGATCACGCCGCAGATGAAGGAAGTCGCCGAGCGCGAGCATCGCGACCCCGAGTACATCCGCGAGCGCGTGGCCGACGGCCGCATCGCCATTCCCGCCAACATCGTGCACATCAAAAAGGGCATGCGCGCCTTTGGTGTCGGCGAGGGCCTGTCCACCAAGGTCAACGTGAACTTGGGCATCTCGGGCGACAAGGCCGATGCCGCCGAGGAATGGAAGAAGGTCAAGATCGCTGAGGACTTTGGCGCCGACGCCATCATGGACCTCTCCAACTCGGGCAAGACGCGCCAGTTCCGCCAGCAGCTCATCGACGAGACGCCGCTCATGGTAGGCACCGTCCCCATGTACGACGCCATCGGCTACATGGAAAAGCCGCTGGTCAAGCTCACCAAGGACGACCTGTTCGAGGTCGTGCGCGCGCACGCCGAGGACGGCGTGGACTTTATGACCATTCACTGCGGCATCAACAAGTCGGTCACCAAGACCTTTAAGGAGACCGGTCGCCTGATGAACATCGTCAGCCGCGGCGGCTCGCTGCTGTTTGGCTGGATGGAGGTCACCGGCAACGAAAACCCCTTCTACGAGTACTTTGACGAGCTGCTCGAGATTTGCCACGAATACGACGTGACGATTTCGCTCGGCGACTCCTGCCGCCCGGGCTGCCTCTACGACTCCAACGACGCCACCGAGACCGCCGAGATGATCGAGCTGGGCAAGCTGTGCAAGCGCGCCTGGGCAGCCGGCGTCCAGGTCATGGTCGAGGGCCCGGGTCACATGGCGCTTGACGAGATCGCTGCCAACATGAAGCTACAGAAGCGCCTGTGCCACAACGCCCCGTTCTATGTGCTCGGGCCGCTGGTGACCGATATCGGCGTGGGTTACGACCACATCACCGCTGCCATCGGCGGCGCCATCTCCGCCAGCTCCGGTGCCGACTTCCTGTGCTACGTGACACCAGCCGAGCACCTGTGCCTGCCTAACGCTCAGGATGTGCTCGACGGCCTCATGGCCACCAAGATCGCCGCACACGCCGCCGATATCGCCAAAAAGGTGCCCCACGCCCGCGACATGGATGACAAGATGGGCCAGGCACGCCGCAAGCTCGACTGGGACGCCATGTGGAAGTGCGCGCTTGACCCGGTCACCGGCAAGAAGCGCTACGAGGAATCCCCTGCCGCCACCGAGGGCACTTGCACCATGTGTGGCAAGATGTGCGCCGTCCGCACCGTTAACAAGGTGTTCGAAGGCACGACGATCGACCTCGGCATGGAGGACTAACTCGTCACCGGAGCCACAAACGGCCACAAGGTGTTCGTCAATTGTTGACATGTGAACATTTGCCTGCATTTGCGTAAAAATTGCATCTCGCGCCCGGGTTCGGCATATCGCCGGCCCGGGCATCTTTATAATGCGGGGTAAAAGACCCATTTGAATCCGACCGGACAAGGGAGCGAACATGGATCACAGTAAGGTACCAGCCGTTCTATCCATCGCAGGATCCGATTCCAGCGGTGGCGCCGGCATTCAGGCAGACATCAAGACCATCACGGCGCACCGTCTGTATGCCGAAACAGCCATCACGGCCATCACCGCACAAAACACGCTCGGTGTCACCGCCGTGCAGAATGTCTCCCCGGATATTGTCGCGGCGCAGATCGATGCCGTCTTTGACGATATCCGACCCAGCGCCGTCAAGATCGGCATGGTTTCCTCTGCTGAGATTATCGAGGTTATCGCCGACCGCCTGAGCGCTTGGAACGCGACAAACGTGGTCGTCGACCCCGTCATGGTAGCCACCTCGGGCGCACGGCTGATTGCCGAAGATGCCGCCGAGGCGCTCACACGTCGCCTGTTCCCGTTGGCGACCGTCATCACGCCCAACATTCCCGAGGCCATGGCGCTGCTCGACTACGAGGTCGATTCCGAGCGCACGCAGCAAAACGCTGCCATGCTCCTCACCCGCCGCTTTGGCTGCGCGTCCCTCGTTAAGGGCGGGCATTTTGTCAACGAGGCCAACGATGTGCTAGCAGAGCCCGCGCCGCTCGATGACGAGGGCAACCACCTGGGCGATCCGCTCACCACGTGGTTCCGCCATAAGCGCATCGAGACCGGTAACACGCATGGCACCGGCTGCACGCTCTCGTCCGCCATCGCCTGTGCGCTGGCGCAGGGCATGGATCTTGCCGACGCCATCAATGCCGGCAAGGCCTACCTAACGGGCGCTCTCGCCGCCGGCTTTGACATGGGCAAAGGCTCCGGCCCCGTCAACCACATGTGGCAGTACTGAG
>CAUBGU010000032.1 GCA_958435545.1 uncultured Collinsella sp.
AGATCGAGATCGTGGCCGAGGAGATCAAGAAGACCCGCCGCGAGCTCAACCAGATTCTTTCCGACGCCTCGGGCCAGCCCATCGAGAAGGTCCAGGCCGATACCGAGCGCGACAACTACCTGACTGCTGCCGAGGCCCTCGACTACGGTCTGATCGACCGTATCGTCACCTCGCGCGACCTCGCCGCGAAGGACGCCTAGGATGGCCGGTAACATGCAGGACAACTTCGACGAGAACGGCAACCCCATCCGCTGCTCCTTCTGCGGAAAAGAGCAGGGACAGGTTCGTCGCCTTGTTAAGGGTCCGACCAACATTTTTATCTGCGACGAGTGCGTCGCCGCCTGTTCCGAGATCCTGGAGGAGTCACTGGCTTCGGACTTTATGGACGCTGCCCGCAACGGCAAGCTGCCGGGCTTCCTCAACGATCACGGCCAGGCTGCGTCCCAGCCTGCTACGGATCCTGAGGCCGAGGGCTTTGAGCTCGAGGACGATGCCCGCCAGGTCATTACGCATGTGCCGACGCCGCATGAGATCTATGACGAGCTTTCGGCTTATGTCATGGGCCAGGAGGACGCCAAGCGTGCCATGTCGGTTGCCGTGTACAACCATTACCGCCGCGTGATCGAGGGCGGCGCTGCGCTTTCGGCCTTTGACGACGGTTTGGACTCGCAGCTCGACGATGATATGGATGAGGTGGAGCTCGCCAAGTCCAACATTTTGCTGCTCGGTCCCACCGGTACCGGTAAGACCCTGCTTGCCCAGACGCTCGCGCGCATCCTCGAGGTGCCGTTTGCCATCGCCGATGCCACCGCGCTCACCGAGGCCGGCTACGTGGGCGAGGACGTGGAGAACATCCTGCTCAAGCTCATCAACGCTGCGGATGGCGACATTGAGCGCGCTCAGGTTGGCATTATCTACGTGGACGAGATCGACAAGATCGCCCGAAAGGCCGAGAACCTCTCCATCACCCGCGATGTTTCGGGCGAGGGCGTTCAGCAGGCACTGCTTAAGATTCTTGAGGGCACGGTGGCCAGCGTTCCGCCCACCGGCGGCCGTAAGCATCCCCAGCAGGAGCTGTTGCAGATCGACACGACCAACATCCTGTTCATCTGTGGCGGTGCCTTTGTGGGTCTGGACAAGATCATCGCCGATCGCGTGGGCAACAAGGGCGTGGGCTTTAACTCCGAGATCGTCGGCCCCACCTCGGTCGACGAGAACGACCTGCTGCGTCAGGTGCTCCCGCAGGACCTCAACGCCTTTGGCATGATCCCCGAGTTTGTGGGACGTACGCCCGTCGTCACCCAGACGCAGGCGCTCGACGAGGACGACCTGGTGTCGATCCTGACCGAGCCCAAGAACGCCGTGGTGCGTCAGTACCGCAAGATGTTCCAGCTCGAGGACGTTGAGCTTGAGTTTGAGGACGCCGCCCTGCACGAGATCGCTCGCATGGCGCTTGCCCGCAAGACCGGCGCCCGCGGCCTGCGCTCCATCTGCGAGGACGTGCTGCAGCAGACGATGTTCGACCTCCCTAGCGAGGAGGGTGTTTCCAAGGTCATCGTGACCGAAGCCTCCGTAAAGGGCGAAGAACAGCCCCAACGCATCTACGGCTAAAACCTGTCAAAACGTTTTTGTCGATAGCCTCCGACCACCCGCGGTCGGAGGCTATTTTATATATACGCAATAACCCCAACTACCTGTGTTATTCTGTGTGTTTGTTTAAGCCTCAGCGAAGTCATATCAGACTGAAGTAATCGATACCTAAGGGGAGGAATGTAGGCCCGATTTTCGTAGATTCCGCACGAGCCGAAGACCACTTAATGTGGTCTTCGTGCGAGCCCAGGACCTGACCGAGCGAAAATCGGCCCTACATTCCTCCCCGGCGGGACAGGGAGAGATATATGGAAGAAATGCCCAAGAACTACGATCCGTCGACCAACGAGCCGGCGATCCTGCAGAAGTGGCTCGACGGTGGCTACTACAAGCGCCGCGAGGGCGTGGGCGACTGCACCGTCACCATTCCGCCTCCCAACGTTACCGGCAAGCTTCACATGGGTCACGCTACCGACGACTCCATCCAGGACGCCATCATCCGCATGGCCCGCATGCGCGGCAAGTCCACGCGTTGGGTGCTCGGCACCGACCATGCCGGTATCGCTACGCAGACCAAGGTCGACAAGAAGCTCAAGAGCGAGGGCATCAGCCGCCTGGAGATCGGCCGCGACAAGTTTGTCGACGCCTGCTGGGACTGGACTCACGAGTACGGCGGCATCATCGTCGAGCAGATCAAGCGCATGGGCTGCTCCGTCGACTTCGATAACGAGCGCTTCACCATGGACGAGGATTACGCACAGGCCGTGCGCAAGGTCTTCTGCGATTGGTACCACGACGGCCTGATCTACCGTGGCAAGCGTATCGTTAACTGGTGCCCCAACTGCACCACCGCCATCTCGGACGACGAGGCCGAGTACAAGGACGAGAAGGGCCACCTGTGGCACCTGCGCTACCCGCTGACCGAGCCGGTCAACGGCCAGGACTACATCGTCGTCGCCACCACGCGCCCCGAGACCATGCTCGGCGACACGGGCGTCGCCGTTTCCCCGAAAGATCCCGAGAAGGCCGCCTTCGTGGGCAAGACCGTCAAGCTTCCCATCGTCGACCGTGAGATCCCCATCTTTGAGGATTGGCATGTCGATGCCAACTTTGGCTCCGGCTTTGTCAAGGTCACCCCGGCCCACGACCCCAACGATTACGCTATGGGTCAGGCCCACGACCTGCCGCAAATCAATATCTTCGACGAGCACGCGGTGGTCGTCGAGGGCTATGGCGAGTTCACCGGCATGAACCGCGACGAGTGCCGCGAGGCCGTCATCAAGTGGTTCGAGGAGCACGATCTGCTCGATCACGTCGAGGACCTCGATCACTCCGTCATGCACTGCTACCGCTGCGACGCCGCGCTTGAGCCGTGGCTGTCCGAGCAGTGGTTTGTGGCCGTCGACAAGCTCAAGGGGCCGGCGCTCGACGCCGTCAACTCCGGCAAGGTCACCTTCCACCCCGCGCGCTGGACGCAGACCTACACCACTTGGATGGAGAATCTTAAGGACTGGTGCATCAGCCGCCAGCTGTGGTGGGGCCACCGCATCCCCGTGTTCTACTGCGAGGACTGCGGCTGGGAGGATGCCCTGACCGAGGACACCGATGTGTGCCCCAAGTGCGGCGGTCATCACGTGCATCAGGACGAGAACGTGCTGGACACCTGGTTCAGCTCGCAGCTGTGGACCTTTGCCACGCAGGGCTGGCCGCAAAAGCCGGAGCTGCTCGAGGGGCATCACCCCACGACGGCGCTCGTCACCGCGCGCGACATCATCGCGCTGTGGGTCGCCCGCATGGTCATGAGCTCGCTGTACTTCCTGGACGAGGTGCCGTTTAAGGACGTCGTCATCTACCCGACGATCCTTGCCAAGGACGGCAGCCGCATGTCCAAGTCCAAGGGCAACGGCGTTGACCCCATGGACCTCATCGGTATGTACGGCGCCGACGCCATGCGCTACAACCTGCTGACGCTCTGCACCAACAACCAGGACGTCAAGTTCGACGCGAACATCGATAAGAAGACCAAGAAGCTTATCGACAGCCCGCGCACCGACCAGGCCAAGTCGTTTGTGACCAAGATCTGGAACGCCAGCCGCTTCCTGCTTATGAACATGGAGGGCTACACGCCCGGCGAGCCCGTCGTGGAGACGCCGGCCGACGCTTGGATGTTCAGCCGCCTGGCCAAGGCCGTGAAGATGGTCACCGAGGGCATCGAGAATTACACCTTTGGCGACATGGCCCGCGGTGTGCAGCAGTTCTTCTGGAACGAGGTCTGCGACTGGTACGTCGAGGTCACCAAGGCCCGCCTGAAGGGCGAGGGCCGTCTGCAGGCCCAGCGCAACCTGATTTTTGTGCTCGACACCTCCATTCGCCTGATGCACCCGCTTATGCCGTTTGTTACCGAGGAGATTTGGGACAACATGCCGGCGAGCGTGCTCGACCTGGACGCCGAGGGCAACGTGGACCGCGCCGAGGCACTCATGATCGCGAAGTGGCCCGAGCCCGCCGACTACGCTAAGTATGTCGACGAGGACGCCGAGCGCGCGTTTGAGCTGTGCCGCACCGTCGTGTCTGCCGCCCGCGCCACCCGTTCGCGTTATCGCTTGAGCCCCAAGGCCGAGCTCGACGTGGTCGTGCGCGCCGGTGCCGAGGACATCGAGAAGCTCGAGAGCCTGCGCTCGACGATTGAGCCGCTGGCGAACACGGCTTCGCTGGTCATGGGCACCGACGTTGAGAAGCCGGCTGCGAGCATCGCCGTGGTCGACAGCGGCGTCGAGGTCTTTGTGGTGCTCGAGGGCAAGGTTGACCTTTCGGTCGAGAAGGCGCGCCTGGAGAAGGAGATCGCCGCGGCCCAGAAGGAGCTCGCCGGCTGCGAGAAGACGCTCGCCAACGAGGGCTTTGTGGCCAAGGCCGCGCCCGCGGTGGTCCAGAAGAAGAGGGACCGTGCAGCTGAGCTCAAGGAGATCCTGACGGCACTGACTGCTCAGGTTGCTGACTTCTCGTAGATCTTACTGAGGGGCGCGTCCCGACGCTTTGCTCTCCGCTGCGGACAGTCCTGCGCAAGACGGACAGCACATTAAGTGCTGTCCTTTGCGTGCGGAACTTGCGGCGAGCAAAGCATCGGGCCGCTCCTAGTGCGGTTACGTGGTTGTTTACAACTGGTAGGTTAGGGCCACTGGGTTGTGGCCTTGGTCTCGCTGCAAAGCGGTGTTTGGCTGATATTTTGAATGGGAGGGGCTCTTGTTTATTACGGGCCTCTTTTTATGTTGAGGGGACTTTGCGTTATGGCTAAGCGTTCTGGGTCGTATTCTGTGCCGTTCTCGTTTGAGTTGCTTTCGTTTGGTGAGGCTGTTGGGCTGGCTGCCGATACGGGGCGGATTTCTGGGGATGCTGGTCCTCTGCTTGAGACGGTTGTCGATATGCTCGATGAGCTGGGGCGTCCGGACGAGTATTTCGATTGCATCCAGGTTGCCGGTACCAATGGCAAGACTTCGACTACGCGTTTTTCGGCTGCCATTCTTCGTGGTGAGGGGCTCAAAACCGCGCTGTATACGTCGCCACAGCTGGTGCGCTATCCCGAGCGCATGGAGGTTGATGGGTGCGTCGTGAGCGACGAGGCCTTTGCCCATGGCGTTTCGGCGGCTGTCGAGGCGGGGCATCGCGTGAATGCGCGCCGTGTGGCGGCAGGGGAGCGCGCCTATACCATCACACCGTTTGACCTGCTGACGGCTGCTGCACTTGTAGTGTTTGCCGAGGCTTGCGTGGACGTAGCCGTGCTTGAGGTTGGCATGGGCGGGCGTTGGGACGCCACGAGTGCGACCGATCCCGTCGCCGTTGCCATTACGGGCATCGGGCTCGATCACACACGTATTTTGGGCGACACGCTTGAGGCCATTGCGGGTGAGAAGGCGGCGGTTATCAAGCCCGGACGTCTGGTTGTGCTGGGCGAGGGCACGCATGAGGCGAGTGTTCAACGCGTGATGGATGCTCGTTGTCGCGAGTGCGGCGTCGTGCCGCTCGTGGTAAGCCACGCCACGACTAAGGTGCCGGAGCACGTGGGCGATACGGTTGAGTTTAGCTGCACCACGCCGCGTGCGATCTATACGTCGAGCATGGTCAAGCCGGCGTATCAGCCGCAGAATGCTGCGTGCGCGATTATGCTCTGCGAGGGGTATCTGGGTCGCGAACTCGATCATGACAAGCTCGATGCGTCGCTTATGGGCTGCCCCACGCCGGGTCGTTTTGACGTGCTGGGAACTGATCCGCTCAAGCTGATCGACGCTTGCCATAACCCTCAGAGCTGCGAGAACTTTGTGAGCGCGCTGGACGAGATAGATCCGTGCGTCGAGAATCGCCCCACGCTGCTGTGCGCCGCACTGGCCGACAAGGATGTGGCCGGTATTGTCGATGTTCTGATTCCGGCCTTCCCGCGTGTGGTCGTAACCCAGACCGATTCCGATCGCGCCCTGCCGGCAGAGGAGCTCGCCGCCCTGGTGGACGCCGATAAGCTCGCGGGCGTATACCAGAGCGTGCCCGAGGCCCTCGCGGCTTTCAAGGCCGCGGGCGAGCCCTTCGTAGCAGCTGGCACCATCACCCTAGCCGGCGAAGTGGCCGGCTTGCTCCGTTAACCCATCCCCTCATCAGTTGCGGTGAAATAGGGACTGTTTTACAAGCCAGGAGCCCCAAACAGTCCGTATATCACCGCAACTCAAAAGCAGCCAATTTGGGACGGGGCTTTTTTGGCTGCCCTGTGCCCCGAGTCGACTCGCTTGCCACGAAATTGGCCTATCTACTACGTTTGACCGGTTACCCTCGACCACACGGAACATTGCGAAATTAAAACCGCAGGTAGACGGCTTGCGGATTTTGCGAAAAGTCGGTTATGGTCGACCCGTGCGGGTTAAACGTAGTAGATAGGCCGTTTTTGTGGCGACTTCATGTGATGCGGCAAAGGGGCTGTCCCTTTGCCGCATCGCCTAGTCTAGGCGGACTGGATCGTGGGGGTGGGCGTTGAGAATCTCGACGCCGGACTCGGTCACCAAGGCCAAGTCCTCGATGCGGACGCCGGTGTGACCGGGGAGGTAGATGCCCGGCTCGATGGAGAAGGTCATGCCCGGCTCGACAACCTGCTCGTTGACGAGCGAGACGTCGCCCGGCTCGTGATCCTGCAGGCCGATCGAGTGACCCAGGCGATGCGTAAAGTACTGCCCATAGCCCGCATCCTCAATCACGTCGCGCGCGGCGCGGTCTAGGTCGCACATACGAACGCCCGGCGCGATAAGCGCTTCGGCGGCCTCGTTGGCACGGCGCACGATGTCGTAGATGCGTGCCGTCTCCTCGTCCGGCTCGCCCCAAAAGAACGTGCGCGTCATGTCCGAGCAATAGTTGCGGCGACGTCCACCAATGTCGAACAGCACCACGTCGCCACGCTTGAGCACGGTGTCGTCGGGCTCGTGGTGCGGGTCGCTGGCGTTGGCGCCAAAGCTCACGATGGGCGGAAAGCTAAAGCCCTCGCAGCCGTGCTTGCGATACAGACTGAGCATCTGGTCGGCAATTTCGCGCTCCGTCACGCCTTCATGGACGAGCTTGATGGCGTCGGCCATCACGGCGTCGTTGGCGGCAGAGGACGCGCGCATAAGCTCCTGCTCGGTAGCGTCTTTGTAGGTGCGTGCGGCGGTGACGGCAAAGTCGCCAAGGAAGAACTCGCTCGCGGCGTGACGCTCCATGAGGGGCATCAAAAAGCCGGAGCGCATGACGGTATCGATGCCGAGTGGTTTGTTCGGATCGACCTCACGAACGATGGCGTCGGCCACGACGTCGTTGTCGGTGTGATAGGCGACGCGGGCATTGTCATACTCCGGCAGTTGGTGTAGCGCATTGACCAAGATCACGGGCTCGGTATCGCGTGCGAGCAGAACGCCGCAAAAACGCTCGAACATATCGGCATAAAAGCCGGTCAGGTAGTAGATCGACCACGGGTCGTTTACGAGCAGCTGTGCGCCGGGGTGCTGAGCCTCGAGCGCATCGAGCACGCGCGCCACACGCTGGTCATCGACATGTGCCATGAAACATCCTTTCGCTAGGCTGCCACCATGGTATCCCATGCCCGGCACATAGGGACGTTCCTTTTATGCCGGCACCTCGGGACACTCCTTGGCATGGCCAGCCTGGCAAGCGTGCGGGCAAAAGTGGTCATAAGGGGCCCGTCCCAAATGGGCTGCTTTCAAAAGTATGGCGGATTACGGGGCTGGACCTATATTACTTGACCATGGGTAAAATCGCGAAATTAAAACCGCAGGTAGACGGCTTATCAAAAATCGAAAACTGCCGGTATGGATGGGGGTCTCCGAATCGGCCCCGTAATCCGGCATAGTTTTGAAATGGCACTAAAGTAGGCACAAGCTGAATACCGATTCCAAGGATAGTTGCGGTGGAATAGTTCCTGGATGCCGGGGTTTTGGCGGAAATCAGGAACTATTTCACCGCAATTGAGGAGGGTGGGGTGGATGGCGGGGTAGCTAAAAGAGCTCCGTCCCTAATTGGCTACTTGGGCTCGGTCGATGTCCATGCTGGCGATTAGGTTGATGTTGGTGTTTAGGAGGTTCTCTAGCACGACGTCGCCCATGCGGATGGGGGCGTTGACGACTAGGCCGCGGATGAAGTTCATGGCTTGGGCGTGGAGTGCTAGCGGGATGGCCTCAGCCGTGCGCACAGGCAGCAGCGCCTCGTCGCCGCCGGATATGGCCACGGTGGTGGTGAGTACGCGCATGGGGCAGGTGAGCTCCTGATGTGCGAATTTATCGCCGCGCGGGCAGCTGTTGCCGGTTACGGAGCGCACTTCTACCACGGCGCCATTAGCGTCGCGCTCGACTTCTACGGTCAGGAGGCATTCGGATGGGCAGGTCGTGCAGTTGAACTGCAGCGTTTCGATCGCGTTATTGCTCATAGTCTATGCCTTCTCGACGGGATCGACGGACAGGACAATTTCGCTAGCACCAAGGTCGAGTGCGCGCTGAATCACCTTTGCTGGCAGCGGGAAGCTTTCCATTACGCTCGGCTTAAACGCGCGGACCTTGCCGGCGAACAGTTCCTCGCCGTCGGCTAAGACCCTCACGCGGGCGGCGTCGACGGGTCGGCGCACGTGGAAGTTGAGCTTGGTGAGCGCCGCAGCCGCAATGCGCCCCGGCAGCGCGTATCCCGCAATGCCGGCAGGGGAGACGGTGAGCTCGCAGTCCGGAACGGCGCCTGCGCCGGTCCCCAGCGCGTACGCCGCTGCAACTGCGCCAGCTCTCTCGGACTCACACGTCACGTTGTCGGCCAGGTCGTGCACGTGCAGCACGTTGCCGCAGGCAAAGATGCCCGGCACGCCCGTCTGCAGACTCTGATCCACCACGGCGCCGCGCGTGCGTGGGTCAAGCTCCACGCCTGCGGCAACCGAAAGCTCGTTCTCGGGAATCAAGCCCACCGAAAGCAGCAGCGTGTCGCACGGAACAATGCGCTCGGTCCCCGGAATGGGCGCCAGGCAGTCGTCTACTTGGCTCACCTCGACGGCTTCCACGCGGTCGTGCCCGATCACGCGCGTGACTGTGGTAGACAGATGCAGCGGAATGCCAAAGTCGTCCAGGCAGTTCTTGACGTTGCGGCGCAGACCGTTGGCGTACGGCATGAGCTCGTACACGCCCTCGACCGAAATCCCCTCGAGCGTGCAGCGACGTGCCATGATCAGCCCGATATCGCCCGAACCCAAAATGACGGCGCGCGAGCCGGGTTTGAGGTTCTCGATATTGATGTATCGCTGCGCCAGACCCGCCGTAAACACGCCGGCGGGTCGGCTGCCGGGGATTTTGATCTCGCCGCGCGTGCGCTCGCGGCAACCCATGGCAAGGACGACTGCGCGTCCGGTGAGCTGCAACATGCCGGCAGGGCTCATGAGCGTGACGGTATGGACCGCGGTGTCTTCCGTAGGCTCGCCTGAATCAATCCCAATCACCATGCTGTCCAGGAACAGCGCAATGTCGGTTGCGTGCACCTGGTCGATAAAGCGCTGCGCGTACTCGGGACCGGTGAGCTCCTGTTTAAAGTGCGACAGGCCAAAGCCGGGGTGGATGCACTGGCGGAGGATGCCGCCCAGGTGCTGCTCGCGCTCCACGATGGCCACGCGTGCGCCTGTCTTATGCGCGGCCAGCGCGGCCGCCATGCCGGCAGGTCCGCCGCCGATAACGACCACGTCGAAGGCTTGCGTTTGTACGGCTTCGACGACGCTGCAATCATTAGCGCTCGATGTGAATTCCGCCATCCTAGCGTACCCCCTTCAGCGGTCCCTGGACCAGCCAAGAGCCGGCATCCTCCAACAGCACCTCGCTGGGGTCGCAGCCCAGCTCGCGGGCAAGAATTGCCACCACACGGCTCTGGCAAAAGCCACTTTGGCAGCGGCCCATGCCCGCGCGGCAGCGGCGTTTGACGCCCTCGACCGAAATCGCGCCCGGGTGGCGTCGGATTGCGGCCACAATCTCGGCCTCGGGCACCGTCTCGCAGCGGCAGACAATCTGTCCCCACGCGGGGTTGGACTTGATTAGCTCCTCCTTGCGCGCCAGCGGTGCGCGGTCAAAGTCGTCCGGCGCACGGCGAATCGGGTTCCAGTCCGCCCGCTCGTGCAGTTCCACGCCCGCCTCGCGCATCACGTGCTCCATGCGCTCGGCAATGGCCGGCGCGCTTGCTACTCCCGGCGACTGAATGCCCGCCGCCTGGAACAGCCCCGGCACCACGGCCGACTGTCCAATAAAGAAGTCGTTCGTTCCCCGAATGACCGGACGCCCGCCGGCAAATGCGCGCACCACGCGGCGCGTATCCAGATCGGGCACCAGCTTGCGCGCGCCGGTCAGCAGCGCGTTTACATCGCTCGCATAGGTTTGCGTGTCGCCCGGCTCGCGCACGGCAGCCGTGGCGGTGATCACGGTGTTGCCGTGCACGGTACCCGTCACGATAACGCCTTTCGACACCGGCGTCGGCACGGGGTAGAGCGGCATGAGCGTGCGCGGCTCCTTGTCCAGCACCACGATGTTGCCCTGACGCCAAACCATCTGGAACTCCTCGGCGCCCGCCATATGCGAGATGTCCGCGGCGCCGTTGCCCGCGGCATTGATCAGGTAGCGGCAGCGCACATCGCCGACGGGCGTCGCCAGCGTAAAGCGCGCGTCGTCGCCCGAGCCCGCGACTTCAATTGCTTCCACCGACGCGGACCGCATTAACGTCACCCCGTTGGCCACGGCGTTCTCCAGCGCGGCGATGGCAACCTCAAACGGGTCGACAAACCCAGTCGAGGGGCACCATAACGCGCACGTTGCATCGGCACTCGCGCGCGGCTCCAGCTCGCGGATGCGGTCGGGTCCGACGATTGACAGCTCGGGCACGCCGTTGGCAAGGCCGTTGCGCCGCAGCTTTTCCAAGTGTGCGCGGTCCTCGTCGTTAAAGCCCAGCACCATCGATCCGGTGCGGCGGAACAGAAAGCCCAGCTCCTGGGCCCACGTGCCGTAAAGCTCGCAACCTCGGGCATTGATCTGTGCCTTGACCGTGCCCGGTGCCGGATCGTAACCGGCGTGCACCAGGCCGCCATTGGCCTTCGATGCGCCCAGCGCAATATCATTAGCCGCCTCGACCACGCAAATGGACAGGTCAAATCTCGCGAGCTGACGCGCGATGGCGCATCCGGTGATGCCCGCGCCGACAATCGCGATATCAAACGTTTCTGTCACAGTGCCTCCCAGACGAGTTGACAGGCCGTCAATAAGACTATCCTACGGTCTGCATACCTCCAGCGCAGCGGCAATGCGGCGAACAGCCCCGCAACACCCGCCAACGGCAGGCGAGGGAGACTCAGGACCATCGGTCACCTCGTCTGCCGACAACTATGGCAACCGTTCGTCTCGATCTGTAACAGTTAGACGAGGATTTGGGTTCCAGATGTTACAGATTGAGACGTTAGTCTGGCGGGTCCTCCGTTTGTCTCAATTCATAACATCTGGACCTGGATTCCGCTCCCACCTGTTACAGATTGAGATGTTTGTGTCCGCGCCAGCCCCGCCCCTAGCCGTGGTCCCATATAAACAAACCCCGTGGTAAACTTGACCGGACTGTTAATATTCCGAAAGGTACACCCCAATGTCCAAGTACATCTCCGAGCTCATGTCGCCGCAGCTTATGGGCGTCGTCTATGCCTTCGTTGGCTTCATCATCGCCCTGTATGTGCTGTCGGTCGTCTATGTGTTCATCGACGCTCGCCGCCGCGGCGCCAGCGCCTACGTGGCATGGGGCATCATCGCCCTCATCCCGTTTGTGGGCCTCATCGCCTACCTGGTCTTGCGCCCGCACTCCTACGCGTCCGACCGCGAGGAGCAGGAGCTGGACATGGCCCTGCGCGAGCGCCAGCTTGCCCAGTACGGCACCTGCCCGCAGTGCGGCGCGCCCATCGAGAAGGACTTTGTGGTCTGCCCAGTGTGCGATACCCAGGTTCGCAACGTCTGCCCCAGCTGCCATCGCCCGCTCGATGCGCACTGGAAGGTTTGCCCCTACTGCCGAACTCGCATCCAGTAACGCATCCATCGCCGGGCTGGCCGCAAGCCACGGGCACGCCGCAAGCCACGCGCGCACCAAACCCCGCCCCACACGATGAAGCATGCGTAGAAAATCGCCCGCCGTGCCATTAAGGTGCGGCGGGCGCTTGTATACCAAGGCAACCTGCCTATAATGATGCAAGTTAAAACGCCGAGCGCATCGCACGCACTTGCATCAGGCATCCGAGAGGAGAAAATATACCCATGAAGGCACTCTACAATGACGGTTCGGTGGCCGAGCTCCCGCAGGACGAGGTCACGCACGTCATCCGCCACTCCGCCGCGCACATCATGGCGCAGGCCATCAAGCGCCTGTACCCCGAGGCCGACTTCGCCTACGGCCCCGCGACCGACAACGGCTTCTACTACGACGTCGACCTGCCCGAGGGCGTCAAGATCAGCGAGGACGACTTCCCCGCGATCGAGGCCGAGATGAAGAAGATCGTCAAGGAGAACCTCAAGTTCTCCGTGTACGAGAAGCCCCGCGCCGAGGCCATCGCCCTTATGGAGGAGCGCGGCGAGAAGTACAAGGTCGAGCACATCGGCGACCTGGACGACGACGCCCGCATCACCTTCTACCAGCAGGGCGACTACATCGACATGTGCGTCGGCCCCCACATCTGCTACACCAAGGCCCTGAAGGCCTTTAAGCTCACCGGCGTCTCGGGCGCCTACTGGAAGGGCGACAAGGACAACAAGATGCTCACCCGCATCAACGGCGTCGCCTTTGCCACCAAGGAAGAGCTCGACGAGCACATGCACATGCTGGAGGAGGCCAAGAAGCGCGACCACCGCAAGATCGGCCGCGAGATGGACCTCTTTATGATGCGCGACGAGGCCCCCGGCTTCCCGTTCTTCCTGCCCAACGGCATGATCCTTAAGAACACGCTGCTGGACTACTGGCGCGAGATCCACCACAAGGCCGGCTACGTGGAGATCTCCACGCCGCTCATCATGAACAAGCAGCTGTGGAAGACCTCGGGCCACTGGGACCACTACAAGGACAACATGTACTCCACCGTCATCGACGACGAAGAGTACTGCATTAAGCCCATGAACTGCCCGGGCGGCGTGCTGGTGTACGCCTCCAAGCCGCACTCTTACCGCGAGCTGCCCATTCGTGCCGGCGAGATTGGCCTGGTGCACCGCCACGAGCTGCGCGGCGCCCTGCACGGCCTGTTCCGCGTGCGTTGCTTTAACCAGGACGACGCCCACCTGTTTGTGCGTCCCGACCAGCTGACCGACGAGATCGTGGGCGTGGTCAACCTGATCGACTCCGTGTACCAGAAGTTTGGCTTTAAGTACCATGTAGAGCTTTCCACCCGCCCCGAGGACTCCATGGGTTCCGATGAGGACTGGGCGCGCGCCGAGGAGGGCTTGCGCACCGCTCTGGAGCAGCTGCACATGGACTACGAGGTCAACGAGGGCGACGGCGCCTTCTACGGCCCCAAGATCGACTTCCACCTGGAGGACTCACTCGGCCGTACCTGGCAGTGCGGTACCGTGCAGCTCGACTTCCAGATGCCGCTCAACTTTGACCTGGAGTACGTGGACGCTGACGGCACCAAGAAGCGCCCCATCATGCTTCACCGCGTGTGCTTTGGCTCCATCGAGCGCTTCATCGGTATTCTGATCGAGCACTTTGCGGGCAAGTTCCCCACCTGGCTGGCTCCCGTGCAGGTCAAGGCACTTCCCGTCTCTGAGAAGAGCCGCGACTACGCCCACGAGGTGTGTGCCAAGCTGGAGGAGGCCGGCATTCGCGTGGTCTGCGACGACCGCGACGAGAAGATTGGCTACAAGATCCGCGAGGCCCGCAGCATCGACCGCGTGCCCTACATGCTCATCCTGGGCGAGAAGGAGGTCGAGGCCGGCAACATCTCTGTCCGCGATCGCTCCAACGAGACCGTTCAGATGAGCGTTGATGAGTTTGTGGCCAAGGTGCTTGAGGAGATCAAGACTCGCGCCTAGCACAAACAACACAAGAATTTACAAAGGCGATCGTCCTCGCGGGCGGTCGCCTTTTTTGTTGTCTATAGAAGAAAAGCCGCTGGTTAGAGCGGCTTTTTTGTTGTGCAAAAAGCTACAGGTTTTTGTAGAGGGGTATGGAGATGCACCCATTCGCGGCGCATTTTGTGCAATCTGGGAAAACGCGAGCAGTTTACTCGTATAATGAGCAACGTCGAAAGATACAAAAACCTGTACTTTTGCGACTGCGCCTAGCTGCGAGCGAGAAGCCTGTTCTTAACGCCCCTGCATCCGCGTGCGTCGCGGAGCAAGTTAAGGGGGCGAGAGATGGAACAGACAATGCGGCGCCAAGAGCAGCTGCCCGGCGCCTTTAGTGGCGCTACTACCAACAGCCAGCATGGCCGCGTCCACTGGTATCTGGTCCACACCCCCAACGGTAAAGAGCGCGAGACCTGCGAAAAGGTCCGCCGCATTATCCCGCACGAGCTGATGCAGGACGCTTTTGTGATGCAAAAGGAGTTCTGGTTTAAGCGGGACGGCGCCTGGTCGCTCCAAACCAAACCCATGTACAAGGAATACTTCTTCGTCGCCACGCGCGATGCCGCCCTGCTCGACAAGGCTTTGGCCCAGTTGAGTTTTGGCTGCCGCATTGCCGGCAGCAGGGAGCGGGCCTATGCGCCCATGCCGGACGATGCGCAGGACTGGTACCGCAGCGTGCTTGACGACGACGGCGTGGTTCGCAACAGCGTGGCCCGCATAGAAGACGGCGTGCTGCATATAGAGCAAGGGCCCTTGGTGGGGCAAGAGGCCCGAGTAAAGAAGATCGACCGTCATAAGCGCTGGTGCCTGGTGGACGTAGGCGAAGGCGACTCCGCATTTAGGGAGCTGCTTCCGTTGGACGTGCCCAGTAAGACGTAAAGAGACGTCGCAATGGAAATTCATTCGCAATTTGAATTCATCGATTGGGGGGTCCCTGAGGACAGGGACGTGGATTTGAACTTGACTAGTAAAGAGGTAACAGGGCAAAACGCGCCGGTGGTGGCAGCGCTTGTTGCGCAGGCCATGAATGGCGGCGACGCGAGGATGCGCTACAAGGTCATGCAGGCCGTGAAGGACTGGGACCGCTCGCGCCTGGCCTACCGTGCCGTCAAGCGCGCATTCGACGTCGTGTTCAGCGGTGCCGTGCTCGTCGTCATCGCGATCCCCAGCCTTGTGCTCGCGGCGCTCATCCGTCTGGAGAGCGAGGGCAACCCCTTCTACAGCCAGATCCGCGTGGGCCAGACCCACCGCGATGGCAGCCTGTCCACCTTCCGCATGTGGAAGTTCCGCTCCATGTACAAGGACGCCGACGAGCGCCTGGCAGATCTCAAGGAGCGGAACGAGATCGCCGGCGCCATGTTCAAGATGAGGGAGGACCCCCGCGTCACCAAGATCGGCAGGTTCATCCGCAAGCACTCCATCGACGAGTTCCCGCAGTTCCTGAACGTGTTCCTGGGCCAGATGTCCGTCGTGGGCCCGCGCCCGCCGCTGCCCAACGAGGTGGCCGAGTACACAGAATTCGACCTGCAGCGCCTGGCCGTGAAGCCCGGGATCACCGGCTGGTGGCAGGTGACGGACCGCAACGACACCGATTTCGACGGCATGGTCCGACGCGACCTGGAGTACATCGCCAAACGCGGCGTGGTCA